>JAJZNT010000002.1 GCA_021811685.1 bacterium
TAAACTGGCCGAATGATATAGCCATTTCCGGCAACTACGCCTATGTTATCGATTCTAACAATAAGGACCTAGTAGCATTTAACATATCTACTGGAGTACCGGTTTATGCCGGAAGAAGTACGGGTGGAGGGCTAAATAATCCACAGTTCTTAGCCATCTCCGGCAACTACGCCTATGTGACCGATGGATCAAACTCCAACAATTTAATTACATATAATATCGCTGGAGGCGTACCAGTATATGTGGGTGCGGCTTCATATAATGGTGCCGTAAGTTATCCTGTGGGGATAGCAGCCTCCGGTAACTATATTTATGTAACAGATGCAGGCCTTAGTACCCTACAGGTTTACTCAGTCGGGTCTTCTCAATCGACTAATACGCCGGGATTACAAGATTACGGGTCGGCGTTAATACAAGACTCTCAGCCGTCCACATCGGCATTTGCTGTTCAGAACTCATCCGGTAACGGTATTTTAACAGTTGATTCAGTTGATAATAATGTCTGTATTAACTTAAATTCATGTAGTAATGCGTTAAGCGTTAGTGGCAATGCATCATTCCAAAATACAGCTAACTCCAGTAATGCTTTCCAGATCCAGAATGCCAATGGGTCGAGTGTTCTTAATGTAAATACCACAAATACCGGTATAAGCTTCGGACAAGGATTGTTTGACGCTACAGGTCTCTTGGTGCCTGGCAACGTTAGCGTGGTGGCAGGCTCCAATACCGGCGGAACTCTGTCCGGATCCAGCTCTAGTGCTTATTACTATAAAGTAACTGCTGTTAATAGTGTCGGAGAGAGCTTAGCCAGTACCGAAGCTTCTATTTCCGGACAAGGCTTTAAAACACTTTCTGCACCTGTAGTTACATCAACTACGGCAACTGCTGCTAGCGGTACTGCTTTAGGCATAGGAACTTATCAATATGAGATTACTTATGTCACCGCCAACGGTGTAACCAACCCGAGCTCGCCGATCAGCGTAACTACTACATCCGGTAATCAGGACGTAATTCTAAGCAACATTCCTACGGGTCCTAGCGGCACTATAGCTAGGAATATATACAGAACCGACGTAGGAGGCTCCAGCTTCTATCTAATAGCCAGCGATACGATAAACGACAACACAACAACTACATATACCGACTCAGTACCGGACGCCAATCTTACTACGACCCAAATTTACTCTTTTTCATTTGACACTGCTACCACTAATACTAATGCGGCAATAATTTCTTGGGATGCAGTTCCTGGGGCTACTTCGTATAATGTCTATAAAGGAACAACTTCCGGAAGCGAGAGTGAATACTTCAGTACTACCGCTACTACATTCACCGATACCGGAACAACCGGCACTTCCGGTTCAGTTCCGGTTTATGATACGGCTGGTCAACTAGGAATCGGCACTACCTCTCCGCTAGCTACTCTAGACGTTGCTGGAACTACACTGCTCCAAACTCCCGTTAACAGTACCACCGCCTTCCAAGTGCAGAACGCATCAGGAACTAATATGCTAAGCGTAGATACTCTAACAGGAAGTCTCATGGTGGACGGAACCTCCCAGGCAAACGCAACACTTTATGCAAATAACAGCCTCACTAACATATCTTCAATTGCTACTGGATCAGCCAGTGCTCCTTATTCTGTCGCCGTCTCGGGCAACTATGTATACGAGGTAAACAATAGTAGCGGTACCTTAGAGTCCTTCAGTGTAAGCAACGGTGTAATCTCCAGCTCGCCTATATCTTCTGTCACTCTTAGCTCCGGCCTTTACGATGTTGTTGTCTCAGGCAACTATATTTATGTGGTGAATTGGAGTAGCTCTACTCTACAATCTTTCAGTGAAAATAATGGTGTAATCAACGGCACTGCTCTTTCAGATATCACCACAAGCAATTATCTTGAATCTGTCGCCGTCTCCGGTAGCTACGTATATGTAGTGATAGCTAGTTCGGGCAACAACTATGTGGAATCCTACAGTGAAAGTAATGGCGTAATCTCTAGTTCATACATATCTAGCATCAATACCGGATCAGGCTCCGGGCCTGTTTCCGTTGCCGTCTCCGGCAACTATGTATATGTTGCTAACAGCGGCAACAATACCCTGGAATCATTCAGCATTAGCAGCGGTGTAATTTCCAGCTCACCTATATCTAATATTGCTATAGGGTCTAGGCCTAGTTCGGTCACCGTATCGGGTAACTATGTTTACGTCGTGAATGGTATCGCTAATACACTTCTATCTTACAGTGAAAGTAATGGCGTAATCTCTAGTTCATACATATCTAGCATCAATACCGGATCAGGCTCCGGGCCTGTTTCCGTTGCCGTCTCCGGCAACTATGTATATGTTGCTAACAACGGTAACAACACCATAGAATCCTTCAGCGAAAGTAGCGGGGTAATAGATAGTACTTCAGTTTCAACGGCCACTACCGGTACCGGTTCTGCTCCTATCTCCGTTGCCGTCTCGGGCAACTATGTATATGTTGCTAACAACGGTAACAACACCATAGAATCCTTCAGTGAAAGCGGAGTCCAACAGCCTGAAGTTAATGCCGGGAATGTAAACGTAACTAGTGGCTTAACGGTAACCAGCCAGGTAAATAACCAGCAACTGTTAAGTGTAGATACTGCAGAGAATAATATAAACATAGGGAATTTTGGACAGGGGTTAGCTGCAACTACCCCTACTTCATCCACTTCATCCGTTACTACCGGCTCTGGCCCTTACTCTATAGCTGTATCTGGTGGTTATGTCTATGAGGTGAATGAAAGCAGCAACACCCTAGAGTCCTTCAGTGAAACTAATGGAGTGATGAACAGCACTCCACTCTCAAACTTTACCGTAGGGTCTGCTCCTTACTCTGTTGCTGTCTCTGGTAACTACGTGTATATATGTAATTACACAAGTGGAACGCTCGAATCCTTCAGTGAGAGTAGTGGGGTAATCAATACTTCAGCACTTTCATCAGTTACTGTCACTGCTGGCGGGCCTCGTTCGATTGCTGTCTCCGGTAATTTCCTCTACGTTGTAGATAGTGGCAATAATTCTCTAGAATCCTTTAGTATTAGTAGTGGTGTTATTTCCAGTACGGCAACTTCAAATATTGCTTTGGGCTCTGGCACCACTCCTTACTCTGTTGCAGTCTCAGGAAACTACATCTTTGTAGCTAATGAGGGTAACGGCACCCTAGAATCCTTCAGCGAGAGTAGTGGGGTAATCAATAGCACGCCGGTTTCAACTGTTACCGCTAGTTCGGGCATCTTTGAGGCTGTAGTCTCTAGTAATTACCTCTATACTGTGAACTTCACCACTTACGCAGTGAATTCTTATAGTATAAGCGGTAGTGGAGTAATCTCTAGTTCGCCAATCTCTAGCGTAAGCGGCGTTCATCCTGAGTCTGTAGCTGTCTATAACGGCTATGTATATGTAGTAAACACTAGTTCTAATGACATGGAGGTTTTTAGTGAGAATAATGGCACGATCTTAAGCACTCCTGCAGCAACCATAGCTACCGGTACAAGTCCGGCCTTTGTGACTGCTTATGGGGGCTATATTTATGTAGCAAACACCGGAAGCAACTCGGTGGAATCCTTCGCTGCTGCCTCTGCTGGCACCAATAGCGACACTACAACCAATATCCAGGGCTTTGCCAATATTCAAGGTTATGCCAATGGCTTTATAGCTACGATTCAAAATACCTCAGCTGCCACCCAGTCAGGTTACTTAGGTAACAGTTCAGACGGCCTGCTCATTGAGATAGGTACACCCAAGGCCAGTTGGACAACAGGCAATACCTTCATTGCTTTTGCAGATAGCGCAGGTAATATTGACGGTAATATAGCGGCAGTAGCCGCAGGAGGAGTAAGCTACAATACTTCAGGAGCCGACTATGCCGAGTACTTTAACTTTGACTCCGGAGTAAGTCTAGCTAACAATCCTAATAGCATAGCTACTCTTAATAGTAGTAGTACTACAAATAATCTAACTTCAGCTACTAGCACAATGCCAAGTGCCGGGTATATGGTATCTCTAACTACTAAGGGTGGAGTAGCCTTAAGTAACAATACAGAACCTATGGGCATAGTCTCTAAAGACTCCGGCTTTATTGGTAACGGCCCAACCTGCTCATACAAAGACTCTACTTGCCTAACTAACTTCTACGCTAATAACGTTCTGGTATCCCTGCGTGGACAAGTACCCCTGGAAGTCAGTAACATTAATGGCAATATACAAGTAGGAGATCCTATTACCTCCTCATCCATACCAGGTGTAGGAGAGTTAGCTACATCCACTAGCTATATTATTGGCTATGCCCTAAGCTCCAGCAGCAGCTCAACCGGTACGGTACAAGTACTAGTCCAGCCTGGACTATATACCCCAACCGCCTCCAGTCAATTACAACAGTCCAACTCATTACTCAATAACCTAACCCTAAACAGTGGTCTTAGTGTAGGAGGTGATCTAAACGTCTCAGGTATGACCACCCTAACCGATTTAAGTGTATCCGGCTCAGTTACTATAGCTACCAACCTAAGTGTAGCTGGTATGACTCAAGTAAATGATCTAACCATCAACGGACACATAACTACTTCAGGCAATACTCCAACTATAACTGTTCTAACTGCAGCCGGCACTAATGCAAGCGCTACTATAAGTGGAAATGACACATCAGGAACTATTACCATTACTACCGGAGCCCAGACTACACTGAATGGTGTAGTTACGGGTAATAATCCAAGTTCTGGGGATGAGGTGAAGATTGTATTCAATAAGGCATATGGGGCTGTACCCAACGTACTGTTTACCCCAGTAGGGGACAGCTCGGCTTTAATCGGGTCCAACCTAGGATCAACTACAACCTCATACTTCATAATTAGCGCAGCTAATAATCCACTGCCTAATACTACATATATATATAAGTACTTCGTGGTGCAGTAAGTGGTAAATATCTTAGGATTTGCTTAGAAAAGTCTTGAAGTAAAAACATTTAACATTTGCGTCAAGTTAACCCCTTAAGGTACACTATCGTCTATGATACAGGTAAGTAGAAAAGATTCGAAAGAGTCACTAGAGAATATGTTGCGCCGGTTTAACCGTAAAGTGCAGCAATCCGGAGCCCTGGCGATTGTTAAGCAGCGCCAATATTTTGAGAAACCGATTAGCAAGCGCGAGCGACGGGTTAAAGCTATTTTGCGCCAGGAACGTAAGGTGCAGAAGATCAAACGCATTAAGCTCGGGCAAAAATAGCGTAATGATTGAAGCGCAAATAGATAAAGATCTTAAAACTGCGCTTTTAGGCGGGGACCGCACTCAAGCGGATACCTTACGCGGGCTTAAGAGCGCGTTGCTATATGCCAAGGTGGAAAAAGGCAAGAGAGACAGCGGACTCAGCGAAGAAGAAGAGATAGCTGTGTTGGCTCGAGAGGCTAAAAAGCGCAGTGAAAGCGCCGAATTATATGAAAAAGGCGGTAGTAAAGAGCGGGCGGAAGCGGAACTAAAGGAAAAGAGTATAATCGAGAGGTATCTGCCTAAACAGATTAGCGAGGCCGAACTTAAACCGATTGTCGATCAGGCCATATCTGAGGTGGGAGCAGAAGATATGAGTAAAATGGGAGCAGTTATAGGGCTGGTTAAGCAGAAAACGGCGGGCAGTGCCGACGGGGCCTTAATAGCTAAGATAGTCAAGGAGAGTTTAAGCCAATGATACTACTAATGGGACTTCCGGGGGCAGGCAAGGGCACACAGGGCAAGATTATGGCTGACCAGCACGGCATGCATCTTGTTTCCATGGGCGAAATTATCCGTATGTATGTGACCGGTAATCGCCGCTCTAGGATGCTTGCCGGTGAACTGCTCGAGGACAGCGAGGTTATAGAGTTGGTTAGCCGCATTCTTGACGGTATAGAAAACAAGAACCTGTGCGTATTAGATGGTTTTCCGAGAACCGTAGCTCAGGCTGAATGGCTGCTAGCTAAGGCCAAGGCAGACGGGTTTTCCATAAGCCATGTAATCCACCTGATTGCTAGTGAGAACACGGTTAAAGACAGATTGCACGCGCGGGGCAGGCTGGATGACCGTGACGATGTAATCAATGAGCGGTTTAAGGAGTACAAGGAGCTCACCGAACCCTTGTTCAGTTGGTTTAAGCAACATAATGTTAATGTTATAAATATAGATGCCGGGCGCAGTGTTGACGCAGTTAATGACGACGTAACCAAGTCTTTAAATCTGTAAAACACATATTCGTTTATCCGATTATGACTACCAAGGTTAAAACTCAAACGGAAATTTTGGCTATTAGGGAAAGCGGAAGGTTGTTAGGCGAGATTTTAAGTAAGCTGGAGAGTTTCGTCGGGGTTGGGGCGTCCACTAAGGATATAGCCGTGCTGGCGGACAGGGAGCTTAAGGCGGTGGGTGCCGGAGCTCCTTTCTTCGGTTACCAGGGATTTCCTGACGTTATCTGTATATCCTTAAATGATGAGATAGTTCACGGAATACCCCGTCCGGACCGGATTATTAAAGAAGGGGATATAGTCAGTTTGGATTTTGGAGTTAACTGGCGCGGCATGATAACCGATAGCGCCTTATCCCTGATTGTGGGAAAGGCTAAGGATCCTAGGCACGAGCAGCTGCTTCGCTATACCGAAGCTTCACTCAATGAAGGGATTGCGGCGGTTCATGACGGAGTAAGAACCGGAGATATTGCGTCTTCAATCGAGAAAGTCCTAAAGAAACACGAGTACGGCATAGTCAGGGATCTTGTGGGCCACGGAGTAGGTCATCAGTTGCACGAGGATCCTAATATACCTAATTACGGTCGGGCTAACACCGGTCCGTGGCTAAAAGCGGGTATGACAATCGCTATAGAACCGATGGCCACCCTTGGAAGCGAAAATATAGTCGTAGATTCCGACGGGTGGACGGTGCGTACGGCAGATCATTCAATGAGTGCTCACTTCGAGCATACGGTGCTAATAACTGAAGCCGGATCTGAAGTATTAACCATCAGGGACTAAATGTGCTAACCTTAAACGGCTAGTATTATAAAGCTACGATGCATTTAGACTTATTTATGTCTGCTACCAAGGGGTGTATTATGCTCAACCTTGCCGAATTAAAAGAGTTAGCGTTATACTTACGACAATGAATGAAACTCAAAATCAGTGTTATGTTGGCCTGGACATAGGTACCAGCAAGGTTCGCTGCGTGCTTGGTATGATTGAACCGGGGACGCCGGGGCATCTGTCGATTATCGGTCACGGATCGGCCAGGAACAGTGGAATGCGCAAGGGTACGGTTGTTCATATAGATGATGTTGCCGAGGCAACCATTCAGGCTATAACCGAGGCTGAACGGATTAGCGGACAGCAAATTCGCCGGGCAACAGTTAATATTAACGGTTCACATATGCTTGGTTTTAACTCCAAAGGGGTTATCGCTATCAGTGCGGCTAATCGTGAGATAACCGAAGAAGACAGGGTGAGGGTTGAAGAAGCGGCGACTGTAGTGTCGCTGCCGGCCAATAGAGAAATTATCCAGTTTTTCGCAAAAGGTTACTCGTTAGACGGTCAGACTAATATAAAGGATCCGGTCGGCATGCACGGTATTCGTTTGGAAGTTGACGCGCACATCGTAACTGCCGCCAGTCCTAACTTGCGTAATTTAGCCCAAGCTCTAGAAAAGGCCGAGATTGCTCCG
The DNA here is from genome assembly GCA_021811685.1 of bacterium. GTDB lineage: Bacteria > Patescibacteriota > Saccharimonadia > Saccharimonadales > UBA4665 > JAJZWH01. Next base: position 7,704 of record JAJZNT010000002.1, read on the forward strand.
TCGAACTATACGGTTTCCTCCCTAGCTTCAGCTGAGGCGGTGCTAAGCAGGCAGCAGAAAGAAGCAGGCACATTGGTTATGGACATCGGTGCCGGTACCACCAACCTGATCGTTGTAGAAGACGGAGAGATTCAGCATGTGGCCGTAATACCGGTAGGAGGGATTAATCTGACTAATGATTTAGCAATCGGGTTAAAAACTGATCTGGACATCGCCGAAAAGGTAAAACTTAAACACGCGACACTAGAAGAAAAAGACGATTCGGCCAATGTAGATGTAAAAGTAGGGAAACAGGTTTACTCTTTTGATGCCGATGACATTGCCATGATTACCGAAGCCCGTATTGAGGAGTTGCTGGAGCTGGTAGATAAGGAGCTTATGAAAATTAAACGCTCCCGTAAACTGCCCGGCGGCGTTGTCTTGACCGGCGGCAGTGCGTCACTGCCTGGGCTGGCGGAGTTTACCAGGGAGAAGCTGCAGCTTTCCGCCAGAGTCGGCAAGGTCCAGAATATAGGGGGTTTGGTCGATACGGTTGAGGGACCGGCCTATGCTACGGTAGTCGGGCTGATGATGCTCGACATGCTGTTACTGCCCAGTACGGTACTGCCTCAATCGGGTTTTGCTCAGACGTTTAACTTAGCCGATAAGTTGTTAAAGCGCTTCAAGAAGGGCTGATTTACCCCTAAAGAATAAAAAAATAGTGCACCTAGTTTTGCGGAGCTTAAATGCTGAGCAACAAATTGAGCGGACCTAATAATTGGTATTTTTTAATGCACACAATTTTTGTTGACCTAATCTATAAGCAGGGTATACTTATTCTTAGCATATAAAGGTCAAGGAGAGATTATTCATGGCCCAAGTGGTTGAGCCTGAAATTGAAACATTCGCTCAAATTAAGGTAGTCGGTGTCGGCGGTGCCGGAGGCGCGGCGATTAATAGAATGGTGGAAGCCGGAGTTGAAAACGTCGAATTTATTGCGGTTAATACTGATGCACAGGCGCTACATCACTCTAAAGCAGGTAAGAAAGTACACATCGGAAAAGACACAACTCGAGGACTAGGTGCCGGCGCAGATCCGAAAGTCGGTGAACAGGCGGCAGAGGAGTCAATTGAAGAGATAAAAAAAGCTCTAACCGGTGCGGACATGGTCTTTGTTACGTTAGGCGCCGGAGGGGGCACCGGAAGCGGAGCCGGCCATGTTGTGGCTAAGATTGCTAGAGAAAACGGGGCTTTGGTGGTCGGTTTTGCCACCAAACCATTCGCCTTTGAAGGGGATAAGAGACGGCGTAATGCCGAAGATGCAATTGAGAAGTTGCGACGTGAGGTAGACACTCTGATCATTGTTCCTAACGACCGCCTGCTTCAAACGATTGATCGCCAAACTCCTCTCATTGAAGCGTTTAAGGTGGCTGATGACGTATTGAGACAGGGAGTTCAGGGAATATCTGACCTGATTACAGTTCACGGCTTAATTAATCTGGACTTTGCGGATGTTAAGTCAGTTATGAGCAATGCCGGAACGGCGCTAATGGGTATAGGCCGCGCTAGCGGGGACGAGAGGGCAATTAAAGCCGCCAAGCAGGCTATTGAATCTCCTCTGCTTGAGGTATCAATTGACGGAGCGCGGGGCATCCTGTTTAACGTCATCGGCGGAAATGATCTGGCGATGCATGAAATTAATGCGGCAGCCGAAGCTATTACTAATGCCGCTGATCCTGATGCCAATATTATTTTCGGAGCTACCATTAATCCGGAAATTGCCGGAGAGTTGATTATTACGGTTGTAGCTACCGGCTTTGATGCAAGTTATTTCGCCCAAAGACAGGTTAAGACAAGGTCTAGGGATAAAGATGACCACGAGTTTTTGTTACCGGCTGACGAAGAAGAAGCGATGAGCGGTATAGATACAACGCTGGAAGATGACAGTGAGAATGACTTTGTCAGCGAGGCTCCGATGCCCAATATCTGGACGATTGACGAAGAGAAACAAGAGGATAGCGACAGCCATAAAGAGAATAAGGGCGAGTCTGAAGATTCTGACACTACGCATGGTGAGGCCATAGTCGCAAGCAAGTTAGAAGAAGACCTTGAAAAGCCATCGTTCTTGCGGTTACGCCGCAAAAACCGTAAGCATAAAGACGAAGACGCTAAAGAGAGCCAGAGCAAAGAGTAAATTATACAGCGTTTATGCTATTGCAATGCGCTATGGATAGAGTTATATTGGTGTTAACAAGCGCTATATATGGGCTTTAAATCCCGCGCGCTAGGGTACATTTAAAAACAAACACCTCAAAAAACCGAAAAATCTTAATAAATTCTGATTTTATTTAGTTTAAAGATTTTTTGGCAAAATTTTATTAATGGAGGTGTAAACAGATGCAGTGCAGCAAGTGCCACAGTGAAGACATTCGAGTAATCGAATCACGTGATTCGGCCGACCGGCAAGCAATCAGGCGGCGACGCATGTGTAATGCTTGTGGTTATCGATTCACTACCTATGAACGCATCGAGCGACCCCAGTTGATCGTTATAAAAAACGATGGGACCAGGCAGATGTTCAGCCGCGAAAAACTATTGGCCGGACTATACAAGGCCTGTGAAAAGACTTCGGTTACAAGCGTTCAATTAGAGAGCATGGTTAGTGACATCGAGGACGGACTGTATGCTTGCGGTGAGCAAGAAGTAAGCTCAGCCATGATCGGAGATATGGTTATGCAGCGACTAAGCTTACTAAACGAAGTTGCCTATGTACGTTTTGCGAGCGTATACAGACGATTTAAAGACATTGCGGGTTTTGAGAAGGAACTAAGTCATATCCGCGAACAGAACCGCCTGAGTAAAGCAGCACGCACCTGAAATATATCGGATTGAATGTTGTCTTTAGCTAACAACGATTAGTATTGTGAGCTGAAGAGAGCTTTCAGGAAGCGTTAGTCATAACGCTTTTTGACAACTCAAATAAACACATTAAAATATTAAAAAACTAAAAAAGTTTTCGGGTAATATGTAAAAGCTTAACGTGTGAGGGGCTTTTAGAATGGGACCCGATCTAAGAAAGGGTAAAAACTATGGGACAGGCTACCGACCTAGGGGTGGGGCGGGTATTCACCCCCGCTAAAAGTAAGGCGTATGATCAGCTGGATTGGGAAGAGAGGCATTCTTTGCTCACTAATCCGCAGACCAATGAAGTAGTATTCGAGCAGGAAAACATTAAATTTCCTACCGGCTGGTCTCAGAATGCCGTTAACATTGTTGCGCAGAAATACTTTAATGGCACTCCGGGCACCAGTGACCGGGAGTACTCTTTAAAGCAGCTGATTGACAGAGTGGTAGATACCATTGTCAGCCATGGAGTTAGTGAGGGATACTTTGATTCAGATACGACAACCGAGAACTTCAGAGAAGAACTTAAATATGTATTGGCTACCCAAAGGGCGGCTTTTAATTCACCGGTTTGGTTCAATATAGGGGCACCAGATAGGGCTCAGCAGGCCAGCGCCTGCTTTATTTTAGGTATTGAAGATACTATGCCGGCCATTCTTAACTGGTACGTTGAAGAGGGAATGATCTTTAAGGGCGGATCAGGTTCCGGTATTAACTTAAGCGTGCTTCGCTCAAGTATTGAGCCGTTAAGTAAAAGCGCCGGTACGGCCAGCGGACCCCTAAGCTTTATGCGCGGAGCAGATTCTAGCGCCGGGGCGATTAAGAGCGGGGGCAAGACCAGGCGGGCAGCTAAAATGGTCATCTTAAATGTTGATCATCCGGATGTTTATGACTTCATTTGGTGTAAGGCGATTGAAGAGCGTAAAGCCCGTGACTTACAGAATTTAGGTTGGGATATGAGTCTGGACGGCAAGGATGCTTTCTCGGTCCAGTACCAGAACGCTAATCTTTCCGTCAGAGTAACAGATGATTTTATGCATGCCGTTGAGAATGATGACGACTGGGACCTAAGAGCGGTAACCACCGGTAAGGCTTTGCGCACAGTTAAGGCGCGCGATCTGTTCCATCAGCTGTCTGAGGCGGCCTGGGAATGCGCAGACCCCGGTATGCAGTTTGATACGGTAATTAACCACTGGCATACAACTCCTAAGGCGGGCCGCATTAACGGATCTAACCCTTGCAGTGAATATATGCACCTGGACAACTCAGCCTGTAACTTAGCTAGCATCAACCTGCTTAAATTCTTAAGAGATGACGGTACCTTCATGATCGACGAATTCAAGCATACGGTAGAGCTGATCTTTACTGCCCAGGAAATTCTGGTCGGTTACAGTACTTATCCCACCGAGCGTATTACTAAGAATGCTAAAGCCTATAGGGAGCTAGGGATAGGCTACGCTAATCTGGGAGCTTTGTTGATGGCCCAAGGTCTGCCCTACGACAGTGAAGAGGGAAGAGCTCAAGCAGCAGCGATAACCTCCTTACTTACTGGGCATGCTTACGCTACGTCGGCTAAAATGGCTGCCAAAGTTGGTCCGTTTGCCGGGTTCAGTAAAGACCGGGAAGGCATGATCCGTGTACTTAAGCAGCACCGGGCTGAGGTTTCTAAGATCAATGCCAGCTTAGTAAGTGAGGATTTGCTTAGTGCGGCAACTAACGCCTGGGACGAAGCAGTTGAACTGGGTCAACGTTACGGCGTTCGTAACTCTCAGGCCAGCGTACTGGCTCCTACCGGTACTATTGGGCTGATGATGGATTGTGACACGACCGGAATTGAACCTGATCTTGGGCTGGTTAAGGTAAAGAAGCTGGTTGGCGGGGGAACAATGAGCATCGTTAACCAGACAGTGCCCAGGGCGCTCAGGTCATTAGGCTACCGCAAGGCCCAAGTTGACGATATCGTTAAGTATATAGATTCAGAAAAGACGATTGTCGGGGCACCGCACCTTAAGGATGAGCACTTGCCGGTGTTTGCCTGCTCTATGGGGGATAACACTATTCATTATCTTGGCCACGTTAAGATGATGGCAGCAGTTCAGCCGTTTATTTCCGGCGCAATTTCCAAGACGGTTAACATGCCCGAAGAAGTTAGCGTAGAGGACGTTGAACAACTACACATGGATGCCTGGAAGATGGGGCTTAAGGCAATAGCTATTTATAGGGACAACTGTAAGGTCGCTCAGCCGCTGTCGATGGCTAAGCGGGACGGTGAAGAGAATGATAAGTCTTCTGTTAAAGAAGATAACAGAATAGTAGTTACCGGTCCTGCTAGGCGTAAGCTGCCAAAAGTCAGGACCAGCCGAACCTACAAATTCCAGATTTCAGATCTAGACGGTTACTTTACGGTCGGGGAATACGAGGATGGTAAGCCCGGAGAGCTATTCATAAATGTCAGCAAACAGGGCAGTACTCTGCGTGGACTCATGGACTCCTTTGCTATTTCGGTCAGTCTGGGTCTGCAATACGGGGTTCCGCTTAAGCACTATGTGCGTATTCTGCGCGGTACTTCGTTTGCCCCCGCAGGAGTAACAGACGATAAGCAGATCGGTACGGCTAGTTCAATTACCGATTACATCTTAAGACGTTTAGCGCTGGACTACCTGAGCTTTGAGGACCGACTTGAGCTGGGACTGGCAGATATCTCAGATATGGAAACTTCTGAGCTGCAAACTTCACTGATTACCGAGCAGACTCAGGTAGTTGAGAGTGAACCGGTGGTTGAAGCGGGCGAAACGGTTGATGTAACTCTGGAAGTAGAGCAAGTTAGCACCAGTGTCGTTCAGGCTGTAACTGACCAGACGGCACCACTGTGCTATAACTGCGGCAATATTACCCAGCGCTCAGGCAGTTGTTACGTATGTACTTCCTGTGGTAGCACTACAGGTTGCAGCTAGATTGGTGTAAACTAAAGGCACATGAAGGTGCTAGTGCTTTATAGACCGAAGTCCGAACACAGGGTGGCTGTTGAGGAGTTCATTAGGCGATATAAAGAGCAGTTTATAGACTCTCAGCTGGAGATATTAGACATAGATCAACGGGACGGCGCTGCCATGGCCAGTCTCTATGACATTTTGCAGTACCCCGGATTCTTGGTGCTGCGTGATGATGGAAGTGTTATGCAGAGCTGGCAGGGCAGCGACAATATACCAAGCGTTGAAGATATTCACTACTACGCTACTCCTCCTATCTGATTGATGTTACAATGGATCTTGATAAGTCCGCTTGAGCAGCTATCAACTGCAATGGACCGGGAAGAAATACGCTTTAGTGTAGATTAGAACCCGCCGTCCGGGAGTCGATAATCCCCTTAAAATGAGTGCTTTTAGAGTTAAACCTTTAAAAGAAGTCGGATGGTACCGTCCCTTGAAATAAGGGATTCCGATGGATTTTAGAGGTTTTTATAATTAAGGGACAGATATGAAGTTTACCCAAAACAGCAGAAGAGCAGCCAAAGAATACGAAGCTGACCTAGTTAAATACTGGGGAGATAAAAAGATCTTCGAGAAGTCTGTTGAACAGCGTTCGGCGGATAATTCCTATATATTTTACGACGGACCGCCGTTTATTACAGGGGTTCCGCATCACGGTACGCTTTTATCCAGCATCGTAAAAGATGCGGTGCCGAGGTATTGGACGATGAAAGGCAAACGGGTTGAACGAGTTTGGGGATGGGACTGCCACGGTTTGCCGGCTGAAGTGTTTACCGAGAAAAAGCTGGGAATCCACGACAAAAGGGATATTGGTTCTAAAATAAGCCTTGAGGACTACATTCTAACCTGTAGGGAGAATATGGTGGTCACCGGCAACGCCTGGGAAGACACTATTGCGCGGATCGGCAGGTGGGTAGACTTTAAGGGTGCCTACCGTACGATGGATAAAGACTATATGGAGTCGGTATGGTGGGCGTTTAAGCAGCTATATGATAAGGGTAAGATTTATGAAGGCGAAAAGGTTCTACTTTATTGTATCCGTGACGCAACTCCTATATCTAAGGCCGAGGTTGCCCAGGATAACTCATACCAGGAAGACACCGATCCGTCGGTATATGTAAAACTGAAACTTAAGGATAGCGACGCCTACTTACTGGCCTGGACGACTACGCCGTGGACTCTGCCAGCCAATACGGCTGCAGCCGTCAACTCCTCTATAGAATACTCAGAAATAGAAATGGATGGCGAGCATCTAATAATGGCCAGTGAGCTAATAGACAAGGTCTTAGTCGATGAGAAACATCAGCCCCTGGATCACCGGGTGATTAGGACTTTTAAAGGGTCTGAGTTGGTCGGTAAAAGCTATGAGCCGCTGTTTGAAGACCGTGGGGCTAATGCCCATATGATATGGGATGCGGATTACGTTAGCGTTGATGAAGGCACCGGTGTAGTTCATCTTGCGCCAGCCTACGGAGAAGAAGACTATGAACTAGCACGCGCTCATAATATCCCCGTCGTTGCAAATGTTGATGATTACGGTGTCTATAGCAGCGGCGAATGGCAAGGATTAAATGTCTGGGAAGCAAATCGGCTTATTGCTAAAACCCTTCATAAACGGGGCGTAGTTTGGCGCATTGACTTTATAACCCACTCTTATCCCCATTGTCACCGCTGCGCAACCAAGCTGATTTACCGGGCTCACCCCAGCTGGTTTTTGGATATAGCCTCACAGCGAGAGCAAATGCTTGAGCTCAATAAAAATATCTATTGGTTTCCTGAGCATATTAAATACGGCAGATTCACTAAAACTGTAGAAAGTGCTCCTGACTGGAATATTAGCCGGGACCGGTTCTGGGCGACGGCAATGCCGGTATGGAAGGGTGTTGATAAAGACGGTAATGAACATATTAAGGTAGTCGGCAGTTACGCTGAGCTTAAGGAGCTATCCGGGGTTGAACTGGAAGATTATCATCGGCCATGGGTTGATGACATCAGCTTTAAGATTGACGGAGTTGAGTATAAACGTATCGATAAAGTACTTGATTGCTGGTTTGAAAGCGGCAGCATGCCTTTTGCTCAATTTCACTATCCTTTCGAGAATAAAGATAAATTTGAAAAAGATTTTCCTTCGGACTTTGTTGCTGAATATGTCGGTCAGGTACGGGCCTGGTTTTATTATTTGCACACTATCGCAACTGGCTTGTTTGATACCCATGCCTTTAATAATGTTATAGTTAGCGGAACTTTAGCCGGTAACGACGGCAGGAAAATGAGTAAAAGCTACGGTAATTTTACAGATCCGGGTGAGCTTATGGACCGATATAGCGCCGACGCCCTAAGATTTCTGTTGCTTAGCTCTCCGCTACTGAATGCGGAAGATTATTCGCTTGTCGATAAAGATGTGGCTGATGTTAGCCGTAAGTTAGCTATGATCTGGAATATATATGACTTCTTTAGTTTATATGCCGATGTTGACGGCTGGGAATGGAAGCCAGGAGATAGCGAGGCGCCTAAACCTGAACACATTCTGGACCGCTGGATATTGTCCAGACTAAACGAGCTTAACCTGATAATTGACTCCAGAATGCAGGCTTATGATATTCCAGGAGCTCTCAAAGAAGTTCTGCCGTTTGTCGATGACGCGTCAAATTGGTATGTCAGGCGCTCCCGCAAGCGCTTCTGGAAGAGTGAGAACGACCAGGACAAAGATCAGGCTTATGAAACACTGCATTATGTACTGACGCAGCTGTCCATATTGCTGGCGCCATTTATTCCGTTTCTAAGTGAAGAGCTATACCGCAAATTAACCGGAGGCTTAAGCGTTCATTTGCTCGATTGGCCGGCACCGGGAAAGGTAGAGGAGGATTTAATCAGCCAAATGTCCTACGTGCGTGAAGTTATTAATGAGGGACTTAGGCAGCGGGCAGGCGAGGGCGTTAAGGTCAGGCAACCGCTTGGATCAGTCAGTGTTTCTTTTGAGAGAGTTAATTTATCTGATGAGCTTAAGTCGATTATCGCCGAAGAGCTTAACGTCAAAGAAGTTAAAGAACTGAACGTTAGAGGTTCAAGCCAAACGGCAGTTATGGACTTAAGGGTTACTCCTGAACTAAAAAGGGAAGGTATTGCCCGGGAAATTATCCGAAACGTGCAGAATGCCCGCAAGAAAGCCGGACTAAAGGTTGATGATCGGATTGAGCTTCAGTTAGGCTCGGATAGCAAAGAAATATCACAGGTATACACGGATGCGGGATTAGCCGACCTAATTCAACGGGAGACTCTTGCCCTAGAGCTTAATGAGTCCGAGCTTAAAGATGCATACTGGGAGAATGTGCAAGTAGACGGGTTAGAGCTAGTAATAAAGCTTAAAGTAAAAACAAATAGTGTGCAGAGATAACAATTAATACAATTTAATTTGGTGTCGAGCTATCTTGTTTGAGCGAGGACACTAGTGCATCCTCTTTGACAGCCACCCCCTATATCTGGTAGAATCTATCGGTAACTTTTTAAGACCTCTAAAGGTAAATCTAAATTATGAAAAAGGCAGTAATAGTTGCCGGATCAAAGCAATATCTGGTGTCGGAAGGCGATGTTTTAGATGTTGAAAAGCTTAAGGCTGAAAAGAAAGTAGACTTTACGCCCATATTAGTCATAGATGGGGCTAAAGTAAGCGTCGGAAAACCAGATGTAGCGGCCTCTAAAGTAACCGCAGATATTCTTGAAGCAGACAAGTTAGGGGAGAAAAAAACCTCCGTTCGTTATAAGGCTAAAAAAAGAGTTCACACGGTTCACGGACATCGTCAGCACTTAACTACGATAAAAATAACTAAAATCGTTTAATTTAAAACTAGTGCAGTTAAATTTTTGATTGTGGATAACTTTAAACTGCAATTTTTAGTGTGGTTAAAAACGCAACTGGAAAAAAACGCATATCATGTAAATAACACCGCAATATCTCTGCCCTAAAACTGAAAATTTACTTAAATCGTATATTTTGACAACATAATTCATAGCAAAAAATACAAATTTACCACTACTATACGCATGCAAAAATTACTCAAAAAGACCTTGATTACTCTTTAAACATGATAGATACTTACATGCATAGGATTGGATGGTCCCTGGCCTTGGGAGACTCGCACCAGTCCTAGGCCAACAAAAATTGGTTAAAACAACAAAACAAGCCTTATAACAAATAAAGGCGGATAAAAACATTTAATAGCGCCTAATAAGCGCAAAAAAGTGTTAAACGGGGTGCTATATCGAAGCAATAGCTAAGATGTAAGCACCCCGTAATAGTATCTGAACGTTTTACCTCGAGTAAGTAAGGTGATAAGCTAATAATTACAAGCTAAAACGCTTATGGGACATATAATTGCGGTCATAAATCAAAAGGGTGGTGTTGGTAAAACAACCACAGTAATAAATTTAGCCTCGTTTTTAAAGAGGCTCAATCAGTCTGTTTTGGTTGTAGATATTGATCCTCAGGGCAATGCAACTAGCGGACTCGGGGTAGACAAGCAGCTCCTTGAGGGATCAATTAAAGAGTTATTGCTTAATGAGCGTCCGCTTGAGCAGGTTGTGGTCCATGCTGCCGACGGAATTCACTTAATACCCACAAATCAATCTTTGGCGGCTTCCGAACTAGACTTGGTGAATCTGGAAAGGCGCGAATTTAGGCTTAAGCAGTATTTAGAACGTAGTAATTATGACTATGTAATTATTGACTGCCCGCCGTCGTTAAGCTTACTAACCGTTAATGCTTTGACCGCAGCCGATAGTATTTTAATTCCAGTCCAGGCAGAATACTATGCCTTGGAAGGCTTAGGTCAATTATTAGAGGTGTTCCAGCTGGTAAAAAACGGCCTTAACCCAAACATCGAATTGCTTGGTGTATTACTTACAATGTATGATAAGCGCACGGCGCTGTCTGAGCAAGTACGCTTAGAGGTGAAAAATCACTTCGGAGATAAGTTATTTACAACAGTAATTCCCAGAAATGTGCGTTTAGCGGAAGCGCCAAGCTTCGGAAAGACCATTAATTCATATGATAAATGGAGTAAGGGGGCTAGGGCTTATAGCTCCCTGGCTAAAGAGGTGCACAAACGGGTTAAGTCACCCTAACCCCTTTTAATTAAAGGATTGTGTTATAGTTTTAAGCGTAATCTAGACAACCATGACGAATAAACAAAAACACGGATTAGGCAGCGGTTTAGGGTCTTTAATACCTAAAGATATAGACCAGAGTATATTGACTGAGAGCTTAGAAAAGGTCCATAAGCTGGCTTTAGAGGTAATTACACCTAATAAAGAGCAACCAAGGAAACATTTTGAAGACAATAGCCTAAAAGAACTGGCTGAGTCTATCAAGGAGCACGGAGTGCTTCAGCCGATAATCGTATCTCCTAAAGGAGACGGCAAGTATCATTTGGTGGCAGGAGAGAGACGCTGGAGAGCGGCTAAACAGGCTGGATTAAAAACCATTCCGGCAATCGTACGCACCTTTAAAGACCTCGAAAAACTTGAGGTTGCCTTAATCGAGAATGTTCAACGAGTTGATTTAAACCCGATTGAGCAGGCTTTAGGCATTGAGCGGCTACATCAGCAGTTCTCTATGACTTATGAAGCAATAGCTAAGAAGCTGGGGAAGGCATTATCGACCGTGAACAATATTTCGAGACTCCTTCAATTGCCTCCCGCCGCCATTGAAGCTTTGAACACAAAAATTATCACAGAGGGTCATGCTCGTGCGGTTTTGGCTTTGAAAGATTTTCCCGAGCATCAAGCCGAGCTTTTAAAAAATTGCATTAAAGGCTGGAGCGTGAGGCAGGCTGAGCGATACGTTACTTCAATTAAGTCTGGCGTAAATGACGATAAAGAAGCTAAAGCCAGGGTGGAATTGGATACTCCTGAGACAGAAGTTTTAGGTAAAGCTCTGGGCACCACTGTACATGTTCGGCGTATGGCAAAGGGTGGACGATTGGAGATTATCTTTAAAGACGATAATCAACTAAAGCAGATTATTGAGCGGATCCACTAAAAGGTTTGAGCTTTAGAAACAGGCAACATTCTAAGCACTACCTGTCCTATGACCTGGCTGGTGTTAATAGGCCCGAAACGTGTTGAGTCACAGGAAACCGTACGATTATCTCCCATTACAAAAAGCTGGTGCGAATTTAATTGGACAGTTTCATTAGTTAGGGTGAAGGGGTGAATTAAGTGCGCCTTATTGTAGGCCATGACGCTATCCGGGCGGAAACCATGCGGGTGTTTCTTATCGTAAATCGTTACCACGCCGTTTTTAATGACTACCTTATCGCCGGGTAGACCAATTACGCGCTTTATAAGGGTCTTAGTTGAATCAGGCTGAGAACATACCGCAAGATTACTTTCGCTAAAAACTATTACATCGCCTCTTGCCGGTACGTATTGGTGGCCGGTAATCCTGGCCCAGGTTCTTGGTACTTTCCAAATGAGCAGTTTGTCCTGGTTATGGAAAGTTGGCTCCATGCTTATGCCTTCTACGTCGTAAGTGCGGAAGACATAAGTTATAAGCAAAAATGCTATCGCTACAGCGACCAGAACGACGCCCAAAATAGACAAGGCGTCATGGATGCGTAAGGATCTTTTTCTGGATTCGATGTCGAATTTCTCTTTATCGTCATCTTCTGGGTTTGATTTGGTAGTCACGTTTTACCAATATACCACGTAAAGTCTAAGCCCCAATAGCATAAGCTAAAAATGAAGTTACATGGCTATTTAGATTGTTTCAAACCGGTATTAAGTCATTATCTCTAAATCTGTAGTACTATATTAGATTATAGATGGATGAAGTACTCAGGCGGTTAAGGCCGACAAAAGGCTTTTCTTTTTTGGTTCACTATTCTTTGCTTATTGCATTGCCTTTAATTATTTTTGCCCTGGTTCGTTTAAATCAGAGCCAGTTTACTCAGTTAGCTATTGCCCTGGTAATTTTGAGCAAGTGGCGCATTTTCGCGGTTAGGCCTCGTTTTTGGCCGGCAAATATACGGGCCAACGCCGTAGATTTAATGGTCGGGGTATCCATAGTGGTGTTTATGATGCACGCCAACAGCGCATGGGTGCAGCTTGGCTGGGCGGTCGCCTATGCTGTTTGGCTTATATATATAAAGCCGGCTAATTTTAGCCTTGCGGTGTCTTTGCAGGCGGGAATTGCGCAGCTAAGCGGTCTGAGCGCACTATATTTGGCTTGGCCGAATGGGCCGCTATACGGGCTGACATTAATAACCGGATTGATCTGTTTCTTGACAGCGCGTCACTTCTTTGATGCTTTTGATGAAAGCTATTCAAGATTGCTTAGTTACCTGTGGGGATATTTTGGCGCAGCACTCGTTTGGTTACTAAGTCACTGGCTGTTGTATTACGGCGTATTCTCCCAGCCTACAGTAATCCTTACGGCAATCGGTTACGGCGTAGGCGCAATTTATTATCTGGACCATAACGACAAGCTATCCAAGTCGCTAAGGCGTCAGCTTATTTCCGTTATGCTTCTAATAGTCCTAATTATCATTGTTTTCTCAGATTGGGGAAGTAAAGTTGTCTAGTATTTAATAAACCATGGCAGATATAACTAACGAACCTAAACTAAGCGTGAGTACAAAGAGCCCTAAGTCTCCCAAGACTATTACTATTACGCTACCTAAATTACCACGCCCCAGAGTTAAGCATTTAATTACTAAGGGCAGGGTATTCTTCTTGGTGCTAACTTTATTGATCGGCTTGGGCGGTGGAGTACTCGGGGGATGGATTGAGCATTCAAACTACCAGGGAGCACTGCTTAATGCTACTACCGGAAACAACGAAATTCATGTCAGTAACTATAACAGCCTGGTTAGTACCATTGCCCAGAAGCTTGATCCAAGCGTGGTCAGCATCAACGCCACGACTACTACTCAGGGATCAAACTTCTTTGGCTATACTCAGCCGATTCAGTCACAATCTGCAGGCACCGGGATTATTATATCGAGTAATGGACTAGTATTAACTAACCGTCACGTAGTTCCGGCCGGCACCACTTCGCTTAGCATCACTTTAAGTAATGGCACGGTACTTAATAATGTGTCTGTAGTTGGGCGCACCGCATCAACCGATAGCCTGGACATCGCCATTTTAAGAATAAACAATGCTCAGGGACAAACTCTAGTACCCGCAACTCTAGGAGATTCTAGCCAGATGCAGGTAGGCGACGGAGTAATAGCGATTGGTAATGCTCTGGGTCAGTTCCAGAACACGGTAACCAGCGGCATCATTTCCGGGTTCGGGCGTAATATTCAGGCTAGCTCAGGAGGCGGAAGCAACATCTTTGGCTTTAATTCCTCGACTAACAGCGAGAACTTAACGGATATGTTCCAAACCGACGCGGCAATCAATGAAGGGAACTCCGGAGGCCCATTAGTTAATCTAAACGGGCAGGTGATCGGCGTAAATACGGCGATTGCATCTAACTCTCAGAATATAGGTTTTGCAATTCCGATTAATGAGGTTAAGGGCCTAATCAAGGAAGTTATTACTACCGGCAAATTCGAAAGGCCGTTACTGGGTGTGAGATTTGAGCTATTAACTCCTGAACTGGCTAAGCAAAACAATCTAAGCGTTAATAGCGGAGCTTATATACCAAAGAACAATAACAGTTCAACTCCTTCGGTAGTTGCCGGCTCAGCAGCTGCAAAGGCGGGAGTTAAGCCAGGCGACGTCATAACTCAGGTTGATGGCATATCGGTAAACCAGAAAAATGACCTGACCATGATTATTGACCAATACGAGCCGGGATCAAAAGTTACACTGACGGTTGTTCGCGGAGCAAAAACACTAACCCTGCACGCTACACTAGGCAAGCTCTCTTAAATCACCGTATCGACCCTAAGGTTATTGAAGCCGTTTATATACTTGAATAAAGTCGTTAGTTTTAGTCAGTTGATACCTATGCCTGGCGGCTATATCTACAAGCTCTGGATGTTGGGGCGGCATTGATTCGGTTAGTACATATTCTGGTTTTAGCGAAAGTCCAGACAGCTGTTTAAAAAGTTTTCTGTATATATCCAGCCCGTCAGTTCCGCCAAAAATAGCTATCCTAGGCTCCCTCATAGCTTCAGGATTTATTTGCCAAGATTCTGGCACATAGGGCAGGTTAGCGATAATTACCGCTTTATTTGACCATGCACTTAACGGCAAAGGTTTAATCAGGTCTCCTCTAAAGAAACCAATATTAATTCGATATAGTCTCGAATTAAACTTAGCGACTGAAAGGCAACGGCTAGATATATCTACTGCAAAAACTTTTAACGACGGAAATTCAAGCTTTGCTGTAATCGCTAATGCTCCTGAACCGGTGCCAACATCAATAACGGAGCTAAGCTTAGGCTCCCTGTTGATTAAAAGTCCAAGTTCCTCAATTATGGTTTCACTTTCCGGGCGCGGCTCTAGAACGCTCCGACTAATTTTAAACTCCCGTCCGTAAAACTCAGTTTTACCCCTAATGAAGGATAGGGGTATGCGTTTTGATCTTTGTTTAACTTGTAATTTAAATTGTTTAAGAGGCCCAGACCTTATTATTTGATCCTTTTCGGCTAATAGTTTAGCGCGGTCTATATTGGTAGCATCCTCTAGGAGTACCAAGGCATCTAGCCTGGCACTATCAACACCTTTTGTTTCTAATTGGCTTTGTGCCCAGATTAATGCCTCAGAAGCATTCAATATTTATGACTCCCGGCTGATTATTTCGTGTTCGGCGCTGCTCAAGGCCTCAATTAAATCGTCAATTTCTCCATTTAATGCCCCTGAGATATTACTCCTAGAGTAACCTATGCGGTGGTCGGTAATTCTGTCTTGGGGGAAGTTATATGTCCTAATTTTTTCGCTTCTATCGCCGCTACCGATTAATTTTCGCCTCGATTCGGATAGCTTAAATTGTTCCTCTTCAATCTTACGCTGCAATAGACGGCTTCTTAAAACGCTCATAGCTTTAGCGCGGTTTTTAATTTGCGACTTCTCGTCCTGGTTAGAAACAACTATACCCGTAGGAAGATGGGTAATCCTGACGGCGGAGTCGGTAGTATTTACGCTTTGCCCTCCATGACCGCTGCTGCGGTAAACGTCAACCTTAAGATCTGAGGGGTTAATTTCAACATCTGTTTCTTGTGCTTCCGGCAGTACGGCAACGGTGGTAGTTGAAGTATGGATTCTGCCTTGACTTTCGGTGAGCGGAACGCGCTGTACTCGATGTACTCCAGCCTCATATTTGAGATTCTTGTAGGCATTTGGTCCGTGAACGGCGAAAATCAATTCTTTAAATCCGCCGACTTCATTAGGACTTTCACTGATAAGCTCTATCTTATAACCATGATTTTCTGTCCAGCGGCTGTACATTCTAAACAGGTCACCGGCAAACAAGCTTGATTCATCACCACCGGCGGCGGCACGGATTTCCATGATGACGTCTCGTTCGTCGTTCGGGTCTTTTGGCAGCGTAGCGTCCGCTATGCTAGCCTCTATATCCTGTAATTTTGGGGTTAATTCGGCTATTTCTTCACTAGCCATTTCCTGCAGGTCTTTATCTGAAGAGTAAGAAAGTTCTTCAGCTTCGCTTAGAGATTTAGAGAGACTGGCTCGTTTGTCATATAGCTCAACCAGGGCGGTTAGTTCGCTGTGTCGCTTGGCAAGAGCAGGGTATGCGCTATCGCTATATATATTAGGGTCAGTAAGTTTTTGGCTAATCTCAAAAAGCTCTTGTCTAATTTGATTCTCGTGTTGGTCCATAGGCACAATTTTACTCTAAAAGCTACTCTGGTCTTTAATTGGCTGTGATTTCGGCTAGAGACACTGACTAAACTTTTAAGCTTTTGTCTTTTCTGCGCTTTCAGCTCTTGCAGCTTTTCGTTTAGCCTGTTTTTTGGCAGCGTTAGCTCTTTTTTCGCGCGCTTCTTTAGCGGCATTTGTCCTGGCCCTAAACTTATCGACGCGTCCTTCAATATCTAGAATCTTTTCCTCACCCGTAAAGAAGGGGTGTGAAGCGGAACTAACGTGGACTTTAATCAGGGGGTATTTATTACCGTCTTCCCAGTCTATTGTTTCCTCGCTTGTAGCGGTTGAACGTGTCAGCAATCGCCAACCGTTATTAAGGTCTTCAAAAACCACCAAGCGGTAGTTATCTGGATGTAGGTCTTTCTTCATAACAGAGTACTAATATATCCTTTTACCTTATTTTTGGCAATAGGCTGTAGTGGTGACTACTAGTTCTTAGGGGATAGTCGCTATAGATGCCTGTTGCATATCTGTTAGTTTACTGATATAGTGCCATCTACATTAACGTAACAGGCTGGATTTATGCGGTTCTCTTCCTGAGGAGCAAACTTAATGCCCCGGGCGAGCGGCCAGTCGAGGATTTATAAAAGAATCGCGAGAAAGGTAAGGTGTTTTTGTGTCTAGTGAAATTAACATGAAAGAGCTATTAGAGGCCGGAGCGCATTTCGGCCACAAGACCAGCCGCTGGAACCCCAAGATGCAGCCATTTATTCATTCCAAGCGCGGAGGCATTCATATAATTGACCTGGCTAAAACGGTTGAGGGCCTGGAGAAGGCCATGCGTTTTGTTAGTGAAACGGCTTCCTCTGGAAAGCAAGTGTTGATGGTGGGGACCAAACGGCAGGCGCAGTCAATCGTTAAGGATGCGGCGGTTGCCACTAAGCAGCCTTATGTAAGTGAGCGCTGGTTAAGCGGCCTACTGACCAACTGGAACACGATTGGTGGCCGGGTTAAGCATTTAAAAGATCTTGAAACGCGAATGGAATCAGGAGAGCTTGCCAGCCGCTACAGCAAGCTTGAGGTTCAACGCTACCAGGAAGAGATTGATGAGCTAAACCATAAATATGGTGGCATTAAGGACTTGAACGGCCGTCCCGGAGCCCTTTATGTTGTTGACGTTCTTGAGGAAAATAATGCCGTGCGTGAAGCTAAGCGGCTAGGCATACCCATAGTCGCTATAGTTGACAGCAATGCCGACCCATCTCTTATCACCTATCCTATTCCGGCAAACGACGATGCAATTAAAACGATTGAGCTAATCACCGGCTATATCCGCCAGGCAATCGATGAAGGCATGGGCAAAAGAGCAAAAACTAATGCTGGCACAAAGACCGAGGCAAAAGAGGAAGCATAATTATGGCTATAGATATTAAGCAGATAAAACGGTTAAAAGATCTTACCGGAGTGGGATTAACCGATGCTAAAGCCGCGCTAGAGGAAGCTAAAGGAGATTTTGACTTAGCCTTAAAAGAAATGCGCGCCAAGGGACTGACTAAGGCGGAGAAGCGGGGCGAGAGGCAGGCAAGAGCCGGTGTTATCGGTTCATATAACCATGACCAGAGAATCGGTGTAATAGTTGAAGTAAACTGCGAGACGGACTTTGTGGCCAGAAATGAGCTGTTTACTGATATGGTTAAGGATTTAGCTATGCATATTGCCGCGACTAATCCTCAATACCTTAGCCGGGAAGATGTTCCCGAAGCAGATATTAAACAAGTTGAAGAGGAGCTGAGACAACGGGCTGAGGCTGAGGGTAAACCTAAGGCAATGATCGATAAAATAGTTGTTGGACAGCTGGAGAAACACCTGGCTGAACATTGTTTGCTAAGTCAGCCTTTTGTAAAGAATCCGGATATCACCGTTAATGACTATGTAAAGGAACATAATGCCCGCCTTGGGGAAAACATAGTTGTAAGGAGATTCTACCGCCTAGCCCTTGGCGAAAACAGTTAAGCAGATTATGATTAGGGCTAATGGATTATGCAAACGTCATCACTAAGGCGGAAGCGTCTTTTAGCGCGGCGCTTGATCACTTAAGCGGAGAATTGTCCCGTATGCGTACAGGGAGGGCAAATGTAGCTATGCTTGATGGGATAGTTGTTGAGGCTTACGGCACACAAATGCCCCTGAATCAGGTAGGTAATATTAGCGTACCCGATGCGCAGCTATTACAGATTACCCCTTTTGATCCGGCTAATCTTCAGCCTATAGCCACTGCTATTAGAAGTGCTCAGAGCCTAGGGTTTAACCCAAGCGATGACGGCAGGGTAGTTAGGGTGCAGGTTCCTCCTTTGACTGAAGAGCGACGCAAAGAACTGGCAAAGCAGATAGGCGAAAAACTTGAGGAGGCATTAATTAGAATGCGTAGCGCCAGGCATGAGGCGCAAAAGGAACTGGACCAGTCTAAAAAAGACAAGCAGATTAGTGAAGACGAAATGAAACGGGCCCAGAAATCGATCGATGAAAGTCTTAGCCGCTACCGTGATCAAATGGATAAAGTTGCTAAGTTAAAAGAGACCGAGATTCTAACTATGTAATTAATGGGTATACTCGGTTTGATTGATGAGCTAGATTTAGGGAAGCCAAATTGCTTAAAAATTAGCGGTTTAATTCAGGTTAGCTAAGGTATAATCAGTTGATATGTCAGTTTTTATTCTAGTACTAGGGATTATTCTGTTTATTGGGTTAATTATTACTCATGAACTCGGGCATTTTTGGGTTGCCCGGCGCAATGGGGTGGTTGCTGAGGAGTTCGGCATCTTTTTCCCGCCTAAGTTATATAAAAAGAAGACCAAAAAAGGTTGGGTCTTTTCGATTAACTTGTTACCCCTGGGCGGCTTTGTAAAGTTAAAAGGCGAGCACGATTCAGATACTGAGCCGGGAAGTTTCGGCGCCGCAACTACATGGGTTAAGTCGAAGATTATGGTTGCCGGTGTAGCGGTTAACTTTGTTACCGCCGTAGTCCTGCTGATTATACTGGCGTGGATCGGTTTACCTCAGATTATTCCTAACCAGTTTGATATAAGTAGCGCAAGTAGTCCCGCAAACCACGCCGTACTCGTTACTTCCGTTCTGAGCCACAGTCCGGCGCAGTCGATAGGCATAAAAAGCAAAGACGTAATTGTTGCCCTAGGCAAAACCGGGCATACAAGTTCGGTTAAATCCTTAAGTGACCTACAACATTTAACAAAACAATATGCCGGGCAAAAAGTTCAGGTGGTTTTTAGCAACAATGGTAAGCAAATAACTAAAAGTGTTCGTTTGCTGTCCAGCTCGGTAGTCAAAGCCAGCTTAAACACCAACAATCCTGAGGGCTATTTGGGTATATCGTCAATGGAATTTACGCAGTATAGCTGGTGGGCCGGTCCGATTGAGGGAGTAGGCTTAACCTTACAGATAATAAAACTGACGTTTATTGGTTTAGGGCATGCGCTAGCCGGTCTGGGGCAAATGATTGGCGGGCTTATAACCGGAAATACCGTAGCCAGACAGCACGGACAAAAAATTGCTTCATCTCAAGTTGCCGGCCCGGTAGGTATTTTCGTAATACTTAAAGACGGTAGCGCTCTAGGCATTCAGTTTATGCTGTTTATTGTTGCGATTATTGCGCTAACTTTGGCAATTATGAATATCCTACCCTTACCGGCGCTAGACGGAGGCAGGCTATGGACAATGCTGATCAGCAGATGGCTTCACAAGCCGCTAAGCGCCTCGCTGGAGGAGGCGATTAATGCTGTCGGTATGTTAATTCTCATAGCCATTATTATTCTCGTAACTCTTGTTGACGTGCATCGCTTTTTATAGGGCTAAACTGTGGCAGATAAGCAAAAACTACTTTCTCTAAAATCCAAGGAGACTCAGCCTTGGCGCAAAATACCCAAGTGGCTTTTGCCGATCATGATAATCCTGCTTGTGGCCCTAATATTTTTCGTAAGCCAGTACGCCGCCAGCTTAATACTTTCGCTCTATGCTCTTATTAGAGGCTGGAACGCTGCTCAAGCCAATAGTTGGCTCAATTCATCAATAACCGCCCAGTTTATATATGTCGTGCTGTTCGAGAGCGCTAGTATCGGTCTTGTTTGGGCGATACTTCACCGTTACGGTAAATCGCTAAGGTCAATCGGGCTGAAGAAAGCCAGGTTTAGGGACGGTGGCTATGCGCTGCTCGCTTACCCGGTATATTTTATAGCACTGCTTATTGGGCTTTACATAGTCAGGGCTATCTATCCCACCTTTAATACTAATCAGGGACAGAGCATTGGCTTTAACTCGGTTCACGGAGTTTACCAGTTAACACTGACGTTTTTCAGCCTGGTAATTATTCCGCCTTTTGCCGAGGAGATATTGTTTAGAGGCGTCTTGTTTGAGGGGCTTAAGAAAGCTATGCCGGTTATTTATGCCGGTGTTTTAACCAGTGCAATTTTTGCTATCGCTCACCTGCCGGAGGGTACTTCTGGGTTGTTTTGGGTCGGCGCTCTGGATGTGTTTATCTTGAGCCTGGTGCTGGTTTACTTAAAGCAAAAGACTAAAAGCCTTTGGCCGGGGATATTCTTGCACATGCTTAAAAACCTCGTAGCCTTTATTAGCTTGTTTTTACTAACGAATCGTTAGGGTACAATAGAGCGAAAGTCAGAGAGAGGACGCATGCGTTTAAGCGGAAATATAACTAAAACCATCAAGACCATACCTTCAGACGAGCAGGCGACTAATGCTAAATTGCTCATCCGCGCCGGTTTTATTCATAAAGAAATGGCCGGTGTTTATTCCTATTTGCCCCTAGGACTAAAAGTAATCGAGAATATAAAGCAGATAGTTAGGGAAGAGATGAATGCTCTCGGTGCAAGCGAGCTGTTGATGTCCTCGCTTCAAGCAAAAGATACCTGGACTTCCACTAAGCGCTGGGATGATTCCGTTGTAGACATCTGGTTTAAGAGCCAGCTTAAAAACGGAACAGAAGTAGGTTTTGCCTGGAGTCACGAAGAGCCATTAATGCTTATGGCTCAAAAATTGGTTCAGAGCTACAGAGACCTGCCTATAAGCGTTTATCAGTTTCAGAATAAATTTAGGAACGAGATCCGCTCCAAAAGCGGCGTAATGCGCGGCAGAGAGTTCATCATGAAAGACATGTATGCCTTTTCGCGCAGCCAAGAAGAACTTGATCGGTTTTATGCTGAGGCGCAGAAGGCTTACTTAAAGGTATTTGAGCGAATAGGAATCGGAGACTATACCTTCATGACTTTTGCATCAGGCGGAGCATTTACTCAATTCAGCCATGAATTTCAGACTGTAACGGACACCGGTGAAGATACGATTTATATCGACCGTAAGAAACGACTGGCGGTGAATGAGGAGGTCTTTAACGACGAGGTTATAAGTCAGCTTGGACTGGCTAAGGACGAACTGGAAAAGGTTAAAGCTGCGGAAGTCGGCAACATCTTTAACTTTGGAAGCGTCAAAGGTGAGCAAATGGGCGTGTATTACGCCGCTGAGGATGGTGAGCGTCGTCCGATATTTCTAAGTTCTTACGGAATTGGTATTAGCCGGTTAATGGGAGTAATTGCCGAGCACTTTAACGACGAGCATGGTCTGGTGTGGCCGCTGCCGATTGCCCCCGTTAAGGTATATATAATTGCCATCGGCAGTAGGGCTAGTTTAAATGCGGCTGATGAGCTGTATAATGTATTGACAGAACAGGGAGTTGCAGTAATATATGATGACCGTGACGTTCGTCCCGGAGAGAAGTTTGCAGACGCAGACTTAATGGGCATACCCTGGCGAGTAGTTGTTAGTGATAAGCCACATAAGGACGGCCGATACGAAGTTAAAGCCAGAACCGAAACTACTCTTAAGCACATGAATAAGAAGGAGTTGTTGGGTTTAGTAAAACCCGAATAATATTTTTGGGTAATTGACTTAGGATATTTTCTAAAGTCGGAAAGGATAATAAAGTCCAATGGTAGTTAAAAAGACATTCCGTTTGACTAAAGAGGGCACAGACGAATTGCAACAGGAACTAGACAGCCTGATTGCTGAGCGTGCTGAGATTGCCGAAAGTATCCGTACCGCCCGCGAATTTGGCGATCTTGCAGAAAATAGTGAGTATCAATCGGCAAGAGTTGCCCAGGAGCGCAATGAACTACGCATTTCCGAGATTGAACATATATTACAGAACGTTGAGCTGATCAAGGCGCCGCGCGGATCCGCCAAGGTACAATTGGGATCAAGGGTAAAGCTTAAGGGCTTAGACGGTAAGACAAAAGACTTTCAAATAGTCGGTACGGTGGAAGCCGATCCCCTTAATGGAAAGATTAGTGATGAGTCGCCGATTGGGCATGCACTGCTCGGTAAACACGAGAAAGAAGAGGTCGAGATTAAAACCGCTCTCGAGAGCAGTGTTTATAAAATTGTAGCTGTCGACTAAATACATAACAGTTTTTGTCTAGTGAAGTATGATCTTAGGCTATACTAAAGAGCGTTAAGCTTAAAAATATGGCGACAATAGAGGAACTGCGTAAAGAACGGCTACGAAAGCTGGATGCGCTCAGACAATTAAACATTAACCCATATCCGTCGAGTGTTAAACGGACGCATTTGCTTGGGGAGATTACTGATAGGTTTTCCGAGCTTGAGCATAAGAGCGTGACAGTTGCCGGGAGAATTTTGACAATTCGAAAACTCGGTAAAATTGCCTTTGTTGTGTTAAAAGACCAGACAGGGCAGGTACAGCTTTTACTTAGCGAATCGGTGCTTGAGGCTATTGATGCGGAGAAGTCGCAGCTGGGGTTCTCTGAATTATCTCTTCTAGATAGCGGCGACTTTGTGCAAGCCGAGGGTGATGTAGTTAAAAGCCAGACGGGGGAGATATCCGTTTCGGTTAAACAACTAAGGCTGCTGACCAAGAGCCTAAGGCCTCTGCCCCTGGAAAGGGAAGGCTTTACCAATAAAGAGGAGCGTTTGCGCAGACGCTATGTTGACATGAACGTTAACCCAAACGTGCGTGAGCGTTTCATTAGACGCAGTCTTTTCTGGAAAAGTACCAGATCTTATATGGATAAAAACGGATTTGTCGAGATCAATATCCCCGTTTTAGAGCATACGACCGGAGGAGCCGACGCCAAGCCGTTTGTGACTCATATGGATGCGCTCAACGAGGACTTTTACTTAAGGATTAGCCACGAGCTACCTCTTAAGCGGTTGCTTGGTGCCGGATTTGAAAAGGTCTATGATATAGGGCCCAGGTTCAGGAACGAGAATTATAGCGACGAACATTTACCGGAGCACGTGGCGATGGAGTGGTATTGGGCCTATGCCGATTGGCAGGATGGACTTAAGTTTCAAACGGAAATGTTCAAATACGTAGTAGAGCAGACATTTGCTACGCTTAAGTTTAAGCTTAACGGCTTTGATATAGATCTAAGTAAGGAGTGGCCGCAGCTAAATTACGCGGATGTGCTTGCTGAGCACTATGATGGGCTGGATATATTTAACTGCAGCCTTGAAGACGTTAAGACTTTGTTGAGCAAACACCATCTGGAGGTGGAAAAAGGCGACAGTAAGGCAAAGAGTATAGATAAGCTATGGAAGAATATCCGCAAGGATCTTCCCGGACCTTTCTGGCTAGTTGATACCCCGACATTTATTAGCCCGCTTGCGAAAGTTAATCCGAAGAATCCACAAACCGTTCAGCGCTTCCAGGCAGTAATTGCCGGTAGTGAAGTGAGCAATGGTTTTAGTGAGCTAAACGATCCTCAGGAGCAATATAGCCGTTTCCTAGAACAGCAACAAATGCGTTCCGGGGGTGATGAGGAGGCGATGATGATGGACATCGACTTTATAGAAATGCTTGAATACGGTATGCCTCCAGCTTGCGGCCTGGGTTATAGCGAGAGGCTGTTCTGGCTACTAGAGGGCGTTAGTGCCCGTGAGGGTGTACCCTTTCCGCAACTGCGGCGGGAAATTGACGCGACCACTAAAGGGCTCTACCCGGAAGCTAACTTATAGCTCATTATATGATTAGCGTTGATGATGATTTGTTTGAGCGCCTAACGCAGGAAGCACTAGCCAGTCTCCCCGGAGAACACGCAAAGAGCATTGATAACATTGCCATTATTTATGCGGACATTCCTGACGAGCAGCAGCGCAGGCAGCTAAAACTTAGAGACGATCAGACGCTATTCGGTCTATACGAAGGTGTACCGCTGCCGTTTAGGCAGGGTCAGACTAAAATGCTCCCGGATAAAATAACTCTATTTAAGATACCTCTGTCTAATGCCAGCTCAGACCTTAAGCAGCTTAAGGAGAATATTCGTCATACACTTTGGCATGAAATAGGGCACTATTACGGGCTTGATCATGATAGGATTCGTGAGCTGGAGGGGTGAGTTAAAAATGCTTATTTTAACCAGAAGCTGTGTTGTTTTTGACTAAGTGGATTACCTCTTACTCCTTTGTTGTATAGTTATTATCAAACGCGATGTTTATGCAGAAGCTAAATAATAAAAAAGTCCGGCTAACGGCATATAAATACTTCAAATGAATGCGGTTATATTCGATTTTGATGGGACTATAGCTGACAGTTTTGACGCAGTAATTGCCATTGCCCATAAACTTACTGGCCGAAAACAACTAGCAGATATCGATCATGTAAAAGCCATGCGCGACAACAATCATATGGGTTTAAAGCATGCCGTGTTTAGCTTAGATATACCTCACTGGCGCTTACCTTGGCTGGTCAGCAGGGGTAGGCGCATAATGAGCGATAATATTCATTCAATTCCCGTATTCGAAGGTATAGAAGAGGCTTTAGCTGAGTTGGCGCATGAACAGTTTGAGCTGTTTGTGGTTACCAGCAATAGCCGTAAAAATGTTGAGCGTTTTTTAAGTGAGAAAGAACTAATTTCTTACTTTAAGAAAATATACGGCGGGGCGGGTTTATTTGGAAAAGGACGTCTTCTAAAACGAGTCCTAAAGGAGAATTCCCTTAGTAGCAATACTGCGGTATATGTTGGAGATGAGGACCGCGATGTGGTAATGGCCAGGCAGCTCAAGCTGCCGATAGTTGCAGTTACTTGGGGATATAACAGCGAGGAATTATTGCTTAAGCATCAACCTAGCGCTATAGTTAAGGACCCGAAGCAGCTAGCTACAACTATTGATAAACTTTTATTGAAAGTTGAGAACCATTAAAAACCCGTCCTTATTAGATTATACGGTTGCACCTGATACAATTAAGCTTGAATTATGACTAGTAAGAGCTATTCCTACGGGCGGGCTAACTATAAGCCCGGTCAAAAAGAATCGTATAAAATATCCCGCAGCAAGATTGAAGTGTTCATGCAGTGTCGGCGGTGTTTCTGGCTTGATGCCAGGGAGCACATTGTTCGGCCTCAAGGCCCTCCTTTTACGATTAATAAGGCGATTGACGAGCTGTTTAAAAAAGAGTTCGATAGCTTTCGCAGCAAAGCTAAACCACACCCTTTGATGGTGGAGTTTTCTGTAGATGCGATACCGATGCAACATGACAAGCTGGATATTTGGAGGCAGAATTTTACCGGCGTGTCAGCCCTTTATGAGCCGGCAAACTTCTTAGTTTTCGGTGCGATTGATGATCTTTGGGTAGACTCTGAGGGCAAGGCTATAGTTGTTGATTACAAAGCTACAGCTAAAGACCAGGAGGTTAATATAGACAGTGATTGGCAGATTGGGTATAAACGCCAGCTGGAGGTCTATCAGTGGCTGCTCAGACAAAACGGTTTAGCGGTTAATGATATAGGCTATTTTGTATATACCAACGCTAATGTCGGCGCCAAGAGTTTTGGTGACAAGGTGGAGTTTAAGACCAAGCTGATTCCATATAAAGGAGACGATTCCTGGATTGAACCAACCCTTAAGGAGATGAAGGCGACCCTTGATGATGACAGTATGCCTCCGGTTGGAACTGCTGCTATGGGGGGCCCATGCGAGTACTGTGCTTATGCGCGCGCCAGAACGGAGCTCACCTTAAATGCCATAGAGAATCATGATAAAAAGAAAAAAAGAAGTAGATTAGGAAAAAAATGAATGTTAGACATTAACTATATCCGAGATAATCAAGATTTGGTAAGTGAAAAATCTGCTCAAAAAGGCTATAAAACCGACATTGCTGAGCTGTTAAGCCTTGATGAACAGAGACGGCAATTGCAAACACAGATTGATACTATCAGGAGAGAGCGTAACCAATTAGCTGATTCGGTAAAAGGCCATAAACCAGAGGCCGCAGACCACGAAAAGGGACGTGGACTGAAAGAGAAGCTAGCTAGCGTTGAGGCCGAACTTAGAAATGTTGAGGAAAAATACCTTACGAGCTTAAAGGCTGTTCCGAATATGCCCTTAGACGACGTTCCGATTGGCACTTCTGAAGCAAATAACGTTATCGAAAAGACAGTTGGGGAACCTGCTCATTTTAACTTTACTCCACTTTCTCATGACCGTCTGGGAGATAAACTGGGACTAATTGACAAGACCAGGGCAACCAAGATATCCGGAAGCCGTTTTGCCTATATAAAAGGAGATTTGGTCCGCCTGCAGTTTGCCATCATCTCATTTGTTATGGGAGAACTGACTAATTCTGCTTTGATTAAGAAGCTAATAGAGGAAAACGACCTTAATTTGTCGGACAAACCGTTTGTAC
>JAJZNT010000014.1 GCA_021811685.1 bacterium
GAACGTCCCCACTGGACCCTGAAACTAAAAAGTCCGATGAGAGCCATGCTGGATGCGCTACAATTAGAAGCACGGCAGTCCAATATGTTATGGACGGATACAACTTGTTAAATATTGTTTAATTTAGTATTAATTAACTATGCCTAGTGTAATGGCTTTAAATACTAAGGAAGTAATACCGTGTGAACAATGTCCTTTTTTTCAAGAAATTACTTCTGAAACTAGAGAAGAATTCTTAAAGTCATTTGAGTACGTAACTGCGGTGCTTGGACAGACATCGATAGACACTTTATGGGAAAGACAGCAAGACTATATTGATGCCTTAAGGTCTGGTACCAAAACATGCTCAGGATATACGCCGATAAAGCCAGGCTGGAAAAGAATTATTAAATTCTTTGAGGGAAAAATTGGACTGTCACTCGTAGAAAATGACCAGTGTCAGAATCCTGAGGCTAGAGGCGAGGCATCTGAACGACTTCTTTCAGCAATTAAAGATTTACAAAAAAAAGCGAAGACTTGCCTCCAGGGCACCTGTTAATAAATAATTTTAGTCTTACTAACATAAGCATTATATCACTCCTTACTTGCTGTTAGGGGATAGTCCCCATTGATTATTATGGACATAATCATAAAAACATAATATAGTAAATATACATCTTTAAGAGGTTTTATGGTTATGGCAGAAGTTCCTGATAGCGGTAACTCAAGTTTACGCAGGTGGGCGCCGAGTCGTATTGCCTCGGCTTTGGTTTTAGTAATAGTAATTCTTGGCGGCGCTGCTTACGGTATATATACCCTTACCTCTTCCAGCCCGTCTAAACCGTCAGTATCTAGCCAAAGCCCTAAAGAACAATCAACAAAATCGCCTAACTCGGGCACTAATAACTCTTCTTCCGGTTCAAACCCAGGAAGTTCAAATTCTACGCCGTCTACCAATCAAGGCAACTCAAGCGGCAGTCTTACTAACACCGGCCCAGGCGATACAGCACTAATCAGTTTCATTGCGTTTAGTGCAATTGGAACGGTCACGCATTACGCTTTACGTAAGCTGCGCTCGTCTAATAACTAACGCTGGACTCTAATAGCTTAAAGTGCTTGTTAAAATATCGTTGACTTCAAAAAAGAAAACAGGACCCTACTAACACTTAATCGTAAAAACGAAAATTGTAGCTTGATGCTACAACGTGTGTTCAGGTCCTCTTCCCAGAGAGATCATCGTTGCCTCTCTGGGGCTAGGCCAATAGGTTTTTTACCCCTCGGGTCTAGAGCTCGACGATGAGTCAAGCCCCATTGGTACATACCCAAAGACTTTAGCGTCTTTTGAGAGCTTATACCTTTCCGAAGGATTTTGGACCCTTATCCTTATGCCTATAAGTAGCGTAAGTAGCGGTGAAATCACCGCGACGGCACTTAGCAGGCATACGATACGGCCCGTATCAGGAAGCATCCATACTCCATGCTTCCAATACTGGACAAGGCCCTGCCATGTTAGGTTGCTCCCATAGCGAACTAACACTATGAGAAATAGACCCCCCGTAAGGGCCTGCGCCAACATTAAGGCCAGGTAGCGCCCAATCGTCCAGACTTTACTACTGAATGCAATCCAGTAGTAAAAAATACCGAATATTCCAAATAGGGGGACGAAAAATAAAAGGTCCTGAAGACCGGTTGGGGTTACGAAGGGCATTTTAGCTTCTCCTTTTTGGTCTAGGGAAAGGTGCGGCAAAAGCGACAAGAGTCACCTATGCGAACTTGCATAATAACATATAACCAATATAAAAGCAAGCACCTATATATTATTGTTTTGTATAAGCCGCATGCTTGGTCTTGAGAAACTTAATGACTTAAGGAATAGCTATTGAAGTTGATTGGGCCTTTTGCAGAGTCGTATTGATATTGTTGAGGTTCTTATTTACGGTATCGAATTGGGCATTCAGGGTATTTACCTTGCTGTCCAGATTATTGTTTAGGTTAGTAACGCTATGGCTAACTTTTACTCCGGCAAAGATTAAAAAGGCCACGATGACAACTAAAGCTATAAAGTTAAGCGTGGCGATGATGCTTAAATAAACTAACAAGCCTTTTCCATATTTAGGTTCTACTTCTTCCATGGCTCCCTTTCATTACTCCTTAATTATCTTTCCTAGCAGGTCCTCTGCCTGCTGGTAAAAAGAGGGGCGGCGTTTAGCCTTCTCTTCTTTTATTGAATCGTGCAGCTTATGCATGGCTCCCGGTTTTTCCAGCTTGTCCAGCAGTTTTTGGAACTGCTGGTCCAGTTCTTCAATTTCCTCATCGGTCATCTCTTCTAAGCCCACAAATGAGTCGCGGGCTTTTTGATTGGCGGTGATCAGCTCGTTTAACTTGAGCTGGATTGATTTGCTATTGCGGTTTTCACTGCTTTGCAAGGAAAAAATCATCAAGAAAATAATTACATCGGTAATGGTGGCGATTGATACCAGCCAGGTATTGGAAAAATGGAAATACGGGCCGGTAAGCAGCCAGACCAGGACTCCGACTATTGCCAGAGCAAAAGCAAAAGTAGAACCGGTAAAGCGGGATAGCCAGTGCGAAAATTTATGTACCATAAGATTATTTTTTAAATGTTAGCCAGCTTTAAGCATAATTATAACTAAAATGTCGTATATAATAAAAATCATGAAACAAGCACCGAATTTTAAACTGCAAGATCAAGACGGAAAATGGCATGAGTTAAAGGATTATAGCGGGCGTTGGCTGGTGCTGTACTTTTATCCCAAAGACGACACTCCCGGCTGCACCACGGAAGCCTGCAGTTTTAGGGATGGCCGTTCGGACATAGCCGATCTTGGCAGTGTTGACGTAGTCGGTGTGAGCATTGACTCCATTGAGTCACATAAAAAGTTTGCTCAAAAACATCAGCTAAACTTTACATTACTCGCCGATCCCGATCACTCTGTTGTTGAGGCCTATGGCTCCTGGAAGAAAAAAAGATTTTTCAGTAAAACAATACCGGGAACTCAGCGCAATACTTTTATTATCTCCCCTGAAGGAAACATAGTGAAAGAGTATATAGGAGTTAATCCTATTAACCACTCGAAAGAGGTTGTTGAGGATCTGAAGCGGCTGATTGCCGGTTAATAGACAAAATTTTTGCTAGGTTACCTTCAGGAGCGCGACCTGCCGGATGTTGATAGTATGCCCATAACTCTTCATAGAACTGCGGTTTGGGCCAGCTCGCCGGTTGAGCTTTTTCTAGTAATGCCTTGGCTACTGGACCAAACTCCTCTACGGTAGTGTCTCCACATACTACTCTACCTGCGTAGTTGCTAATCGACTCCCTTACTATGACATTTGCTTGTTTAGCTGCTTTTAGCCTAAATGCACATTCTAGGCCAAATACTACGAAAAGTTTACCGACTTTTTTGTTAATAATGCTCAGGTCCCGAACTTTTTCATTATCCTCAATTTGGTTATGTATTCCTTTTAAGAGATCGTCTACAGATAAAGGTTTGCCTACTTCTTGTTTGCTCTTAGACATAAGAAGAAGTTCGGTGCCGGTAATCCACGAAACTACCATTTTGCTGCTATTGTCTCTCGCATATTAGTTTAATAGTTTAGCTTGTGCTCTTCGAAGGTAGTATCTAATGTTTCAAAGAGGATATAAAAGCATCCTTAAGATATAACGTTTTCTCGGAACTGGCAAGGTCTAAGATTAGCTCAGCAATGTCTTTTGGCTCCATTGCGCTATTATCTTGGCTTGAGGTAGCCATTTTATCCGGGTATAGATTAGTGATCTGGTATTGCTCCGGAGGGTATTCCTTTTGCAGCGAATTAAAAAAGTGAGCCTCGGCCGTCTTGGCGGGACCGTATGCACTATTGTTCGCTAGTGGGGTTACCCCTGTAGAAGAAATAATATTAACTATCTTGGCTTGAGCAAAATTATTGATCAGTCCGCGTGTCATATGTACTGCGCTAAAGTAAATTGATTGCATTTGGCTGACGTAGTCTTCCGGTTTCAGTTCCTGTAGCTTGCCGCCTTTGTATCCTCCGGCATTATTAATTAGGCAAACAGGGTCATTACCCGCTTCGTTTTTAAGCGTCTGCCAAAAATTATTGGCTGCATCATAATCCGAGTTATCGAACTGGTAATACATAGTTTCGGATACTAATTGTTCCGGCCTTGGAGACGTTCCGGTTCCGATTACGCTCCAACCGTTAGCAGCAAAGGTGTTAGCTACAACTAAACCCAGTCCCCTGCTGGCTCCGGTTATAATCACATATTTCATAGATGTTTTCCGTAGTAATACCAAAAGTGGTTAAGAATGAACGCTATGACTAATATAATCCACAACAGCAAAATATCTAAGTGGTGTTTTCTGACCCAGGTATAGCCCTTTCTGTCACGTAACTTCTTAAATAAGCCGTGGTCGATACTATAAAGAGAGGTGTACCAAAACAGCGTAGTCGTTACGGCATCTACGCTTAAACAGTACGGACAAAGTGCATGGATTTCAAACATACTCTTAACCAATAAATAATATGCCCCGATAATTCCCAGGCTTACGCCGGACCAAAGTGTCGCTAAAAACCATCTTTTATATTTAGCCTTTGCCAGCAGGCTTACTCCTACCGTTGCCAGCACGGCAAAAGCGGCTATCCCGTAAAACGGATAGGGCAATCCAAGGATTGAATCTCCTTTAAAAGTTATAACGTCACCGCAACTAATTACCGGGTTTAAATTGCATGATGGGATATAGTTAGGATTCTTGGCGATAGATAATGTGTCGTGTGCCAATATTAAAGATGCTACTACTCCAATTATCCCGCCGATTGTTAGTAGCCACGGATAAACTTTCTCTAAGCTAAGTCCGGATTTCACGTTAGTATTATAGCGGTTTAAGGCTTAGGTTGCCTAACTATACCGATGCATTCCGATAACTTTTTGCAATAAGAGCTGTCATTCCCAGCGGAATACCCGGAAAGCGATGGCGTATATAATAACCATCCACACGCCCATAACCGCTAGTTGAGGGCCAAGATCAAGCAGGCTTTTGCCTTGGGTTAGAATCATGCGGGCGCCGTCAATTACCGGAGTAAGCGGCATATAGTTAGTAACACTCTGCAGCCACTGAGGCATTAGATAGCGCGGGAAAAACACTCCGGTTAAGAACATCATCGGAAAGACTATGATGTTCCCGAGCGGCGCAACTTGGCGTTCGTTTTTAGCCCAACCGCCGAGCGCCAGACCGATACCTAGGATTAAGACGATGCCTATAGCTAAGAAGGCAGTCAGGGTTATGTAATCTCCTACTACCTTCAGGTTATAGATACCTACGGCTACAGCGATCATGGCCGCAAGCGACATTAGCCCGGTTATTGCTTGGCCTATCATGTTGGACAAGAAGAACTGCCAAACTCTTAAAGGTGTTGTGTGTAGTCGGCGTAGTATCCCCATTTTCTTAAGTTCCGGAAAAACATTCATTGGTCCGAAGATTCCCGAGCCTAGAACGGCAAAGCCAAGCAGACCAGTGAAAGTGTAATCAAAAGCGGTCAAGCTGTATTTATTGGTAACTTTGCTGACTACTTTAAGCGGTTTTTCGACTTTGACAAAACGATTGGTAATCGAGTCGAATTGCGATTGCATGATTGAAGACAATGCTTGAGCTTCCTGAGCATTACTTTGACTGTAGTTAATGACAGCGTCTCCGCTTGGAATACCGTTGCTGTTTAGTTTTCCAAAGCCTGGGGGCAGCTCAATTATGACGTCTATTTCGCCTCGGCTCATACTTTGATTGGCTTCAGAGATAGTAGTTGCGCTTTTGGATATGTTAAAGGTCTTATCATTTTTGAGGCTATTCTGATACTCATTAGCTAGCGCCGTATGGGATTCATTGATTAAGGCAACCCGGTAAGATACATGGCCGCTGTGAGATAAACTGCCAAAAACAAACAGAAAGATCAGCGGAAACAGGAAGGTAAAGAATAAAGCCACCCTATCTCTAAATACTCGCTTTAGATTGACTACAAAAAAGACCCAAACAGTGTATAGCTTAAGGGCCCAGGGCGGCAGATTAAGCTTGGTATCATTAGGATCCGTCTGGCGGTTATTTAGGGTGCGCTTAATGATAACCCGGATAATCCGGAATACGATTAGAGCGGCAATTATAAAGACTAGATACTTCATTAACTGTCTCTCCCTAATTCTTTTCCGGTTAAATCAATAAAGACATCCTCGAGATTTGCTTTTTCAATCTCTTGTTTTTTAGTAAAACCACGCTTTAGCAGGGCTTTAATTAGAGCTTTGGGAGTATCCAAAGCAATAATT
Source organism: bacterium (assembly GCA_021811685.1). Classification (GTDB taxonomy): domain Bacteria; phylum Patescibacteriota; class Saccharimonadia; order Saccharimonadales; family UBA4665; genus JAJZWH01. The sequence goes on from JAJZNT010000014.1 coordinate 6,305, forward strand.
TTGCCGTTGTCCATAATGGCTATCCGGTCGCATAGCATTTGAGCCTCTTCCATGTAGTGGGTAGTTAAAATGACGCTGATGCCGCGCTTCTTTAATTCCTCGATCAGTTCCCATAAATTACGTCTGGCTTGAGGGTCAAGTCCGGTTGTCGGTTCGTCCAGGAAAAAGACTTTAGGGTTATGTACCAGGGCGGTGACAATTGAAAAGCGTTGTTTTTGACCTCCGGAAAGCTGCTCAACGTAGGAGTTAGCCTTATCTCCCAGGTTTACTTCTTCTAGAAATTGTTTAGGGTTAACCTTCTCGCCGTAAGCTGCGGCAAACATTTGGATAATCTCGGTTAACTTTGTCCGGTCCTGAAAACCTGGAGTTTGCGGCTGCACCCCGATTACCCCTCGGATCTCGTATGGACTTGAGGCGACATCGATACCGTTAATACTGGCGCTGCCGCTGTCTATACTGCGCAAGGTCTCAAGCATCTCAAGTGTAGTGGTTTTCCCTGCTCCGTTTGGACCCAATATGCCGAATATCTCGCCTTTTTTAACTTCGAAACTTATATTATCTACGGCTTTTACTTCACCGTAAGATTTTGACAGCTTCTTAACTTTTAAAATTGCTTCTGGCATTTCTTGTAAGCTATTAATTTTATTCCAAAATCATTCTTAGCTACTTCATGATAGCAACCGCTAACACTTAAGCCAAGGCCGGCACTACTTAAGTATTAGATTAATCCTGCTAAATTTTGGATACCGGGACTCTTTCAATAGCCTCTTTAGCTCCGGGCATTTGTTCTATGTTTTGCTTGGCTTTATAAACACCAAGAATGTAGCGGAATAATAACTTTTTATAACCTGGAAGTATATGCGGAGATGCATATCCTCCTTTCAGCATTTCAAGGCCCGAAATAATAGCTGTCATCTCTTCATCTGCCTCATCCCCCAGAGCAGAATAAGCGGTCATTTTTTGCTCGTCATTCGCTTCTTCTAGTGCTCTATACGTTGCAACGAGCTCAATTCCATTTAGCACCATAGCTGCTTCACCTACTGGCTTTAGCCGATAAATGTCTGGATGAAGTACCGCTTCTCGGTTGTAAAAATAGCGCCTGCCTCCGACGAAAGGAACCGGTAGTGCCGGAGGGGTTTTCATTTTTAGTTGGCACTCTAACGGCTTAAGCTTATCAGGAGTTCTTTGCTTTGCCGATGTATTGTCAGCTGTTAATACCCAACCCGCCAGCTGGTTACTTGAGTCAAAAATACCGGTAAAACGCGGCCGTTTATAAAGCTGGTTGGGGTTAAATTCCCTCACAAGACTTGGGTCTATGCGACCGTCGCGGTAAGACTCAAAGTCTCCCCACTTGACTATAATATCGGCCCTCTCCTGCCCGTCTTTTGGTAAAAGTGCACGTATGGATTCACGGTGGATCCCGTGAGCGGCTGTCCAAACCTCGTCCGGAACTTCAGCAGTATCCCAGATTACCAGCTTGTATCCTTCGGTATGATTAAAGTCAAAACGAGGACCGGTTTCAGACATAAAACTTCCTATAATTAAGTGTATTCTACAATAATTAACAAGTAATTACAAGTATCTTGCGCTGAATTAATTTAGGATGCCTCATTTGTTCTGACGTAGTAAGGTGCCACTCCTAGCTTATTGGCTTCGACAAATAATGTGTGCATAATTTGCGGTTCGGAGAAAGACTCTGGAACTTCGGGTCGTGATCTAAGATAATTTCCCAACGCTATATTGGCGTCAAAGCAAGTGCCCTTAAACACTTTAACCTTAACTTCATCTGAATCAACTACAGCAGGAATATAGCCTTCGGGGAGCAGCGAAACTATTTGGTCGTCGGGCGCAGTTCTTGTTAAGTCCGGCTTTCCTACTAAGTGTAGAAGTTTACCGCTTCCGCAATCCACGTAGGTGCCGCTAACATTTACGGAGCTTCCTCTAAGTCTAAATAGTCCGTATTTATATAGCTGGAATTCTTCAATATTAAAAGAGTAAGGCAACTGCTCTGTCTCTGCCGCCCTATATAGCCTTTGCTTACCCTTTTTACTAAGTCCTGTCGCCGAGTGTTTTAGCTTATCTATTTCTTTGCAGAGCTTGGCGTTTATTTCCAGTCGGGAGTATTCATGATGTATGGCTCGGTGAAGTGCCAGGTAAGGTAGCTGACTCCAACGGTCTGCCTGGCTGAGCACATACTGTCTAATTTCGTCGGCGTTAACCGGGCTATTGGTAGTGGGTGTCGAGAGAGCTTCGAACCCGGGCTTTGTTTCTACAGACATAAGTAATCCTTTTAAATCAATCTTAAAACGTGTTTAAGGTAGCCCGCCCTAAATTAGGATTAATGCGATTAGCTTTATAAATCCTAATATACTAACCAATTATTCATATTCAAGCATGCTGGTTAAGATATGGCAACAAAATCCTAAGTGGTAATATTTTGTCTTGCCCTCGTAACCGCTGAACTGTAGACTGAATTATAAATATGACAAAAACTTATCTTATGATGCGCTTATTCAACCTGTTAGGGGATATCTAAGTGCCCTTAAAAGCTAAGCAAGAAAACAATACCCCAGATGAGGAACACCGAGGATTTAGATTGTTTAAGGCGATCGGTAGCTTTTCGGTACGTTTTCGCTGGCTGGTGTTGATTTTTTGGATTGCTGGCGCTTTTCTCTCGGTTCATTTCTTGCCTTCTCTGTCCAGCGTCACCCTGTCTAACAACGCCAAGTTCTTGCCGGCCAGTGCGCCTAGTGAAAAAGCTAATACACTGGCATCCGTTTTTGGTATAAATAACACTGAACCAATTCCGATTATTGTGGCTAGAAATAACGGCCAGTTAAGCGCTTCAGACCAGCAGGTCATAACTAAGATCGATAATGCCCTATCTGGCAGTAGTTATGTTCAGAGGGTGGAGGATAGGGGGCGCTCCCCTGACGGACAGGCCGATGAGCTAGTGGTACTGGCTAAAGATCAAGTCAGCGCCAGTCCGGATGCATTAATCAGTTCGCTGAGAGCTGCCATTACTAAGGTGGTTTTGCCTGCGGGGCTTCAAGTGCATCTGGCTGGAGATATTGCAACTTCGGTAGATAACAGTAAGAGCTCAAATAGCTCCAATAGTCAGATTGAAATATTCTCGGCAATATTTATTATCGTGTTATTGGTTCTGATTTTCAGGGCGCCACTGGCTCCTTTAATTACCCTGCTTCCGCCGCTTTTAGTAGTAACCATTGCCGGGCCATTAATTGCCGAAGCCAGTAAAGCAGGACTAAAAGTCTCGGCGATTGCTCAGCTATTGCTAACAGTCCTAGTAATTGGTGCGGGAACAGATTACGGTCTGTTCTTGATCTTTAGAACTAAGGAAGAACTGCGTGGCGGTTTAAGTGGCCGAGAAGCGGTAGTTAAGGCGCTTAGCCGGGTCGGAGAATCAATAACTTTTTCCGCAGCTACGGTCATCGCAGCACTGCTGTCATTACTGCTTGCCACCTTTGAAATATATTCCGATCTAGCAGTACCTCTGGCTATAGGTATTGGGTTGATGTTGCTTGCCGGAACTACTCTACTGCCGGCTTTAGTGGCCATTTTCGGCCGGGCGGTCTTTTGGCCGGGCAATGTCAAAGCTGGTACTAAAAAGTCGGGCCTTTGGGGCAGCATTGCCTCCAGGGTAGTTCAGCATCCGTGGCCGACTTTAATAGCGGGGGTGATAGTTTTTGGCGGTCTGGCAATAGCTATTAATGGATATAAGTCAGGAGGATTTGCCGGTAATGTTACGGCTCCTGCCGGCTCCGACTCTGCAGCCGGCAATGCACTCTTAGCGGCCCATTTTCCTAAAACTTCAGCTAATCCTACGGCTCTGCTCTACGTTCTTAAGGAACCAGTTTGGCAGGACCCCTCTCCCGTTATTGCCGCTCAGCATATGCTTGAGCATGAGTCGGAGTTTACCAAGGTTAACGGTCTACTCAATCCTAATGGCTTCAGCTTAAGCGAGGCCGAGCTAGTTACCCTATACCACAAGCTTGGTCCGCCCAGTAACCGTATGCCTATTACGCCCGGACCGGGAGTTAAGGTTCCTGCCCGCATTTATGAAGCCTATCGTTCACTTGCTAATTTTATAGGTCCGGACGGTAAAACTATTGAGTTTGTTGTAGGACTAAGTGCGGGTAATCCGCGTGGTACAGCTGCGCTTCAGGCGGTACCGAGTATTCGTAATCAGGCAGGCCAGGTAGCCAGGGCTATTGGCGCGGTTAGCTACGGCGTTGCGGGCCCCGCACCGACTCTTTACGACATCAGCAACATTTCCAGTAATGATTTAAAGCGGGTTATTCCGGTTGCTATTGTGGTTATCGGGTTGTTGCTCGCCGTCTTAATGCGCAGTCTGGTTGCTCCTCTGTACCTAATTGCTTCAGTAGCTATATCCTATCTTGCGGCACTCGGTTTAGTAACCCTGGTGTTTTTAGATATAGGCCATGGTAGCGGCATTGTCTTTTTACTGCCGTTTTTGATGTTTATTTTCCTGCTGGCTCTCGGAGAAGACTATAACATCTTAGTTATGACCCGGATTAGAGAAGAGGCTCATGGCCTACCGCTCAAAAAAGCCGTGGCCCGGGCGCTCACAACTACCGGAACAACAGTTACTTCGGCCGGGTTGGTTTTAGCCGGAACCTTCGCAATTTTAGCAATTGTAGGCGGGCGTTCCGGCGGCAGCGAGATAGTGGATATCGGCTGGGGTCTAGCTCTAGGTATCTTAATGGACACTTTCTTGGTCAGGACACTGCTGGTACCGTCAGTGGTTGTATTGCTTGACCGCTGGAACTGGTGGCCAAGCAAACACGGCAGCTGGGTGAATGAGGACAAGGACTAGCAGGCTTTATTTAACTCGGTAGCTACTCGCTGGTAGTGCCGTCAAACTCTTCATTGCTTGTTTCGGCATCTTGTTTGGTTTGATGGACAGTTCGATCCATATGATGTGCAGGAGAGTAGATCGTGTAGAGCTTAAGCGGCTTTAGTGATGAGGTGTTAACTACGTTATGTTTTGCTCCTGCGGGAACCACCACCGCATGTCCTGCGGTAATCGTATATTCATGCCCGTCAATAATGACTTTGCCTTCACCCAGCTCAAAACGCAAAAATTGATCGTTTGCCGGGTGTGTCTCCAAACCAATTTCGTTTCCCGGAGGGATATTCATTAAGACCAGCTGAGAGTGCTTGCCGGTATAGATGACTCTTCTAAAATCCGTATTTTGCAGAGTTTGTTTTTCAATATCCCCAGAAAAGCCCTTCATAAGTTCTCCTTTAGTTTTACTAACTATAAAGATATCCCTATTTGCTTATGCGCGCTGTATGTTAATTTGCTTTGCTAGGTTTTTGGGATGAGGCGTGATCCGATGTAAATAATGAAAGCTGCACTGACAATGAAGAAACTTACCGGGTAGGACACGTAGTAAGAAACGAACAGCCCCAGCCAGGTTACAAGTAGCGAGATGGCTACGGATAAGATAATTCCTTGTTTCGGCCGGCTAGCTAGGTGCTGGGCGGTTGCCGCCGGTGTTACCATTAAGGCGAAAATCAGCAACACTCCTACAACCTGAACGGCTATGGAGGTGGCCACGGCTAGCAGCAGCATAAAGCCTATACTGAGCGCTAAGATGGAGATGCCTTTAGCTTCTGCAACATCCTCATCAAGCGAAGTAAACAATAGTCGTCTATATAACAGGGCGGCAGCTAGTAAGATAAACACCCCGGCCACTAGTGTTATATAGACGTCGTCTATGCTGATTCCCAGTATTTCGCCGAATAGTAGAGAATAGGCTTCGGTGGCATAACCTTTATACAGGCTGATAAACAATACACCTAGCCCAAGCATAAAGGCCAGAACCGTACCGATTTGCACATCCCGCGCAGCGGCTTTACGTCCGAGAGCCGCCATCGCCAGACTACCTCCCGAGGTAAAGGCTAGCAATCCATAAAGCGGATTAACGCCAATTAGTGCGGCCCCGGCTGCCCCGGCAAAGCCGACATGTGATAATGCGTGGGCGGCAAATGACAAACGGCGGATTACTACGAAATAGCCGATTACTCCGGCTACGATCGCAACTATGGTACCGGCTTCAAATGCGTGCTGCATAAACGCATATTGCCACATTGATCTGAAATCGCTGACCAGGTTCCAGCTAAAGGCTGAGGCAGTTGTATTGATTAGGCTATGAAGCATGGTGCATGGCCTCCTCTACTCCTAGTACCGCTAGGCGCCCCTTACTGTCGCGCAAAACTTCAATTGGCGCCTCGTAAAGATCAGATAAGGAATCGCTGGTGACTACGGTATCGACCTTGCCGCTGGCGATTTTACCGTTGGCGATATAGATTATCCTGTCGACTACCGGCAGCAGGGGGTTAATGTCGTGGGCTATAAGAATTACTGCCATGTTATTTTCTTTGGCTATCTTTTGCACTAACCTGATTAACTCTGTTTCGCGCCTAATGTCTAAGTTGGCTAGCGGCTCATCTAATAGCAGCAAATCAGGTTTACCGACCAGGGCTTGGGCCAGGAATATCCGTTGCTGTTCACCGCCGGACAATTGATTAAGGCGCTTATGGGCTAGACCGAGAGCGTCAACATGTTCCAAGGCTTTTAGCGCCTGCTTTTTTTCTTTGGACGCTTGAGCCGGCAATGAAAAACCCCACTTGTTACCGGAAATACCCATTAGTACGTATTCAAGCGCCTGGATTTTGGTCTCTGCGTCAATTGTTCTACGCTGTGGGACATAGCCGATGCGCGGACTACCTCTTTCCGGTTGTTTAGCAAAGATAGATAGCTTGCCACTTAGGGGTATTTCTAACCCGAGCAATAATCTAAACAGAGTGGTCTTGCCTGCTCCGTTAGCACCTAGCAGGCCAATAAACTCGCCTTTTTCTACTACGAAGTTAGCATCCTGCCAAATTGCCTTGGACTTATATCCTGCAGACAGGCTTTCCGCTCTAATCAGTTCTGCCATTAATTTGCCCCTCCCTAGCCATTACCTAGCGCATTTTTAATTTTAGTAACCTCGATGCTCATCCAACTTTGAAAACTTGAGTTTGGCGGCTGAATAGTTTCGCTTACACCGACAACGGGGATGTTATGTTCTTGTGCCAGTTGTTTCATACTGAGTGTCAGCGGAGTAACTGTTTGCGTATTATAGACTAGAAGTTTCACCGTGTTGTTGGTTAATTGCTGTTCAAAGGTTACCACACTGCTTGCCGGAGGATCATTGCCTTCACTGACAGCCTGCATAAACGCTTTGGGCGAGACTAGGTTCAAGCCGCTGGCGCTAGCGAGGTAACTAAAGATATCTTCTGTAGCCGCCACCTTTACTCCTCCGTAATTTCGTTTAATTAATGAAATGATGTTTTGATAATCGTTTAGAGAAGCCTTAAGTGTCACGAAGTTACCAACAAAATAGCTCTTATCCCGGGGATCCAGACTGATCAGGTCCTGCTCCATTTTAGCTAACACTGTATTGACGTAAGCGGGGCTGTACCAGAAATGCGGATTAGAACCGTTCTTTTTTTGGAGTAAGCTGGCTACGTTTAGGACTTTGCGTCCTGATGTCGGGTTGGCATTGAGCAGGTTGTTCGCCCAGCTATCATAACCGGCGCCGTTAATAACCACGTAGCTGGCTTGAGCAAAAACCCTTGCGTCAGTTGTATTGCTTTCATACTCATGCGGGTCAGCATTAGGATCGGTTACTATAGAGGTCACCTGAACTTTTGAGCCTCCTATCTGAGACAGCAGACTTCCCCAAAAGTTTTCAGCGGCTACGGCTATCATTGGCGTTTTAGATGAAAGTTTGGGCTTATTGCTTAAGCCTAAAAACACTAAGCCGGCAACTATTATAAGGAGTAGTGCCGTCGAAATAACCCAGTATATCTTTTTGCTTTTCACCTTAGTATGGTAGTGCAGGTTTATGGATATTTGCAAAACTGTTGCAACTATTTACAATAATTGCTACATGAGCACAAATAATAAAGAGTTGTTTGAGTTAAGCCTAAGGCGCAGAGGCTTTAGTATTACATCGCAGCGCCACATGGTATTTAAAGAATTAATCGGCCAAGAGCCGTTATCTATGAGAGAGCTTTATGAACGACTTAGGGGGCAGGTTGATCGTGCCAGTCTCTATAGAATAATTAGTGTCTTTGAAAAGTCCGGCGTGGTTGTAAGAATACCGGTTGGTTGGAAGTACAAACTGGAACTATCCGAAGCTTTCAATTACCATCACCATCATATAACCTGTATTAAGTGCAACCGGGTTATACCGATTGAAGAAGATGAGACCGTTGAGCGTTTAATAAAAGAAGTGAGTGAAAAGCATGCCATATTACCCTTTGCTCATCAATTAGAGATACAGGGCTTTTGCCGGGCGTGTCGCCCGGCAGATTCTTAAGCTTCTAATGGGTCGAGCAGGACGCCGTTTTTAGAAACGGAGGGTTCACTGGATAAATTGCGGTTCCAGCAGCACGGCCTTCTTTTCCCGGCTTTTAGCTTAGAGATGGCTACTTCGATTCGTCTTTGTCTGGTTTCTTTACTGCCGGTTGAGCGGATCCAGCGTACCCATTCCCAACGCGCCATGGGAGTGATTTGCTGCCATAGGTCATTTGCTTGACTACTGGTACTAAGCGCCTTTTTCAGGTCAACCGGTAAGGAAGGATTTGGCCATTTCTCGACCGCTTTAATTTTGATTTTCAAGTGATCGCCCGGGCTAAGTTTTACTGCCTTTTGCAGGTCCTTATCAATACGGAACCAATGGCTCCAGTTTCCGTCTGGCTCCAGAGGGGTCTGAAAAGATACCCCGTTTATTATTCCTTCAACCATCGCCTGACCGCGTGACGGAAGTTTGGCGCTAGCAGTCTTCGGCAAACGGATAATAATCCAGTCTGCTATGCTGTAGGCGGTAGTTTCAAAGCTGATATCCTGGTAATTCTTACCGGTCTTTTTAGCACTTAAAGCCATGATTAAAGCTTATCACGGCTTAGCGTACGCTTAACCCTAAGATGAATGATCCGATCAGGATTATTAACACAAATAATGTGACTAACATCATTGGACGCTCACCTTTTCGTGAAAATAGCATAGTCGAGGAAGCCACCCGTAAAATAGGGGTCAGTATCAAAAGTAAGATGCCGAATTCAATATAGCCGGCACTCCTGCCGTTGAGCATGGCATTTATTAGCGAGTTAATGGTGTGCGGAAATGAGTAGCTTGCGGAACTGAACTGATGGTAATTACCAAAATGATGGCTGCCGCTAAAGAAAAGGACTAATCCGGCCAAAATAAAAGATACGCTGATAATTACACCTATTCGCAGTACGCTGCTGACAACCCATTCTAAATCTGCGGTATTTTTGGGCTTATTCATGCTAGTCCCCTTTGCAGCATTTCTATTGCTACTACCACAATAGCTATCATAAACAGAGCTTGAATATAGCGCGGTGCTACGCGGTTAAGCAGGCGTGATCCGATCACTGCCCCGATTAATACTCCAATAGCTATGGGTGCGGCAATAACCGGGTTAATTTGACCTCTGGAGAAAAATGCTCCGGCACTGGCGGCGGCAGTTACGCCGATCATAAAGTCACTGGTTGCCGCTGAAGCTTTGATCGGCATATGCATGGCAGAATCGAGAGCCGGAACTTTGAGTGCTCCCGAGCCTACCCCAAGCAGCGCGGAAATCATACCGGCAACATACATTATCCCGAGCCCTATTTTGGTGTTGGTGACTTTATAACTTATTGTTCGTTGCTGGCTTTGGTCGTAGTATGAGCCGTGGAGTTTAAAGCGATTGGCAATTTTATCATCAGACTTAGTTAATACTTCTTTTTGTCGGCGGTGTCTGAACATCGATAATGCCGAGTAGATTAAAACAAAGGCAAACAGAATAAACAGGCTGTTATCGGATACTAGAGTGGTTATATACGCTCCGCTTATGGCGCCGAGAGTAGTCGCTACTTCTAAGAACATACCGCTACGCAGATTGGTCAGCTTTTGTTTAACGTAAGTAACCGCCGCGCCTGAAGAAGTAGCAATAACCGCCAGGATGGAGGCGCCGATAGCCAGGCGTATGTCTATATGGTAAATAAGGGTTAAAACCGGAACGATAATTATCCCGCCCCCCAGTCCAATCAATGAGCCGAGCATCCCGGCAACAACTGATATTAAACTAAGCGAAATAACAAAATCTGCAACAGACATAAGCATATTGTATGTTTGCTTTGTCCTGAGGCCAAAACATTATCTGCTGTTAAGAAATAAACAGAAGTCGTTTTAGGTATTTGAATATACTAAAAGTTATGAAAGTAGATGGTAAGGTGGCGATAGTAACCGGTGCCAGCGGCGGCATAGGACTTTCGACTGCGCGGTTGCTGGCAGCAAAAGGCGCTAAGGTGGCTTTAATTGCGCGCTCTGAAGCTAAGTTAAAAGCTATTTCATCTAAGATCCCGGGTTCAATTTATCTAGTCTGTGATATGTCTAATCCTGAACAGATTAAGGTGATGGTGTCTAAGGTATATGAACATTTTGGGCAAATCGATATTTTAGTTAATAACGCCGGGAGGGGCTACGACTCAACTATTGAGCACAGCGACCCGAATATTTTAGAAGATATTTTTAAGCTGGATTTTGTCGGGCCCTTAGTCGCCATGCAGCAAGTTATTCCGGTAATGTCTCTTCAGAACGAGAGCTCTATTGTAAATGTCAGCTCGGGAACGGCTTTAATGCACCTGCCAAATATGGGAGGTTATGCGGCAATTAAAGCGGCGCTGGCGCATTTAAGTCTTACGGCCAACGGGGAGCTTAAGAATAAAGGGATAGCCGTAAGCGTAGTTTACCCCTACTCTAGTACAACCGATTTTGAAACTAATACTATTAGGGGTAGAATTGATTCACAACTGTTCGCAAGTGACGACCCTAAAGGCTTCTCACTTCCACCTCCGGATACTCCAGAGTATGTTGCGGGACTGATACTTAAGGCCATTAAAACCGGCAAACCGGAAATGGCTGCTCATGACTGGATGAACAGATGATTTTATTGAAGAAAAAAATCTTAATAAATTAGTTTGCTAATATACAAAATAGTTATTAAAATAACCTAGATTAAGTTAATATTAAGTGTTTAAGCACAAGGGACGAGGGCAGTTAATGACAACTAAGGACCATAAGAGTTTACACAAAAGTCGGCAATGGGGTGCCGAAAAACGTTTAGATCCGTTGCCAATGATGCATGCAGTGCCTTCTACGGCTAAGATAAGCTTTAGTCGGATTGCTATAGTACTGACAGTTTTGCTCTGGTTTACTTATTTTATCTATACGGTAATTCGCCAGTTCTTTGAAGGCCCAGCTACCTTCAGCTTCCTACTTCAGTCAATCATTTATCTCTCGATTGTTACGTTCTTAACCCTTTCCTCCCTGCTATATCTGATAACCCGACAAGGAGCGTTTCAGCGTTTCAAGAAGCATACAAGGGTACCGCGGGCGGAAATTGACCGCTTTTTCGATAAAAAACATCCCTCAATCACAGTTCTTATTCCCTCTTATGATGAAGAGCCTGAGGTAATCAGGAAAACGCTTATTTCTGCGGTTCTCCAGGAATATCCATCACTTAGAGCGGTGCTGCTACTAGATAATAATCCTAATCCTAGCAATCCTGATCAGCAACTAAAGCTTAATAAAAGCCGCAAGTTAATTGAAGATATAGACGAACTGTTTAAAGAGCCCAGGGAGCTACTGGCAAAAGCTTTTAGGGAATTTGAGCGTAAAAAAACTAAGAGAGCTTATGCCAGCCTTGAGCAGATTAGGGCTTTAAGTGGTCATTACGCCTGGGCTGCCAGCTGGCTGAACAACTTAGCTGATGAAGAGACAATAGAGGATCACGTAGACCTATTCTTTGCTAACCAGGTACTGAGAGAACTGTCTAAAGATTTAAACTTGGTAAGTCAAGCTCTGCAAACTTCAGCCCTAGAAAACGCCAAGCTTTCCAAGACCAGAATTAAACAGCTTTATATGCGCCTGAACTGGATTTTTGACTTTGATATAGACGTATTCGAGCGAAAAGGTTTTGCCTCTTTGTCTCATGAGTCCAATAAGGCGATGAACCTTAACTCATATATTGGATTAATGGGCGGCGCTTATCGGCAGCTGCCCTCTCCTGACGGGCCGGTGTTAATCCGCAGCCGGAAGGTTGAGGCTAATGATCTGGTAATTCCGGACAGCGATTTTGTTTTAACCTTAGATGCTGATTCGATTCTCTTAAGGGAATACTGTTTAAGGCTGGTTTATTTCCTTGAGCAGCCGGACAATGCCAAGGTAGCTGTGACTCAAACCCCCTACTCGTCATTTAGGGGAGCATCAACCCGCATTGAGCGCTTAGCCAGCGCCACTACTGACGTGCAGCATATTCTGCACCAGGGAATGAGTTATTATGGGGCAACCTTCTGGGTTGGCGCTAATGCTATTATCCGCAAGAAAGCGCTTGAAGATATTTGCGAGAGTGAGTGGATTGGCGGTTATGAAATAAAGAGATATATCCAGGACCGTACGGTTATTGAAGATACAGAATCCAGTATCGATTTGACGCTGCATGGTTGGAGCTTGGTTAACTATCCCGAACGCCTGAGTTATAGCGCTACTCCTCCTGACTTCGGGTCGCTAATTGTACAGCGTCGGCGCTGGGCAAACGGCGGATTACTAATTTTGCCTAAGCTTTGGTCGCATAGCCGTACTCGTAAGCGCAATAACCAACCGGTACTAATGCCCGAGCTAATGCTCAGGGTTAATTATATGGGCTCGATCGCCTGGGCCAGCTTGGGGCTGGTCTTGCTGCTGGCCTATCCGTATAACGGACGTCTGCTTTCCCCGTTCGTTATTCTGGCCGCTTTGCCCTACTTCATAGCCATGGCAAGCGATCTTAAGTACTGCGGCTATAAGCGCAGCGATGTACTAAGGGTTTACGGGTTTAACTTAATGCTGCTTCCGGTTAATATTGCCGGAGTTGCCAAATCTATTCAGCAGGCCCTGACCGGTAAGAAGATTCCTTTTGCGCGCACTCCTAAAGTTAAAAACCGGACCTTAACTCCCGCACTGTATATTATTGCGCCGCTACTTATTATTGTTTTTTCCTTATTTACGCTATATAGGGATGAGCTGTCGCATAACTTAGGCAATGCTATCTTTGCCGGAGTTAATGCCCTCTTAACGCTTTGGGCGGTAACTGCGTTTATTGGGATTAAAAACTCGATTGTTGATTTATGGCGGGCATTTACTAATTGGCTGTATATTGAGGTGCCCGTAAAGCTTGAACAAAAAGACTTGGCCGCACAGGCGATTGACTGGAAATCTGTTTTATACCACGGTAATAACGATGACAGCACCAAGCGGAAATATGTCCCTGAAGACGAACTCTATGGAAAAGTCTAGTTATACAACTGTCAGAAAATTGTCTCTGCTCAGGCTGCTACTGGTAGTACTAATCTTTGCCTTAATCGGTGGCGGGGTTGCTTATGCAATTCGTCAATGGAATATTAACCGAGTTATAGGGCCGCACAACCCCTGGTTTGCTTCTTACGTAGACGTTACCGCTACCCCTCTCTACCCCTTTGAGAATTTAGGTACCAGTGCTCATAAAGACGTAGTCCTGTCCTTTATTGTTTCTCTACCGTCTAAACCTTGTACCCCTTCTTGGGGTGGTGCCTATACTATGAACCAGGCTTCAGCCTCGCTTGATCTTGATAGACGGATCGCCCGGCTGCAACAACAGGGGGGTAGCATAGCTATCTCCTTCGGGGGAAAACTGAACCAGGAGCTGGCAAATAAGTGTACTAACCAGCAGTCATTGCTTAGCGCCTACCAGAGCGTAATTGATCGATATAAGGTAGATACGATCGACCTGGATATGGAGGGACCTACGCTTGGCAATTCGGCTGCTATGGTACGCCGTGCGGAAACTATAGCGAAGCTTCAGAACGAACGGCGAGATCACGGGGAAAAACTTGCTGTCTGGCTGACCTTACCCGTCACTCCCCAGGGCCTAAGTGAAGCCGGCACTAATGCGGTGGCTACTATGCTGGCAAAAGGAGTTGATTTGGCAGGGGTTAATATCATGACCATGGACTACGGCCAAAGCCTGGCCCCGGGACAAAACATGTTAAGCGGCTCAGAAAGCGCCGCAACTCAGACGGTGCGCCAGCTGGGTATTCTCTACCGCCGGGCCGGAATTTATCTGAATAACGGGACTCTCTGGTCGAAGCTGGGTCTTACTCCCATGATTGGTCAGAATGATAACGCCTATGAAGTGTTTACCACCTCGGACGCCAAATCCTTAAATGCATTTGCTGTTTCTAATCAAGTCGGGCGAATGTCGATGTGGTCAGCCAATCGGGATATAACCTGCGGCAGTAACTACGTCACTTTAAGTATTGTTTCTACTTCCTGTAGCGGTGTTAATGAGGGTCAGCCCGGTACGTTTGCCGAACTTTTGGGCAAAGGCTTTACCGGAAGGATTGAGCTTAGTGCCGGCCTGATTACTAAAGCTGATACTAAGTCCAGCTATTTAAGCTCACCGGACAATCCGGCAACCAGCCCCTACCCCATATGGTCAGATAATTCCGCATATTTGGAGGGTACAAAGGTGGTGTGGCACCATAACGTTTACCAGGCTAAATGGTGGACTCAAGGTGATGTTCCCGACAATCCGGTGCTGCAAAGCTGGCAGACTCCATGGGAGCTGATTGGTCCGGTACTTCCCGGAGAGAAACCGATTCCTCAGGCAACTCTACCTGCGGGAACCTACCCTGACTGGTCAGGTACGACTATTTATAATACCGGGAACCGCGTGCTGTTTAACGGCGTGCCTTACCAGGCGAAGTGGTGGAACCAGGGGCAGAGTCCGGCCGCAGCATCGTCCAACCCCGGAGGGTCTCCTTGGACTCCCCTGACCCAGGCGCAAATTAACGCTATCGAGAATCAGAGTAAAAGCTAACCCTATTTAGAGATCAGATGTTATGCTCAGAGTGATTTAAGGAGCATAATCTCAGGTAGTGAAATTAAAATACATTTGATGCTATGAAGAAACTTACGGCGGTAATCGGTTTAGTTTTTTTAGGACTGTTGGTTTTTATTGGATATCATTTACTGCGATCTCAGCCGGCATCAACAAAGGCTCATAATCAAAACGCTAAGCATATAGCGAAGACTGCGCCGAAACAGGCCGCGAGTCCGCTTAGTCTTTATCCTAAGACATCGCTTAATTGCAGCAGCGAAGTGTCTTTAGTTTCGCTTTCGAGGGACTATACCGTTACTAATATGGGTTGCATCGCTCCGGCGATTGCTTCGGGAGTAGTCTTTATTAAATGCAACGGTACGATCATGCAGCGTGCAACCGATGTCAGTCTTAATTGTTATCGTGCAGGTTACTATTCACTGAACGATTTGCTTAATTGCAGCGGCACGACTAATGCAGCATCCAGTCCGGTTAATTTGCTACTTAACTATACCTGTAATCTGCCTAATATGGCCGGAGCAAATGTAATCTACTCCTGCAGCGGGAATATTATTAACTATGATACTTTTAGCATTAACTTACCCTTATCGGTTAGCTGCGGTGCTTAATAGTTAGCTAATCTGCTTGTTATGCGTGTAACAAATATTTCTGGCGTAGTGAGAGCGTAAATCGTAGCAATTAAATTGTATGCTTAAATTGTCGATTAGTTGCTTGACGTCGTAGCGTACTTGGGATAGTTCTATTTGAGCTGAGCCGGTTTGAGAGTTAGCCTTTAGCAAAAGCTTGCTGTAGTAAAGATTGTTTAGGAAGTTAACGGTTAGTCCTGTTCCGATTGAGCAGACAATAATTAAGCTGATTAGTAAACGGATAAGTTTATCCTTCTTCCGCTCAGGTTGTCTGGCTTGCCTTTTCAGCTTGATGACCATTATTTTATTTATACCTATTTTCTACTATACCCCTTTAGTTAGACTGATTTAGCAAAAAAGCGATTATGGCAAGGTTCTAACATAAAACTATTCAGAACAAATAATATTTATCTTATAGGGCTTTATTATTCCTGATAACTTACGCTAAAGTTATTGTTTTCCCAAGTGTCTGCGTGATGCCAGTAGAAAGTAAAGGTTATTGAACTTTGCTTGGTGGTATTGTCTGCAGGTAAATCGACGTAGTGCAGTCCCAGTCCTGAATCGATAGTGGCGCTGTCGTTTATGGTTTTCCAGTTATCCATAGTCCAATGTACAGTTGCCGGAGCTAAGGTCTCAATGCGCAGAGTTTTGCCTCTTGGTAAGAAACGAATTTTTTGGTTAAACCGCCAGGACTTTATTTTGGACGCCGTTTGCTGATTGATATAACGCTGCACGCTTTGTTTGGGTGCATCAAACAGTCGGCCATCTTTTAATGAGCGTAGTAATTTAAGGTATTCGCCGTGAGCCCAAGCTAGGGGCATTGCTGAGCCAGTCGGTCTGCCAAGCTCTAGCCCATGTTCGGAAATTGGCGAGCTGTCCCAAACCTGCTCGGGAAACAGGCCGCCTTTGCCGCTAAAGCTTTCCATGTCGTTCTTCAACTGATTGGCATAATCTTTATTGCCTAATGATAGTTCGTAGTGACCTCTCTCGCCGGTCAACAGCGGCCAGCCTCGTCCGATACCTACGCCGTCAAATGCTGATCCGTCTTCATGCTCACCATAGCCATCGTCGTTATAGCGGTGCCAGGTGCTCCCGCTAGGAGTATCTATCTTTAGCAGTTGATCAATAAGTTTAACCGTATCTAAGATGCGCGGGTCGTCGGGCTTGCGCAAACCGAACCTAACCAGGGCTAAGGCATCTGGACTGATAAGATGCACCGGTTTAAGTTCCGACTTGGCATCAGGAACATTCTTAACGTGCACGAAAGTTTGAAAACGGTTGATTTGATCTTTATTCACTGATGCAACCCGTTCGTAGTAGCCATCAACACCATACTGCTTGCACCAGTCACTACTGTTCGTATAGAGCCAGCTATCTATGTTGTCATGCCATATATCCGCAGTTTCTCTCATTAAGTTAGCGGCTGAAGCTTCATTAGCTAAATCTGCGAAGTCGGCAGCTGCTAGCAGCGCGGAGATTTCGGCAGCTAGCGTGAAAGGCGTATATCCCGGGTCTTCTTCCCATCTGTCTTGCTGGGTTACCGGGCCGTTCCTTAAGATGTATCCGGCAGCCGAGCGAATCATCGGCCAGAACTCAAACAGATCGTCATTATTAAGCGCAGCTTCGCTATAGGCTAGGTTAACCAGCAATACAGGCAGCGCTGTCTCGTCCATTTGAATGCCGTTCCAGTACGGCGTGCCGTCAATCCACATATTTTGCGGCCAGTGACCGTCACTCTTTTGAGTATTCTTAAGCCGCCTGAGTATGCTTTTAATTGAGCCCTGATCACCGCCTGCCAGCAGGCCTCCGGCTGACTCAACTAAATCACGAGTCCAAATTGCATGGTATCCAATCTTATCGTCATCGCCGTTAGCATAACCCCAGGGGCTAGCTAGCCCGGCAACCAAACCGCCGTCCGGGTTCTTAGACTCATGGGTCTTAATGGTCGACATGCTGATTAACGCCAACTCATTATGGTTATTTTCTAGTTTGCTCATCGCACCATCGAGCCATGTTTGCCATTCGCTCTTATATAGATCAAGTGCTTCGTTAAACGGTTGATTTAAACTCTCAAGCGCATTATCTGTTGCCGCTTCAGCGCTGTGGGCAAAACCAAGTGCCAGAATAAACTCCCCTCCGCTATAATCGATTTCCGCAGTTAGTGCCGTATTTCCGCTTTTGGCTTCCTTATACTGCCAGTTCATTTGTTTATGTTTGTTTAAATCTTGCCAACCGTCACTCCTTCCAACATAACCAGCCGAAGTCTTAATTAGCGGAGCTGATGCGGCTAGTGCCAGAAAACAACCGTCTCGCTCTGCCAGCAGTAGCGGTATCTCTCCCCTGTTCTCTATCCAAGCGTGGTTATTTCCGCCCATGTCTCCAAGATGTGGTGCTAGCAGCAGGTACAAATGATAATTAGAGTTCTCTTTAGGCTCAAAGCTAATTTTCTGCAGTACCACTGGACGTCTCGGGTCGCTAATCACCTGTTTTTTTATCGTGTAGTTTTTGTCCGGGCTGACATTGGTTATTTCGTAAGCCGGGACGCCTGGAGCTAGACGGATCAGGCTTGAGTCGGTCTTAGATTCTTCAGAAAAATAGTTTTCCCCGTCAGTAACTATTAGCTGCATATCGCGGGTTGAGGGTGTATCTACTTGTGGGAAAAAGATTTCGTTTAGTACTCCCTGCCCTATAGTGAACCAAACGTTACTAGCCTCATTTAAAGCTGTACCTACCGCGTCTTTAGGCCCGGGAGCCCAGCGAGCATCGACTCCGGGCGCTCCGGGCGCTTGCTTAGCAGAGTCTGGCATTTGTCCCACCTCCCATTTGTTATTTAACCGCCGTGAGCAAAATCCGGATAGTCGGTCATTCCGCCGTCTACAAAAATAGTTCGTCCGGTTACATATGATGCCGTGTCGCTTATAAGCACCACGGCCATGCGCGCTACTTCGGAAGGTTCGCCTATACGTCTTAGGGGTATTTTCTCGAGCAGGTCATTTAGCCCCTGTTGGTTATTCCATACGTCCTGATTAATAGTGGTTTTAATTGCTCCGGGAGCCAGGGCTAAAACCCGAATGCCGTAAGGAGCAGCTTCCTGGGCTAGAGTTTTTGTCAGCATACTCAGGCCGGCTTTGGATGTGGTATAAGCACTATGCCCTGTCCAGGCGATAATTTCATGTACCGATGATGTACTTAAGATAACGCCGGCCTTTTGCGGTACCATCCGCTTAAGCGCCTGACGCGAGCAGTAATAGCTGCCCATTAGATTAATGTTTATTACTTTCAGCCAGTCATCGAGTTCTGAATCCCAAGTATCTGATTTAGCCCCGTCAATGCCTGCGTTGTTTACTAATATATCCACGCCGCCCCATTGGCTGTCCAGCTCATAGAACATCTTCTCTACCTGAGTAGGATCAGACACATCGGCCATGATTGAGATGGCCTCCTTACCTTTGTTCCTAAGATCATTGACCATTTGCTCGGCAACTTCAGGGCGGGAGACGTAGTTAATGGCAACCTTAGCTCCGGCCTCAGCCAATTCATCGGCAATAGCCGCGCCGATCCCGGAGTTGGCGCCGGTAATCAGGGCTCTTTTACCATCTAGGCGTATTTCCATGCTTACTTTTTAGCATAACCTGCTTTCAAGTATTAGTACAAGCGTTTTAGGGATATACTAATTATGATGCATTGGCAGGAAACCATTCTGGCTATTGGTCAGGTCGTATTTATCATTGCTCTATTGCCTTCGGTGTTTAGTAGCGACAAGCCGGAAATCTGGACTTCGCTAATTACCGGAT
Organism: bacterium; assembly: GCA_021811685.1. Classification (GTDB taxonomy): domain Bacteria; phylum Patescibacteriota; class Saccharimonadia; order Saccharimonadales; family UBA4665; genus JAJZWH01. The sequence goes on from JAJZNT010000014.1 coordinate 25,748, forward strand.
CGGTAGCTCTTAGTATCGCTATTACCTATGCCACGATGAAGTTACCAATAGCAGCCATATCTGCTTTTTTTAATTTTGTCTTCTGGTCAATATTAGCTATACAAAAACACCGTCAAAACCTTAATTCTAAGCATAAGACTAAACGCCATATATCGCGTTGAAGCGAGTATAGTCTAGGTATATGGCGGGAGCACTTAAACCCGGAGCTGATAGTTCGGACAAGCAGTACAGCAAAATAACCAAGCACCGCAGTTTGGCCATGATTGTAGTAATGACCGGCGTGTTAATTACGGCAATCGACACTACGATTGTGGTTTTGGCTCTTCCTGAGATTGAAAAGGGGCTAAAAGTCGGACTGACATCAGTTATATGGGTGATTATTGGATATCTCCTGGTAATTACCCTGCTGGCTACCCAAGTGGGCAGGTTTGGTGACATGTACGGCCGGATTAAAATGTATGAGGCCGGATTTCTAGTTTTCGTTATCGGGTCTCTAGCTTGCGCTTTATCCTGGAATGAAACCTCAATCATTATTTTTCGTATTATTCAGGGTATTGGCGGAGCCTTTGTCTCAGCCAACAGCGGTGCAATTATTGCTTCTTTGTACCCGCCGCATCACCGCGGTAAGGCATATGGATATAATGCGATCGGCTGGATGCTAGGGGCAATCTTAGGCATTATCTTAGGCGGGGCGATAGTGACTTATATTTCCTGGAGATGGATATTCTGGATTAACGCACCGATTGGCATTATGGCATTATTGCTTGCGCTTAAGGTGCTGCATGAAACTACGGAACGAAAGAAACATAAAACGGATTTTAGCGGCATGATTTGTCTGGGTGCCGGCTTGTTCGGCATACTTTGGGCAATGACTAAACTGGCTACCAGTTCGCTTGACTTCTCTGTTTATGGCTACCTGATTGGAGGGGTAGTTCTGCTTATAGTCTTCGGTCTTATAGAAAGGCGTAAACCCGAGCCGATGCTCCATCTATCTCTCTTTAAGGTTCCGACTATGGCGCCTTCGCTCTTGGCCTCGTTATTCCAAGGTGTAGCAAACTTTGCCGTGTTGTTTCTAGTTATCATGTACTTACAAGGGACCAGGGGTTTAACGCCGATTCACGCTTCTCTGCTTTTGGTGCCGGGGTATATTATTGGCTCGGCTATCGGGCCGTTTGCCGGGCGCATGGCGGATAAGGTTGGAGCGGCAGTTCCGGCAACCATTGGATTGGCGGTTCAGGTAGCGGCCTTATTTATTTATGCGCACCTTGGCTTAACTACCGGTCTTTGGGTGGTTGTTGTAGCTAGTATTATTAACGGCGCCGGCAGCAGTGGCTTTTTCCCTGCAAACAGTTCGGCGGTAATGAAGGCCTCGCCGCCAGATATGTTCGGTATCTCTTCGGGCATGCTGCGTACGTTTTCGAACGTCGGGATGGTGTTCTCCTTTTCGGTCGCTATATTAGTCGCTTCTCGTTCTATCCCTAAGCATCTGGCATTTGCTATTTTCGTAGGTACGACCAGCCTAAACGGTCATTTGGCAAAAGTATTTACTAGCGGTCTGCATGCCGCCTTTTATGCTTTAACCATTTTTATGGTAATAGCTGCAGTTTTGTCTGCCACCAGATTTGGCAAGTTAAAGTTGGCCCAAAAACCGGCGTAATTTTGCTTATGCTAAAATAATCAAGATGGAAGAAAATCAAAAAGATAAAGGTATAGATCAAAGTACAAACATTAATCAGGACTCGCCTACTGTTCCCGTTAATCCTCCGGAAGTCTCAGCCGAGAAGGATCCGGTAAATAATAGTTCCTCACCTAAACAGCCTAAGGTGCCGAAGTGGCTGTTAATTTCCGGTTTGGCGGCAGTGTTAATTGCTGTTGGGGTACTTATTTTCTTTTTAGTAGATAACACCAGTAACAGTAATACGGTTAGCTATGTGACCAATAATAAGCCGGCCTCCACTCCGCCATCCACTAAAGCTAATAGCTATAACACTCCGGCATCGATTAACCCGATAAATCCGGCGGCAATACCGCTAGGCACCGGCAAGGTATCCACAACTCCCCGGGTTGGTTATGTTGATTTTTGTAACAATAAGGGTACGAGTGTTGCTCCCGAGCCTAACCTGCCCTGGATTAATAAGACTAATAATACCTGGGACTCGTTAACTAAGCCGGCGGTACAGGGATCGGTTTCTTGGGCGGGCTCAGCCAGTTATTCGGTTACCTTGTCCGGAAGCACCAGAACCATAACAACTAATGATTTACCGATAAACCATGACAGCGGAGTCTTCCCGATAAGCGTGAATGATCCGGCTTACCAATATGATCATAACCCGAATAAGATAACCTCTCAGCCAACGACCTGGCAGCTGTCGGCTAATCCGATTGCAGCTGCCACCCCAGGCTGTACCAGTGACGGGCCGATCGGCGTATTAACCGACGGGGTTTTCCTATTTAATGCACTTGACGCGGATAACCGGGATGCTGGTGCTACCGAGATTCTTGATCAGTGGCAAGGACACCCGCAGAGTGCAGGTATGTACCACCACCACGATATTCCTAACTTTATGCTGAAAGCCGATTCAGCTAAATCCTCTTCTACTCTAGTTGGCTACGCACTAGACGGCTACGGCATTTATGTTGAGCGGGACGCTAACGGGAACTTACTGACTAATGCCAACTTGGACGCTTGCCATGGACGCACAAGTGAGGTTATGTGGAATGGCAAGATGACTGACATTTACCACTACGACGCTACACTTGAATACCCCTATACTGTAGGCTGTTTCCACGGTACGCCGATTACCATAAATAAGACTGCGCCTCATGGAGCGGGCGGCAATCCTACTGGAAACAAGCTACCGCCTAAGACCTAAAGTTTAGAGTTCTGCCTCCCAGTCCGTAATTGTATTAAATATGTAAGTTGAAGTATTAACAAAACTATTGAATAGTACATTGTTGTGTAGTAGTATTTGTTTAGACAAAGGCTGGGCTATGTGTCTTAAAATAGGCGTTTGTTCATGTGGGGACAGATAACTATCCAGTTATGATTAAGAAAATTTTTAGTTTAATTGCCGCCGCTTTATTAAGTACTTTTGCTCTATTGCCTTTTAGTATTAACGCGGCTGCCAGCAGTACTAATCTGATTGCCAACCCTTCGGTTGAAACTCCCAGTCCGGCAAATTCAAGCCTTCCCCAATACTGGCAAGAAGGCCACTGGGGCACTAACTCTGAAAGCTTCAACTATCTAAATACCGGGTATAACAGCAATCATTCAGTTCAAGTTAATATGACCAGTTATAGCTCGGGGGATGCCAAGTGGTACTTTAATCCGGTGAGTGTAGCTTCGGGTTCGGAGTATACCTTTAGCGATTATTATACGAGCAATGTCACTACTGATGTTGTTGTCCAATACGGGCTGAGCAGCGGCGGTTATAGTTATGTGGATTTAGGATCAGTTGGCCCAAGCAGCAACTGGCAGACATTTAGCTCAACGTTTACTACACCCTCTGGAATAAACAACTTAACAATCTTTCACCTGATTAACAGCGTCGGCAGCTTAACTACCGATAATTTTTCTTTAATTTCCGGAGCGCCTCAACTACCGCCTCCTTCAGTTGGTAGTAACTTAATTTATAATCCCTCAGTAGAAATATCCAGCGGCAATTTGCCCGCCGGCTGGCAAGAAGGCCACTGGGGCACTAACTCTGAAAGCTTCAACTATCTAGATACCGGGTATAACAGCAATCATTCAGTTCAAGTTAATATGACCAGTTATAGCTCGGGGGATGCCAAGTGGTACTTTAATCCGGTAAGTGTTCTGCCTAATACTAATTATATCTTCAGTGATTATTATGAATCTAACGTAGCAAGCGACGTAGTTGTGCAGTTTGAGGACAGCAGCGGCAACTATGGCTACTTAGATCTGGGTAATGCTCCAGCCAGTAGCAGCTGGAATAACTATAGCGCAACCTTCACTACTCCGGCTAATACGGCTTCGCTGACAGTTTTTCACCTGATTAACCGCGTCGGCAGTTTAACTACGGATAACTACAGCTTAAGTGTATCTACGGCACCGAGTGTAAGTATCACTTCCCCGTCAGCAGGGTCAAATATTAGCGGGCAGGTCGCCCTTTCGGCAACCGCGTCGGCTAGTGATGGAGTTGCGTCTGTTCAGTTTAAGCTGGACGGTGTTAACCTCGGCCTGCCGCTCAGTTCCTCTCCATACTCTATGAACTGGAACTCGGCAGACACTACGAACGGCACACACACCCTGGTAGCTGTTGCTATCGGGAAAGACGGCTCAGTTTCCAGCTCTGCCCCGGTTATTATTAATGTCAGCAACCCTGATCCGCTCGGCGGCAACTTAATCCCGAACCCGTCGATTAATACACCTGATCCAAATAATTCAAGCTTGCCTCTTGATTGGGTGCATTCATCTTGGGGTACTAACTCCGAGACTTTCCATTATCTAAGCAGTGGCTATAACGATAGTCACAGCGTTCAGGTCAATATGACCAGTTATAGTTCAGGCGATGCCAAGTGGTACTTTACGCCTCAACTAGTGTCACAAGATACACAGTACAAATACAGCGAGTATTACAAGAGTAATGTTCAGACTCAGATAATGGGAGTGTTTAACATGAGCGATGGCTCAACCCAGTATTTGTTTATCGGGCTGCCTGACAGCTCAAGCGCCTGGACGCATTTCTCGACCGAGTTTTCTATCCCTCTCGGGACTGTTAATATGACTATCTACCATCTAATTAACAGCGTCGGCAGCTTAACTACCGATGATTTTTCACTGACACCCTATAGCCCCACCGGCTTCAGCCGCCCATTGTTAAGTCTGACCTTTGATGACGGCTATTCAAGTACCTTTAATAACGGTTTGCCCTTGCTGCAGCAATACGGCTATAGCTCTACCCAGTACATTATCACCGATTTAATTAATGCGAATAGCTACTACATGAGTAATGCTCAGGTACTGAAGATGTATCAGGCGGGCCAGGAAATAGCCTCACATACCATTACTCATTCAAATCTAACCAGTGAATCGACCTCTGCTGTTACTAATGAGCTGTCAAACTCAAAGATTCAGCTGCAAAAATGGATCGGCGCGCCCGTGAGCGATATGGCCTACCCTTATGGTCTTTATGACAATACGGTTATGAGTTTGGCCGCCAATTACTATGCCTCTGCCCGAGGAGTTGAAGACGGGCTAAATTCCAAGGATAACCTAAACGTATACGACCTCAAGGTCCAGAACGTTTTCAGCTTTACCACCACCGCTCAGATCGCCGACTGGGTAAAGCAAGCAGAAGCAACCAATACCTGGCTAATTTTGGTATATCACTCAGTCGATCCAAGCCCGGTAGACATCTATAACGTGACGCCAACTCAGCTGGCTAACCAGTTAGCGGCGATTAAAGCTAGCGGTATTACCGTAGAGAATATACATTCAGCCCTAAGCGAAGTCGAAGCTCAATTATAGCCAAATACAACCAGGACTAAGAAAAAGGTAATGTTTTACTATAAACTTTACTAACAAGCATTAATAGTGTAGAATAATACTAAAATAGAAAAGTTATTAAGGAGGGCCCCAATGCTCTATTGAGCGGCATTGGTGCCCTTTAGCTTTTTAAACAGATTATTGAGAGTAGATATTTTATGAGCAAAGCTAATATTAAGCCCAAATCAACTAGAGGAAAAAAGTCATTGCGGCAGAAAAAGCAGCCGCGGGTTGTGGCTTTGGTTCCGGCACATAACGAGGCTAAGACAATTGCGAGGACTATCGAGTCTTTAATGAACCAAACTTACAATCTGTCTTATGCCCTGATAATCATAGATAACTGCTCAGATATGACTTTAAGGGTTGTTCACAACTGCCAAAAGCAATACGGTAAGAAAAAATTAAGGGTAATGAAGACGGTAAATAACCGGTATAAAAAAGCCGGGGCGCTAAATCAGGGGTTCAAGGCGGTTACTCGAAAGCCCGATTTTATCTTTTGTATGGACGCCGATACTGTTCTTGACCCTGGGATTATTAAGGCGGGAGTTAGCCAATTGATCAACGAGCCGACTACGGGCGGTATCTGCTCGGCTTACCGCACGCTGCCGCTACCGCAGGGAGCTTCTAAATGGGAGCGGTATTTGTGGCGGCTGCAGAATATTGAATTCAGCCTGGCTAACGCCTGGAGAGTTGAGAATTATAACAATGCCAGGGTGCTTCCGGGAGTATCGGTTATTTTCCGCAGTACGGCCTTAAGCGCCATATCCCGGCAAAATGACGGAATTGTCTGGGCAACAGACAGTCTGGTTGAAGACTATAGGCTGACACTTGAGTTAAAAGATCTGGGTTGGAGTGTTAAGTCTTCCCTAGAGATGGTTTCCTGGTCGGATGTACCGTTAAGGATACGCGGTAAGGGCGGCCTGTTTGACCAGCGCCAAAGATGGTACAGCGGTACGGTTGATGAAATACGCCGCCGGGGTTTTAAGAAGCATTCACGTTACGAAGCTTTAACCATCGGTCTTTTAAGCCTTAACCTGCTCATGAGAGGCTTGTTATACTCCGTCTATATTGTTCTTGCCTTAAGCGGCAATCTGGCTCAGTTAGTATCGTTGTTCTTACTCTTGCCCTTATCCGCCGCCTTAATTCAATACTATAGATGGAACAAGTACGCTGACCAGAAGGATAAATGGCAGGCCTTAATGACCATCAGCTTAATCCCGAATGAACTTTATGCAATTTTTAGGGAAATGGTCTACACCTACTCGGTTTGGGTGAGTTATGCTCGTCCGGAAAGGGCCTGGTAACTTAAGATGCATATTCTTCAGCCATCGCCTACTTCAGCCATTTTGCCCGTAGGAGGCGTAGATGCCGGCTTGCATCATTTCATAGGGGTCAGCTGGGATATTCTAATCCCCTACACTATCGTTGGCGCTGCTTTGATGGTCTACTCGCATGTCCGCTTAATCCAAGGACAAAAAGTCATGCTAACTCCTAATGAAGCACGATCTGCCAAAAAACCTAAACCCAGACTCAAAGCTTCTTTAAATAAATGGACAAAGTCGGTGCTCGTGATTAGCCGTCCCTATAGCGACAAGATATTCGCGCTAGGCAACAAACGCTAACCGGCATTAATGGGCTTTACTCTTATCTATTAACGAGGCTTGTTGGCAATATACGGGTAGTAGTAAATTGATTTAATCTGCAGGCTGGCCGGCAGCGCTGCATTATTAATCCCGTTATTGGGGTACTGAGCCGTATCTTCACCGCCCCATACACCACCAACTGCCAGGTCGATAATTAGATAAAAGGGCTGATTAAATGGCCAGGTTAGGTAGGTCGCTCCTGGTTGTTTGTAATAGGTGTAGTAAGGCTTGTTGTTTACTTCAAAAGTAATACTGTCAGGGGTCCAAAGCAGAGTATAGGTGTTGTAGTTTAGATTATTATTGGCTACTAGGACCTGATTATAATCACCTACGCCGTTAGGATTGTTCTCGTTTGATGTGACGGTGTGGACTACTCCGTAAACAAGATTGGGGTTGAAACCGACCGCTTCAGCCATGTCAATCTCTCCGCCGTTTAAAAAGCGGTAAATATCGCTAGGAGGACTCATGTCTTCATATTTGGTATTTGCCGGTAGTAACCAGATTGCCGGCCAGGTACCGACTCCAATCGGCAGTTTGGCGGTTACGTCAATTCTCCCGTAGCGGAAGGATAGCTTGCCTTTGGTGTCAACCCGGCCTGATCCGTACTGATAGTTATTTGGTTCTGCCTGATGAGTTGCCTCTAAGATCAATGAACCCTGGCTGATCCGAAGATTTGACGGGTCATTGGTGTAGTACTCGGCTTCGTTATTGCCGTTATTCGGCGCGCCGATGTTAATTCGCCAGTAGTTAGAATTTAGCTTATTGCTCTTATAGTGGGCGAAGTCTTGCGACCAGGTAGGATAGGTTGAGAATTGATTATCTGATTGGGCCGGACCGTAAGTTGTAATCCTACTTGGGGCTTCTTGTGTCTGGTCTTGTTTGCCGATCAGGATAGTGCTGGGGCCATAGCCGGAAGCGTTGCCGTTATTTAGGGTTAATACGTAGGCTAGCGCGGCAATAGCTAAAATACCAATGGTAATCAAACGGACTTGTGCTCGTATTACCCTTTTTGTCTTAGTAAAAGCAGTTACCCGAAAACGCTTTAGTGCCGCTAGCTTGCCCTTCGCTTTAGTCTGACGCGCTCGTATTGGTTTAGCGGTAGTCTTTTTAACTGATTTTACGCTAACTTTAGATCGAGAATTTGCGGCTTTAGTTGACTTTTTAGCTG
>JAJZNT010000031.1 GCA_021811685.1 bacterium
ATGTATAGTTTATTAGGTTTTGTTTTTTTAGAGCTTAGATTAAATTATTCAGTTTCGTCTAGTGCGTATGTTGCTTTAGCTACCCGACGGAATTGAGGCTTACCTTGTAGGTTTAACAAAATGGTTGTTTCTTTAACAAAACGACTCTTTAATACACGTTTAACTATTTCATCACGGTGTAGCGGTTCCTTAGCTTCACGTAGGACCTCGCTAATTATGTCAGCCACCGTTCCTTTTTCGTAGCCCCATTCTTTAAGTGCGTATATGCCGCGGCCTATAAGCACGAATCGCTTATCTTTAATTAATTCATTGTGGATTGCCTGGGTAGTAACATTTTTACGTTTGAAATCGCTTTGCTTTATTGCCTCGGCAATTTCGTTGAAGTGCATATGTCGGCCTTTTTGGCTAAGAATAACGTAAATCTTATCCCTTATGTTCTTAGGATTTACTAGTGGCCACTTAATAAGACCCCATTGCTCATTTAGCTTAGCTAGATGCTTAGAGGTACTTGCCAGGGCTTCTGCCTGAATTATGTCTTTAATCCCGGCTTGTCCGGCGATGTATTCAATATGCTTGGGCTCACCTATCTTAGTAATGGCTTTAACTACATCCGCTGACGCTTCTTTTAGTGACTTTTCGGTAAATGACTTACTGCTGGCTACGCTGGCGTAGTTATTATCGTCATCAGTAATTACTATCAGGTCCGGGCATAGATCACATAAGAAAGCTATCCTTGACTGCTCTGTTCGGTCCTGGCTATTCACTAGTTGATTTGTCAGGTCGCTAACCCTGATTACCTTCCCTGTTTTGTTTAATATTGGCATAACGAGTGTCTGGAAGTTGTCTATACCCAGCAGTTTATGCTGCTGCCCTGCTTGACGGAGTTTCTGGACTACAGCTTTCTCGAGTTGGCGGACTCTTTCCCTGGTAATGCCCAATAACTCACCAATTTGCTCTAACGTTTCACGACGCTCAAATAGACCAAAACGGCGGGAAATAATTTCCCTTTCCCGGTCGCGCTCAATCGAGCGAAGTACGCCGTTAACCATATCTTTAGTGGAAAGCGATTTGCTGGATTTGTCTGCCATAACTCTTTATCGTTAAATTATTACTGAACTCACTAATGTTATTATACAACACATGCTCTAAAAAAGCAAAATAAACCTTCTATAGATTTATTGTAGCACAATAATGACTATCGTGCATAGACGATGTTATAGGAGTAATACGATACAACAGACTTGAACTGTGCAAAACTATTTAGTCTTCTTGTTTCTAAAACGACGCCTACGGGTGGGTGCCTTGGCTAAAATCTCTTCGGCTTCTTGTTGGGTTATTGCAGAGGGGTCTTTATCTTTAGCTATACGACCGTTACGTTTACCGTCTGTTACATATGGCCCATATGGCCCGTTTAACACCCTAATGCCCTTTTCCAGTTCCTTTATCTTTCTGCTGGACTCTTTACTTATTTTTTCTTCTATTAACTCCCTAGCGCTTGCCTCATCAATAGTAAGAGGGTCATGTCCCTTAATCGAGACTGAAATCCCGCCCGCCTTTACATATGGACCAAATCTGCCAATGCTTGCAGTAATCTCCTCTCCGCCAACCGTTTTACCGACTATGCGCGGTAGTTTGAACATTTCAAGAGCTTGGTCTATGGTTACAGTTTCGATCTTGCATCCTGGCGGCATAGGTGCAAATTCGGGTTTTTTCTCATCAGACGTCTCTCCTCTTTGAAGCATCGGACCGAATCGGCCGAAACGGGCATATATCGGACGCTTGCTGGCAGGGTCCTGCCCCAACAACCTAGCTTGAGAAACTTCTTGGCGGGTTACTGAATCGGTCTTTTCAATTAAGGGGTGAAACTCCTTATAGAACTCCTTAATCATGCTTTGCCATTGCCTTTCGCCTCTGGCTATTTCGTCGAAGTCTTCTTCTGCTTTTGCCGTAAAGTCGTAATCAACTACTGAGGGGAAGTATTTAACTAAGAAATCGGTTGTAACTTCAGCGATTGAAGTCGGAAGCAGTTTATTTCTGTCTGAGCCAAACGTTTCCTGTTCGGTTGACGAGATTATTTCCCCTTTCTTTAATTCCAGTTTGGTTATTTGGCGTTCTTCGCCCTCCAGGTCGGTTTTCTCTACGTAGCCACGGCTTTGGATGGTGGAAATTGTAGGTGCATAAGTGCTTGGTCTGCCTATTCCTAGTCGCTCAAGCTTTCTTACTAGGCTGGCTTCACTGTAGCGGGCTGGACCACGGCTAAACTGTTCCTTGGCGCTTAATTCGCCTAGCTTAAGGGGGTCACCCGTTTTAACTATAGGTAAGATGACATCCTCTTTTGCTCCTCCCCACACCTTAATAAAACCGTCAAAAAGCAGAACTTCACCCTGGGCGATAAATAACTCCTGTCTGTCAGAGACGGCTATGGTTATCTCAGTTCGGGATATTTTAGCATCTGCCATCTGGGAAGACACGGCGCGTTTCCATATAAGATCATATAGCCGCTTTCTGTTATTATCTCCCTCAATTGAAAGTTTGCTTACATTTGTCGGGCGTATGGCTTCATGGGCTTCCTGTGCACTGTTACTTTTAGTCTTATACTGATGAGCTTTGTGATAATCTGCTCCATATTCCTTCTCAATAAATTTACCGATTGATTCAATTGCCAAAGCGGATAACTGGGTACTGTCCGTACGCATATAGGTTATAAGGCCGGCTTCGTATAGTTGCTGGGCAATCGTCATGGTTTGGCGAACGCTGAAACTTAGTTGGCGCGAGGCTTCCTGTTGTAGTGTACTGGTAGTAAAGGGTGCTCCCGGACTGCGTCTGGCGGGCTTAGTGGACAGATCAAGGACACTGAAGTTACTCTTTGAAATCTGCTTTAGCCACTCCGATACGCTCCCTTGCGTTGGAAGCTCAGTCTTTAAGGTTGCCGGTATCTGGCCTTTTTGGTGTAAAAATACGGCGCTTACCTTAAAACTTGCCTCCGGTTTGAAGTTTCGGATTTCTCTTTCCCGCTCAACTATCAGACGAACTGCTACAGATTGAACCCTGCCCGCACTTAAGCCGGTACGGACTTTCTTCCATAGTACCGGGCTGAGCTCGTAGCCCACTAAGCGGTCAAGTACTCTTCTAGCCTGCTGAGCATCGACTAATCTAAGGTCTACCTTTCTCGGGTTATTGATTGCTGCTTCGATTGCCGGCTTGGTGATCTCATGAAAGACAATTCGTTTCGTCTTCTTCGGGTCTAGACCTAAAACCTGTGTCAAATGCCAAGCTATAGCCTCTCCTTCCCTATCTTCATCACTAGCCAGCAGTACGTCGTTACCCTTAGCTAGCTTCTTTAGATCAGATATAACCTTTTCTTTACCGTCGCTTACTTCGTAGTTAGGCTTAAAGTTGTGCTCTATATCGATATTCAGGCCTTTTGACGGTAAATCCCTAATGTGGCCGAAGCTACTTTTAACCGTATAGCCGCTACCCAGAAAAGCCTCGATGGTTTTGGCTTTAGCCGGACTTTCAACTATCACAAGATTTTTGGACATTACTACATCTTAAGCAATAGCAGCGCTTATTTGCAATTTAATATCTAAAATTCTTACTAGATTTTTTAAGCTAATAAGCCGATAGGCCTAATAACCGAAGTACTTCCCTGCCTTATACCCAATATATATACCGCCAAAGGCTCCGACAATCCCAAGCAAGATGCTCCAGCCGCCAAGCCAATTACCATGATCCATGACCTGCCCTATCCACCCGCCCAAGGTACTAAATATTAAAATAGAAAAAGAAATAATTCGTTTCACTAAACAAATTCTACCACAAGCATAATGACAGGTGTTCTAAAACATAGAATTGGCAATATAGAAACTACATGAGAAAAGTATTGACATAAAGACATACTTTTGCTAAAATTGCCATTTGTGAGTTTTAAAATCTTTTATGCTCACGTACCTTTTACCCATTCTAACAATGTTAGATTGCTTTAGAGCACGGACCATTGAAAAAGTAGTTGTTACCCTCCACTACTGTCCCAAGAGGCATCATCTTAGATGTCGTTCTAAAGCAAACTAACCCTTTCAAGTAAACCCCCGATCAAGTGCGAGCCTAAATGGTTTTACGGGTTTCCGAAAAGACACATGACTTATTTTTTTCGTCTTGTTGTTTCGCCCGGGTGGGCTTGAAGGGCATGCAAGGGGCAACTTTTTGTTGCCCCTGAGAGCAGACTGACGAGCGGTGCCCACCCCCTCTCGTCGGTCTGTTTTTGGTTTAAACAATAAACGTGCGGGTGTCAGTAGCTAGCTTTTTAGAGTAAACCAATTCGCTCAAAATAGCAGTGCATTCCTGACCCAAATTATTTAGTTGCTTCTCTTCCTTGGCAGAAAATTTTTGCAATACATAATCTGCACTGTCTATTTCTAAGGGCTTTTTGGGTCCGATACCGATTCGGATTCGTCCGTAATCCTCGCCGATTTTTGAGCTTATGGACTTAATTCCATTATGTCCGGCAGATTGGCCTCCCAAACGGGTGCGTATATTACCGAACTTAACGTCTAAATCGTCATGAATTACGGTAACGCTCTCGGGCTGAATCTTGTAAAAGTTCATAACGGATAATACAGCGTCGCCGCTTAGGTTCATGTAGGTGGTAGGCTTGATCGCAATTATTCTAGTGTCACCGATTACTCCTGAAGAAAACAGGCATTTAAGGTCGGCTTTATTGACCCATTGGCTCATTTCGCTGAACTTATCAACAAAGCGGTCTAGGCAAAAAAATCCTATATTGTGCCTGGTATTGGCATATTTTGCTTCAGGATTACCTAGCCCTACAATGACCAGACTGTTGTTTAAGCCCGTAGCATAATAATTGGTTGGTAGTGCCACTTGCGGTCGTTTTTGCAGCCAGCCCACTTAATTATCTCCACTTTTTAAGCGTAATTTTTTACCAGCCGGGTGCGCTTCATGTTTTTCTATAAACCACAACTGAATCGGGTTACCAAAAAAGCCGAATTGCTCACGTATTCGCCTCTCTAAATAGCGGCGGTAACTCCAGTGGACGAAACGGGTTTGGCTGCCGAATATTTTAAATGCCGGGATTTCGTTGTCAGTTTCTTGGACAATGTAGTTTAGTTTGGGGCTGTGGTTTTTTACGCCCGCTGGAGGGTGCTCACGGACAGCTCTTTTTAACAAGTGATTAAGCTCCGGCGTAGAAACTGTAATTTCCCTGCCGCTTTTTATATTTAACACCAGCTCAAACAGTTTAGTTATGTTTTGGCCGCTGACAGAAGACGTTACTACTAAAGGGGCCCAATCTACGAACTCGTAGTCGTTTGAGACCTGCTTGATAAGGCCGTCGTAGTCGAAGTCCGCATGCTCGCTTAAAATATCCCACTTGCTAATAACTAAAGCCAGACCTCTGCCCGCTTCTTTTATTAGCCCGGCTATTTTTTGATCTTGTGCTGTGTTCGGTTCACTTGCATCAATTAGTAAAAGACAAATATCCGCCTCTTCTATGGCGGATAAAGCCCTTAAGACGCTGAACTTCTCAACTCCCCTTTCGATCTTGCCGCTTTTGCGGATTCCGGCGGTGTCCATCAGCTCAATCTCTTGGTTTTTAAAACGTACTACTGCCCGGTTAATATCTCTCGTCGTTCCGGCTCTCTCGGCGACTAAGGCCTGCTGCTTGTTGAGCAAGCCGTTAAACAGGCTTGACTTTCCGACGTTAGGCCTGCCCAGAAGAGCAACCTTAAGTCTTTCGCCCTCGTTTCTCAGCGGAACCTTGGCAATGTTCTTAGTAATTGTTTCAAGCAGTTCGTGGATACCCCTAGACTGGGTAACGCTAGTTGCGGTAATGTTGCTAATGCCAAGCTTAGCAAAAGCAAAAACTTCCTCATTACTGGCCCTGTCTACTTTATTTACTACCAGGATAACCGGCTTTTGGCTTTTTAGCGCTAATGTTGCCACCTGACGGTCTTCGTTACTGATCGGCACATCAGCCTCTACGACCACCAGAATAATATCTGCACTTTGGCTGGCTTGAATAATCTGGTCCTGAATTGATTGTTCAAAATCGTCCTCCGGGTCTTTTATGCCTGCCGTGTCAACCACCCAAAACTGCTGGCCTAGAAAGACAGCTTTTGCCGATATGCTGTCTCTGGTTGTCCCTGCTTCCCGGGCTACAATTGCCTCACGGCGCTCTATTAGCGCATTAAACAGGCTGGACTTGCCTACGTTGGCTCTGCCTACGATTGCGACAATCGGTAATCTTTTACTGTTCATGAACTAGCTTTGCTTACTTTCTATCATTAACTGATTCTTGCCCGCCTAAGGATTTCCACTCCCCGGAATTTAACTTCCCTAAGCTAAAGTTCCCCATGCTGATGCGCTTAAGTCCCACTACCCTATATCCTACACTAAAAAAAGTTCGTCTTATCTGCCGGTTTCGTCCTTCGCTCATAACTACTCTTAACTTACGACAGTCTTTATCCGTTATATCGATGCTTAAACTACTGATACCATCCTCTAGCAACAACCCTTTTTCGATTGCGCGCTTGTCTTTCTGTGTTAGCGGCCGATCAAGCGTAACAGCGTAAACCTTATTTTTATCTTCTGAAGGGTGCATCAGTTTATTTGCAAGGTTTCCGTCGTCCGTAAGGATTAGTAATCCTGAGGAGTCTTTATCTAGTCTGCCCACGGGCTTAAGTTTGCTCATACTATCCGGCAGCAATTGATAAATAGTTTTACTTCCCTGTCCTTCACGGCTAACTACATACCCAACCGGCTTATTTAGCAGTATGAGTGTAGATTTTGCCGGCAGAACTAGCGGTTTATCATCCAGGGCCACCTTGGATATACTATTTACAATTTGCCCCACGGGTGCGGTCTGTCCGTCGACGCTTATTCTTCCCTGTTTTATGAGTTCATCAGCTTTACGGCGGCTTACTCCGGTTGAGCGGGCCACGAATGCGTTAAGGCGCATAATTCCTATTATAGGGAGATATTGTTCGGATCGTTAGCATCAAAAGGGGTTGTCGGGTCGTTCATAGACGCAGCGCTGGCATTGGGATCAGGAGCAATCGATTGTCCGGGTACTACCGGCTCTTCCTGAGCTGCTAATTCTTCCAGGCTCTTTTGGGGCTTGGTGTTCTCCAAGGGTTTAATTACTTTTCTTCCGGTTATCTCTGTCGGGGAATCCTCTGTATTCGTAGTGCTGTTTACCGCCACAGGATCGGTTGCCGGTAGGGCTGGTGTTGCTGCTTTCTGCTCCCCTTTGGTTGAGGCATCATCCATCAGTTTATTAACTGCTTGGGATAGGGTCTGGTCATTTGCCGCCTGGTTGTTTATTGAATCGGAAGTTGCCTGTGCGGCTTCCGGGTTAGTAGGATGCACCATAGGCGGGCCTGAGGTCGGTGTAACAATATCTTCTTGATGCACCGGCGTATCATCCGGTTTGGCCTCAGTTTGCTCGTCCGACATCTTGTTAATAAAGTCGTTTATTTGTTTGCTTACTGTAACGTTTTCTTGGTCCGTAGACTGAGATTCTGTTTGAGATATCTGGCCGTTTGCATCTATAGAAATTGCCCCGGGCTCAATTGATGTTGAAGTCGGGGGCGTTGTGGATTGTGCCGACGTCTGGAGAGGCTCGTTTTTAGCCGGCTCAGGGATAGCACTTCCCTGATCTCCTGGAGCCGGTGCCGGTGGCGGGTCGATTTCTGCTACTGGGGGTTGAACTTGAGGAGTAGGTTCTGGTGCTGGAGCCGGTGCCTCTAGCGGAGTCACGTCTGTTGTCGGTGTAGCTGCCACTGGCGGTTCGGCTGGGGGTTCGCTAGGCGGTTCGGCTGGGGGTTGAACTTGAGGAGTAGGTTCTGGTGCTGGAGCCGGTGCCTCTAGCGGAGTCACGTCTGTTGTCGGTGTAGCTGCCACTGGCGGTTCGGCTGGGGGTTCGCTGCCTGCTACTGAAGCTTCTCCGTTATCTTCTAATAGATCGTGAGAAACTTTAACAATATCTTCTAAAGTAACCTGGGATTTAACTAGATATCGGTCGGCTCCAAGGTGACTGGCCCGGCTTTGATCTTCAGCCTGGCCCAGAGCCGTAAGCATTATTACTTTTGTATTTTTTAGTTCAGCTGTATTGCGGAGAATGTCTAGCATTTCAAAGCCACTGATCTTGGGCATCATCACATCTGAGATAATTAAGTCTGGCCGTTCGTCCTTGGCAACAACTAGCGCTTCTTCACCGTCTTTCGCCGAAACGATCGTATAGCCCTCTGCTTGCAAGCGGGCTTCATATATTTCGCGTAGGTTATTGTCGTCTTCTACTAGGAGGATCTTTGGCATACTTATTATTCTAGCTTATGCTTTAGATTTATTGTACCATGCTACCGGTTAACGGAGTAGGAGCTGCTGAAATATTGGCTGATGTGATGTTTAGCTTCTCTTTTTGAGCTTGTTCCGTTGAGAGTCTTGGTAGGTTAATAAAGAAAGTCGATCCTTTACCCATTTCGCTTTCCACCCATATTCTTCCCTGGTAGAGCTCTAGTATTTTTCTACATATGTAAAGTCCTAGGCCGGTTCCTCCGATGGTTCTGGTTGCGGAATTGTCTACTCTGTAGAACTTCTGGAATAAGTGCGGGATATCTTCTTCGGGAATCCCAACCCCCGTATCCTTTATATATATCTGGACTATCTGGTTATCTCCGGTCATGCCAATGGTGATTTTGCCTTGATCGGTGTATTTAACTGCATTATCGAAGAGGTTGGTTATAACCTCGCGCATCCGTTCCGGGTCAGCCCTGGAGTAATATAGCGGCTTGACGACTTTCTGTCCGCCTACAGCGGATTTGGTAGCATCTATCGTCTGAGAGTTCCCTATATTAAATTCTAGAGCCAGGCCCTTCTTATCCGCGGCGAACTTAAGGTCATTGCAGAGCTGCTCTATATAGCTACCCAGTTCCATTAGCTCTGGATGAGAAATAAGTCTTCCGTCTTCGGCTTTAGCGGAAGTAAGCAGGTCCTGGAATAACTGACCTAGGTGTTGAGTTGATTCGTGGGCCTTTTCCAAGTAGTTCTTAGCCCGGCTATCGATAGTGCTGACTTTGTCATTCATCGCTAAGGCTAAATAGCCTTCAATTGCTGCAACAGGGGTGCGCATTTCGTGACTAGCCGTGCTTATAAATTCACTGCGCTGCTTCTCTTCCATGCGTTCTTTTGTAACATCGCGGAAAATAGCCACGACTCCGGTTAACGTCTGGTCTGTACTAATAAGCGGTGAGACACTTATGGATATTGGCACCTGCTGATTACCCCTAGTAACTAAAAATCCTTTATTGTCTCTTATGGTTTCATTTGGGTTTTTAAAAATCTGGGTTAGCGGATCCTGGTCGGGCGTGTAGGCCTCACCTTTTGCATCAACCAGCTTTATAACCGACCTGAAGTCTAGGTTTCTAGCTTCATTCTCCGGCCAGCCGGTTATCTTAGATGCTCCAGGATTAAATAGCTGGATTACTCCATTCTTATCTATTAGCATAACTCCGTCCTCAATGGCGTTTAAGATTATGCTTGAGGCCTGCTGGGTGTCCCGCAGACTACTCTCCAGCTTAACTGTTGTTCCTTTTTGTGCTTTGTGCCCGTGGCCGAACATAACTAATCTCCTGTACCGAACTGGTAAACGTACAGTACGAGCTGGCTTTTTGGTTTTAGATTCATGATTTATTTTTGCCCATCTAAAAAACTGCATATATTATCTCACTTAGCATAAGTAACCACAAACAGTTCTATAGACGTTTAGGTATCTGATGTGCTAAGATTCACCAGTTAAAACAGAGAGGCCCCTTCGTCTAGCGGTCCAGGACTCCGGGTTCTCAGTCCGGCAATCGCGGGTTCGAATCCCGCAGGGGTCACCAAATCAGTTTCTATTTTCTCTGCTGTGCCAGACCCTGATTATTACTACTGTATTTTCGCCCTCCAGCTTATATCTAGTAACATAAGCTCCCGCCCCAAAAGCTATGAATAGTTCACGTCTGTTCCCGTCGTCAGGCATAGGGCGACCAATTCTTGGTGTGAGTTTAAGTATTTTAGAACCGCGAAGGGTGTTTGATACAGCTCTTTTAGCAGCTTCGCTATCTTTATCTAATAAGAAGAAATATAGACGTTCAAAGTCTTGTACGGCTTCTGGAAGCCATTTTATTCTTGCCATTTGCGTGGTTTACCCTGGCTTAAGTCTTTTAGCCAAGTCTCTACCTTTTCGTGCTCAATGGCTTTACCAGTTATAAGATACTGCTCCCACCTTGCATTATCTTCGGCTTTTTCCTTTTCATATTGCTCCTCTCTCTTAAGGTAGTCTTCTATAGCAGTCCGCATAATCCAGTGAGGTGAGTGCTGTTTTTTCTTAGCCAAGACTTTTAGTCGTTCACGGGTATTGTCGTCTAGTTTTATACCTTGAGTGGTTGCCATATTATTATGGTAGCACTAGTTGCGAATTATAGCAACTATAATTTAATAATTGGTTCCTCCGAAGAATTTCGGTGGCAATGTCCTTATAAACCGAGCTGTCCAGGGTCACCAAACTTCTTATGCATAAATTAACTCGTTTTGCTAAAATATAATTCATATGGCAAATTTTTTAACCAAGAAAGAATTAGACGACTCTCTAGACGAGCTAATAATTAAGCTATTTAATCGTATAGATAAACAAACAATAGAAGTTAAAGACGAGATAGCAGAAATAGACGAAAAGTATAACCATTTAGTCCAGACAGACGTTAAACGCTTTCCTTAAGCGTCTTGATAATATGGAAGCAAATAATGCCGCGCGTGACATGCAAGTTGCAAGAATAGAGCGCTGGGTAGAACAAGTTGCCGCTAAAACAGGCGTTAAGCTAGTCTATTAATTGCCCTTTTGTTGTTGATTATTAACTGCCACCGCCTTAATTACTCAAATAATAAATGAGAATTATTGGCTTGGTGGTTCACCATTATGCTTATGCTTATTACAAGTATAATTTGCTGTTGTTGAAGTATGAAAGAACAAGTCTCAACCGATAAAGCACCATCAGCTCCTAAGTTTTTATCTCAGGCTTTAGTCAGTGGTGGTTTTGTATTTGTATCAGGCTAAATACACACAAAACCCGACAATACACTAGTTAGTGGTTCAATAAAAGATAAAGTTAACCAAATCATGAGCAACATCAAAGCTATACTAGAAGCTACTAATGTCGGATTAGACAAAATAGTAAAAGTGGTTATTTACGTAACGGATATGTCAGTAATGCCCGAACTCAACGAAGTATACCCAACTTACTTTACTGAACCATATCCTGTTAGAGAGGCTGTATGTGTTAAGGAGCTTCCCCAACCTCATTGACATCGGGGTTAACTTAAGTTAATCTTGAAGAATGAAAACAATAGGCGCAAAAGATTTAAGGCAAAATATGGACGAAATTCTTGACCGCGTAATAAACGGTGAAGATATTATTATCCAACATCGTTTTAAGAAGCCTGTACGTCTGAGCGCTATTAATACTTTGGCAAATAAGCACAACCAAAAACTTGCTGGTCTACAAGCGTTCGAAGCAGCACTTAAGAAAGCCTCACCTTTTAATCCCAATAAGTCTGTTAAGGAGCTGTACCATGAATCTATCACTGACAAGTACTCAAGCTAGTAGCATTTTTCTAGACGCTAATATAGTTTTGGAAATTATCTTAGAGCGACATAACCAGCAATTATCTAAAGATTTGTTATTTAAATACAGCGATAAATTAAACATCTCATCACTAACCGCTCACCTAATAACCTATTTTGGTCAGCAACGAGTTGACCTACCAGTATTAAGGCATTTTTTGGAAGATTACACTATACTTTCACTGGACTCTGGAGATTTTGAATGGGCTTTTAATAACATACGTAATAATGACTTTGAAGATGCACTTCAGCTCGGTGTAGCAATAAGAAACGGTTGCACCAATTTCATTACCTTTGATAAAACACTTGTTGACACCTATTCTAGCTTAAAGAGCATCTCTATACATCTACTATCTTAAGTATTTTATTCCAACGTAATATTTCACTAAAAATAAGTTTATAAATCGGACCCCTTAGGGTCACCATATCGCGGTCTATTTTTCCTGCTATGCCATATACGAATAATTATTAGGGTATTTTCATCTTCAAGTTTATTTCTAATAACGTAAGCTCCCGCCCCAAAAGCTATAAAAAATTCCCGTCTATCACCTTTGTCGGGCATGGGTTTACCTATATTTGGTGAGGTTTTGAGTAAATTAGAACCGTTTAGTATACTTGACGCGGCTCTTTTTGCCGGCCAGACTCTAAGCCTTTTACGAATATTATTGTCTAATATTTTGTAGCCATTATATAAAAGTGGCACCTGTTGCAACCTATAAGTTCATGAGCTTGTTCCGGTGCTCTGCGAACCTTTTTTGCTATACTTATTAGCTTTACTTTTGCGAAGGGATATTAACAATAACAGAGGTGCCCCTTAGCGGATCATCCTGCTCACCAGACCGCTAAAGGCCGTGGCTTCAATCTTATCTCGGGCAGTTAATTAAACTGGTTATGTCTATGATATTATGAGGCTATGAAGAAATTAAACAAAAATTCGTTAGGGTTCACTACTGTTAGATTCTGTTAGCACTAATATTCTTGGGCATCGTAGCACTTATCGGAGTCTATGTAGCGGAAAACCATAATTCAAACAAGCAAACACCTATAGTTACAAGCACTTCAACTAATACGAATAGCAATTCGTCTTCTCAAAGCGCCACAAGTCCAACTCTTTCCCAGGCAGTATCACAGGTTAATTACGTTTATGCCAATTACGTAAACGACGTTTTGAATGGACAAGTTCTGCAAAATAAAAGCCAATGGGCGACAAATAATGTATCGGCGGCTGAAGACCTACAGTTTATTGATGGTCATAAAACATGGTTTACGACTGCGTTTATCTCGCAGGCGGGTAATTATGAATCAACCAACACTTCACCTCCAGGTGGTGCATTTTTGATGTGCGTTAGTGGCATTGCCTACCTTAATAGCAACTCTTTCGTAGCCAAGGGCTTATCCGAAAGCGGCACAACTGCCCACCTGGACTTAACGTATAATGTCGGTGGAAGACAGGGACAAGGACCGAAAATAAACTATACTCTACCTATGACTTTAAGGGTTTCAGCTTCTAAAACTTGGGCTATTGACAGCATTAACCTTAGTAGTTGCAGTGGTTGAATTCAACAACATCATTTAACAGGCTTATATTTAAGGGTTTTCCCGAATGCTGATTAAACTTGATGATCTGGAATCTATCAGATCGCAGAATAAAGGAAACAGATAGTCCTTACTAGTGGAACCTTTGACTTGTTTCATTCAGGGCATCTAAGTTATTTAGAAGGCGTGAAACGCTACGGGGATATAGTTACCGTTCTTTTGAGTGGCGATAAACGGGTAAAGGCCAGAAAAGGCTCTTCCCCCGCCGATTATTCCTCAAGAAGAAAGAGCGAGGATAATTGGTAGCCTTAAGATTATTAATTATGTGTTAATTGATCCCTCTGAGTTAAACCCGGATGCGCTAGATCCTATTCATGCTGAAATAATTAATAAGTTAGCCCCGGTTTTTGTGTTACTGACGGGCCAGATCCCAGATTCATTAATATCTTGGACAGATCAAAGTATATAATCCTAAAGCGCTTAAAGCCCTTCCCCTCTACGGGTGCCATAACTGATCGGGTCTTAGAGCTTTACCGGCAGCAGTGTTTAAGTTATTAGGGGTGTTTTTTTGAATAATTGCTAAGTTCTTCTGATGGGTAATCCTGGCGTCTTTATTAGCGAAATAGTTGCTTATGGCTCTATATACGCCTGGCAGATTACTTCGCATATAGTCGTCTACAATAATTACTCCCCCGTTGCTTAATAGCGGCCAAATAAGCTCTAAACTGTCAGTTGTTGAGTTATAGAAGTCTCCGTCTATAAAAGCGAAGGATATGTTCTGAGGAAGATCTTTTGGCTTAAGTTCGTTGAACCATCCTTTGTGGATCACGGGAGGTTTTAAGCCTGCCTTTTTGAAGTTGCGTACCAGATCGCGTTTAGTTGCTTTTAACTCCCCCGCCTTAAATCCTATTCCGGCTACCGAAGCGTCTTCGATTGTTTTATCCGGTAGACCGGAGAAGGAATCATAAACATGGAACTCTTTGCTTGAACTGTGTTTAATCAATAAGCGCCGGATAAATAAGGAAGTGGTGCCGACATAACAACCGAACTCAACCACCTCTCCCTTTATATCGTTTACAATTATCCTATCTAGATTAGTAAGCAAGATGTGGAGCCGCGGCGAGTCCATTTGCTCACTGATTAGGTTGTGACTGCGAATTAACTTATCTACGTATTGACTATTGGCACCGTTACCCAAGGGGTACTACCTTATATTACTTAAGCGATGTTGTCGAGGAATCCAACTAGTTCTTTAGGAGTCAGTTCAGCTTTTACCACATAACCGTCGGCTTGTTTCTCGATATCCTCACGTACATCTTCTCTTTGTTCCAAGTTGGTTGTAATAATAATCTTGGCTTTCAAGTGAGGCGTTTTTGACGGATCTCTAAGGATCCTTAATATCTCAATACCGGTCAGGTTAGGGATCATTAAATCAAGCAGGATAATGTCAAACTCGTCAGATTGAGCTAAGGCCAATCCTTTATTGCCGTCTATCTCCAGGGTTACTTCATAGCCGCCCTTATCTAGTGCGCGTTTATACAGCTCTCCTATAAAACGCTCATCCTCAATGCATAGAACTTTCTTGTGCGGCTTATTTGTGTTTGTAAGTTCATTTGAATTGTCCACGATTTTATCTCCTGTAAAGCGAGTGATTCTTAATCCAGCCGTGTGCTCCACGGGTTATTTCTTTATTATCGCTGTTTTTCATTTCTGCGGCAAGCTGAGAATAAGGAATGACAGTAAAAGAGAATGTACTGCCCTTGCCTAGCTCAGACCTGACCCAGATATTACCTCCGTGGGCGGTAATGATGGCCTTAGAAAGGTATAGTCCTAAACCGGTTCCGCCAATTTGGGCGCGGTTTCTATGGTCACGGTAGAACTTGGTAAACAGATTAGGCATAATGCTGGGGTTAATGCCAAGACCGAAGTCCTGAACGGTAGTTTCTACCAGTCCTTCTTTGGACATGTGGGCATCAACTTTTATTACTTTGCCGTTTGAGCTGTACTTTATCGCGTTATCCAGCAGATTATTTATTACTTCGTAAATACTTAGCCGGTCTACCCCAACGCTAGGCAGTCCCTCCGCAATAGTTGTTTCGATGTTGATACCTCTGACTTTAGCTCTTAAGCTGATAGCACTAACTGCTGAATTGACTATGTCTCCCCAGTTTTCTTCCTGCAATTTAAGGGAAAGCTGGTCATTATCTACTCTGGCGACGTTAAGGATGTTATTAACAAACGCAGTCAGCTGCTGACCCGTAGCACTCATTTTTTGCATAAAGTCTTTTAGTTCATCGTTGCCTGTGGAGTTTATTTCGTCTTCTAAGGCTTCAATGTACCCTCGCAGTAAGGTTAGGGGAGTTCTAAGCTCATGCACACTTAATGCTACAAAGCTCACTGCCTGGTCGTCCTGAGAATACTGTTTTGTGTGGTCAAATAAAACGGCCATGGTTTCATAATGTTCGGGATTATCTTTGTTGTAGTATGCCGCAAGGTCGAACAATAGAGTCGGATGATTATCTAAAACGTTCATTCTAACCCGCTCCCAGCTCATGCTAGATGTAGCGCTACTTTCCTTAGCTTTCTTTAACCAGGCTTCAAAGGTGCTGTCGCTCGGGAAAGACATATCTAAAACCATATAGAAGTTTTTTCCGATCATTTCCTCCGGCTTGATACCTATGTAATCCCCGGCTTTATTATTTACAAAAACTATTGTTTCTTGCGGATCGAGAATAAAAAGCGGCAGCGGCAAGTTGTTGGCAATAAAATCGCGGCTGAGTATTGGTGACTGCGTGGAACTTAATTTATCTGAAGTTGCCGAAGCCAGCTGCATTACTTGAGATGCGAGATCGGCTACTAATTCTCGCCCCACTTTAAGGGTATCTATATTGGGAGGACTGGTATTGCCTGAAGGTGCCAGGTTGACGATCTGTTGCCACAGCGCTCTTAGCGGGGACAGCAAAGACCTTGTTAATAATAGAGCGCCTATAAGGCTGGATAAGATAGCTAAGATAATTAGGATCAGGGCATGCTCAAGCTTTATATTTGACAGGATGTGGGCATGCACTTTAGTGGTTACCAGATACCATGTAGCTATTAAGATGATGTTTACAACTAGCAAGGCAAACAGTAATCGAAGCAGATACTGTCTCTTGGCACGACTTAAGTAATCTGAACTTTTCGCCATCGGTTTATCGTTCTAGTTATATGAGATCTCGCTGGTATCGGCTAGAGCGGTTATCCAGGTTTGTCCTGCGTTTAACTTTAGCGGCTGACCGGCAGAATTAGTGAAAGTTAGAGCTGCAGTCGGTGATGACTTGCTCCACTGCCCTACGGTCAGGGTTCCATCCTGGAAAACATATGCCTTACCGCTCCCTATATCCTGATAGGTAGAATAATATGCTCCCGAACTATCCAAAGAGCCTTGACTCCAAGGGACGATTAAGCCGATGACGACTTTAGGGTTCAATTGTTGTCCGGTATTGGCATCGGTTTGGGCAGCACCTGCTTCATCGCGCTCATAACTGTCGGTTTGGGCATTGTAGCTATAGCTGACGTTATAAGTACTGTAAGAAGGGTTAAAGTTAATATTCGTAGCGTTCGGCGATTTAGACGGACTGTCTGCTTTACGCGGCCAGCCGGTGAAAGTACTTGATGTCCAACCCAGCTTAGCTTCCAGGCTTACCAAATTAACAATATTCGTATAGAGGTTATGAGGCGCGGGCCGACTTGAGATGCGGGTATAGTAATTTGGGTAATACATATAATCCAGGTTTTTTACTTTCTGAGATTGGATATAGCTAAGTGCCTGAGGGCTTCCCCCGGCATGAGCGTAAGGAGCATCAAAGCCCATCGACCAATCAATAAAATACGGCCTGGCGGAGCGAACTGGGCCAACAAAAGTTGGTAGCTGATCCTGGAATAAAGCCATAAATCGCGTAATACCTCCCTCGGTTAAGGCTTCAAAGACTACTCCGGCTTGACTGAGGCCTGCCTGGGGTCGGGCGTAGGTTGTATTTTCAATCATTACTGCAGTAATGGGCCGGTTGTTATCTGCGGGCGGTACCTGTAGCCCGGTAAGGGTTGATGCTACCGTATTAGAGGCGGGCTTAGGCTTGGGTTTTGCAGGAGCTTTGGCTACCGGTATATTGGCAGTTATCGGTTTATGCCTTAAGGCCATATACGTTAGCCCGCCGCCAACGATTAAAATGACGGCGAGTATACTTCCACCGATGATCAGCTGCTTTTTGGTTGGCGGCCAAAGCTTATGCTTCTTGCTCTTTGGTGGTGAATTGTCGAGGATGCCCTTGCCCAGCATTGGGTTTGAGCTATTTACTGGTACAGTGTTCTCTCTATTCGGATTAGACTCAGATATTTCCGGATTGGAGTCCTTGGTAGCCGCTTCGTCCGGAGTTAAGAAGGGTGTGTTTTCGTTTGACTCTTTTGGCGGTTCCGGCATGTTAGGCCGGATGTCATCGTGCATAAGCTTAGTTTAACATTAAAGCGAGTCTATTTGTTGTTTTATACGCGCCAAGGTGCGTTTTTTACCTATTACACTTAAACTTTCGGCTAAAGCCGGGCTGGCGGGTGCCTGGGTAGTGGCAATTCTTATTAGGCTAAAAAGTACCCCTGCCGGCTGATTAACGCTTTCCAGTAATGTATTAAGGCGTGAGTGCAGATCTTCAGTGCTAAAATCACTATCTCCTAAACTATCAAACGCCGCCTGTAGCATTTGTTTAATCTTAGAATTATCGAATGCGGACAGCTTGGGGTTGTCTTTAATCAATGATGGGTTTAGGGGTAAATCTCTAAAGAAAAAACAAGTTAAAGACGGAATCTCGGCAAAGAATTTAAGCCTTTCTTTAATTAGCTCTAATACTTTTAGCTTGTATTCTCGGGAAAAGCCTTGAGCTTCTTCCGGCCAGAACGGCTCAGCGTGTTTAATCAACTCATCGTTATTTAACGAACGGATATGCGCTCCGCTCATCCACAGCAGTCGTTTCTCGTCAAATCTGGCACCGCTTTTGACGATACGTTTCAGAGAGAATGCTTTAATAAGCTCATCTATAGAGTAAATTTCCTTGGTTGTTCCGTCGTTCCAGCCCAGGCTAGAAATGAAGTTAATTAAAGCACCTCTTAGATAGCCTTCATTTATATATTCAAGAACGTCTTTTGCGCCGTCACGTTTACTTAGCTTTTTATTGCCAGACGGACCCAGCACCGGGGGCGGCGTAACGAAAATTGGCGGTTTGATATCCAAGGCTTCATATAAGTTCAGGTAGTTAGGGGTCGAGGCGATAAACTCCTGTCCGCGTATGATGTGAGTAATGTTCATCTCATGATCATCAACAATGTGGGCAAAGTTGTATGTGGGGAAACCATCGGATTTTATAAGGACAAAATCGTCAATCGCTTCTTTACCTGCCGACATTTTTCCCATAACTTCGTCTTGCCAGATGTAGTCCTTAGGGTCTGATTTAAAGCGCAGCGGCATGGTTGCGAATTCCCATTTAGGCGGATTGCTCGGCCGGTGGTTACGGTATAAAAATGGCTGATTACTGTTCACCGCTTGGCTATGAAACTTATTTATCTCGTCTTTAGTATAGGGGTCAGCGTAAGCCCTGCCCTGGCTTATTAATGTTTCTCCGTAGCGCCGGTATATTTCTAGCCTTTCGCTCTGCAGATACGGACCGAAAGGTCCCGGTTTGTCTGGGCCCTCGTCATAGTCTAGGCCTAAGGATGCCAAGCACTTAATGATGTGATCGATGCTACCGGCAACTTCCCGGCTTTTGTCGGTATCTTCAATGCGCAGGATGAATTTGCCGTCCTGCTGTTTTGCTAGTAGCCAGGCAAATAGAGCCGTACGAACCCCGCCTACATGCAGATAGCCGGTAGGGCTGGGAGCAAATCTGGTACGCAGAGAACTCATTGACTTTAGTTAATACTAAATAAGTAATCTAAACAACTAAAGCGAGGAGATCAGCTTGACTAACTGACCCTGACTGAGGTTGCCGTTGCCGTTAATTTGGTACCAGACTCCCTTTGACACCCATGAAGCCTGGTCATAACCGTACAAATAGACTGTATGCCCGTTGCTGCTTAGTTCGTGGTAACTCTCTCCCTGGGTTGGCGCGAGAATATTACTTACTAATGCGGCATTGTCCCAGTTTGAGCTGCGCTCACTTAAGTAATATTGAGCGTTGCTTGTAGCTACTCCGTAGCGCATAACTATCTGTCCGGGTTGATAAGAGACGGAAGACAGCGAGTACCCTGCGGGTTTGTAAGCCGGAGCTATAGCGCTAAACCCGGCGCGGATGCTGGCGTACTTGACCATAAGATTGGGCATATTGGAATAAATTGCAAAGCCGATAACGGCTATTCCCAGCATAGAGGTTGCTATAACTGCGCTTTTTCGCCTGTGCCGGCCGCGCCAGGCCTGTGATCTGATCTCTCTTTTACTTAGTCTTGGTTGTTCGTGCGATTTAGCATTAGCTATAGCCATTTCCAATAGCTTGTCGGTAGATGATTTAGCAGTAGCCTTTTGGTTATCGGAGGACTTATCCGGCAGTACTTTACTCAGCTCGTCATTAACCGTCGGCGTATTAGGTACGGTAGCGATACTTTCTTTCAGCGATGCTCCGAAATGAGATATCTGCTCGCTTTTAGTGAATGTCCTGGCCCGCTTTATAAGGGAAGGGTCAATATTTCCGGCTACTACCGGGTGGGTAATTTGCGAGCTCTTAGGGCTTAATTTAGCAGGTGAACTGATAGAGATAATCTTCCTCGGGCTTTTAGTCGGCTTACTAACCGAATGACGCACCAAGGTTTTAGCTTTATCCGGACGCAGCGATATATTATTTTGGCTACGGGTTTTAACGGCTCGAGCAGGCGTTTGCTCTTCCGCGGGGTCTGCTGCCTCAAGTTCAGCATTGGCCCGATTAAGCGGCTCTCCTGATCTGGCATCAAATTCGTGCCCGTTTATTTTTAATACACCCTGCTTCTTTTTGCGCACTTTATCTTTCCGTTTTTAGAATGCCCCTACACATTAACATAACCGTTAATTGCTTTAGATTAATCTTAGTCCTACTTGTACTTGCCTGCAAGGGTACTTAGAATAGAGATTGAGAGTTTTCTTGATATAGGTATATAAATGCCGGTTTTTTGGGATTAACCCCAGCCTTCTTTTATAGTCTGGTAGTGAATTCTATCTCTTAGCGGAAGATTACTTAATGGAATATCTAGATCCACAAAGACGTAAACGGTACCGGATAAGCCTGCTTACAGGCTACGCTTTAGTGACGATCGGAATTGCGGTCGGCATATTGATATTGGTATGGCAGGCCTTCGGCTATAACGTCCAAGACGGTCAGGTGGTCCAAGACGGCATGATCTTCGTTTCATCTCAGCCCAATCCGGCATCAATTTATGTTAACGGCGTTCTTAATGCAGCGACTACTAATACGCGGCTAACCCTTCCCGAGGGTGTTTATTCATTTAAATTAACCTCGCCCGGCTATCGTCCGTGGAAGCACGTTATCTCCGTACTTGGTGATCAGGTGGTGCATTATGACTACCCGCTGTTAATTCCCTCTAAGCTGGTGAGCAAGACCATTACCTCGTTTACCGCCGCTCCAGCTTTTGCCACCCAAAGCCCGTCTCTGCAGTATTTGGTAATGCCGTCCCCAACCGGTTTTACTACCTTTTACAGATTTAATCTAAATAATCCGACTGCCGCCCCTGCAACCATTACCTTGCCGGCCGGCCTGATTAGTACCGCCAGTACGACTCAGAGCTGGCAAGTGGTCGGCTGGGCGAATGATAACCGGCATTTGCTACTTGAACATTTATACGACGGCACTCAGGAGTTTATAGAGGTTGATACGGCTAATCCTGCTCAGTCAATTAATATAAACCGTACATTTAACGTGACCCCGACTAAAGTAACCTTTAATAACTTAAAGTCTAATCAGTTTTACTTTTATGATTCTTCTACCGATATCCTTGACTCGGCGACTATCGGTTCTACGCCGACCCAGGTAGCCACTAGTGTGGTTGCCTACAAGAGCTATCAGAACAGTAATTTGCTTTACGCTACTACCAGTGGGGCACCTAGCGGTGAAGTTGCCGTTGAACTTATTACCGACGGAAACAGCTACTTTGTGCGTAACTTACCTCTAGCTTCAACCTACCTGTTGGATATGGCTGGGTATAATAGCAATGACTATGCGGTCATAGGCGATAGTTCGGCTAATTTTGTTTATATCTACCAAAATCCGTCAAGTCAGGCTACGAGTGGTCCGGGAGCTAAGATACTACCCTTTAGGGCGCTTAAAATAAACAGTCCTAACTTTGAACAGTTTGCGCCCACGGCTCAGTTTATTTTAGTCGAGAACGGCACTGAGCTTTCGGTTTACGATATCCTAAACGACAATATATATCATTACGTCTTAGCTAAACCACTGGATGCTCCCCAGCAGCATGTTTACTGGATGGACGGTGACCGGTTTAATTATGTCAGCGGGGCAAGCGTTAATATTATTGATTACGATAATACTAACGAGCAGGTCTTGACGCCCGCTCTGCCGCAGTATCCGGCATTCTTTGCCTCTAACTACCTCTCCTACTTTACTTTAAGCCAAAAAGCCAATCATGTTGAACTGGATCAGATTTCACTGGTCGCATCGTAGTTTTTAGTACTTTAGTTCCCTGGTTGACCAGCGCCAAATTATATAGATTAGACCGAGAGCTACCAGGCCGGTAACCACTTTGCCCCATAGCGTAGAAATATACCTGCTCCAAAGTGAGGGGCCGTTACTGGGTAGCTGGCTGACGGTTCCGGCGGTTAGTAAGGGAGTCGGAGCGGTATTGCCGCTGGGTGATGGGCTGATTTGGTCACCCACCACTACCAGGCGGTTAATACTGGTTCCAGGCGGGTCGCAGGTTATAAGGGTGGCCGTATCCGGATGATTAGCCACCGGGTTAAGTACGCTGACGTCGTTAGGGCTGACAATAGAAGTTGAGAACACTTTGTAAGCATAGACTTTTAAGTTATAGGTCAGGTAAAAAACATCGCCGCTTACTAAATCGTGCAATAGCACGAAGGCAAACTTATACTTACCGGGGTTAAAGATATTATTTGCCGAGTGCCCGAAAAAAGCTGCATTACCTGTTTGCCCGGGAAAAGAAGTGGTCGGGTAATGTACTACCCCGCCTTGAAGATCGTTCTCAATTACATTTTCATTAGTCGTATTAACTGCATAGTTAACCGGTATCTCTACGTTAATTTTGGGAATAATTACTTCAGGAGTAGACGTTGGTGCCACGGTCTGTGTACTAATAATAATAGGCGTGGCCGTATCGTGGCGGCTGGGCTGGATAAACGGGGCGATTATTACTTCGTTAAAGAAACCGAAGAGTACGATGATGACCGCTATAATCCCGAGAGAAAGGCCGAACAGCAGTGATTGTAAGTGATGCTTGAGAGTTAGCTTGGGCAGTGGCTGGACGGTCGAGCGGTGCTTAGGGGGTGTGTTTAGCGCTTTGTGCAAGCTTTCTTTTCTTGAGGCGCCGCGTCGATTAATATGCCCGGATAATTGCTGTTCGTGATCGCTGACTATGACTGGCGTGTCTTGGCTTGATTCGCTGCGGTGAGCCGGAGCATTCTGATTGCTGTTATAAAACTCCTGCCAAACCTGGCGTTTGGCGGCATCGTTTAGTGACTGGTAGTAATTGTGCCATTCGGTTTGTATTTGAGCCAAGTCTTTGCCGGAAGTTGTAAGTTCATACATGAATTGCTGATGCTTGCTGCGGTGCGGCGTGATCAGTACCTCTTTTTCCTCAATTGCTGCATCCGGCTCATTATCGTAGATGCTGTCTAATTTTGCCCGCAGTAAGTTAATCGCCAGGTTCTTATCCGCAGCGCTTTGTTCCGCTGGTTTACTACTTGGGGTGTTAGGGTCCATAATTGGGTTTTCGTCTAGGTTTGTTGACATAACAATACTATAAGTGTTTATGCATTAACACCTTATAAGTATAGTACAATTAAGGAGTCATTTGCCGGAATGGCGGAACTGGTATACGCGCACGACTCAAAATCGTGTTCCATTTTGGATTGAGGGTTCGATTCCCTCTTCCGGCACCACAAAAGTTGCCGCCCTTTCCATGTTTTAATGAGCACTTTATCTCAATAATCCTTTTAGCTTTGTCGTTTGAAAGCGAGCCGGATAAATGTGACGCTTTGTCTTGGGTGTAACCGAAGACCTTGCCTAAGCCTCATTTTGAAGCTATTAGCATGGCGGTTAAATGCTGGATAAATAAAGCAACATATAAGATTGTGATTTAGTTTTTGGATGGAATAAAAGCTAAAGTTTCGAATTATTGCTTTTTTGGGCTGCCAGTTCATAGATGCCGGAGGTAATTCCCATAAAAGACTTAGCGGGTTGTTGCATGCGCCAAACCGCTGAATAGGCCGCTACGTCGGTTAAGCTTAGACCGGTAGTTAGCGGTGTAACGGATACTTCCCCTTGGTAAGATACATAAATGAGACTTTGATGTATGGTGGTTACGCACCAGGGGTAATTTAGGGTCAACGAATGAAGCAAGCCCGCCAGTTGGAATAAAGTATTATCTAAACGCACGGACATCGGATAGCGAATGGATACAAGCAGGGATTGTAATTGAGCGGTGCTGACGGCAAGCGTTACTCGCTCATTCTCAAGAATCGGTGCCGGAGTATCGATTAATATATTGATACTATCCCCGGATAAGGTGATTATTGACGGGCTGCGGGACAGGTAGCGCTCGAGCAAAATAGCCGTTTCGCTGCTTTTTCCTAAATCTCCGGGTAATAAAACAGAGTCTGACCATTGGTCTAGATCCAACCATTCGCTTAGCGCGCTGGCTGCAAACTCTCCGCTTTTGGAGCTGGGAGCAAACTCACTTTCCGGCCATATCTTAGCTAGGGTGCGCCTTAGCGCGCTTGGGAACAGTACTCTAATTGCTCCTGCTCCGGCGCTACTGACCCTAGCATAGGCTTGGGACACAGTGTTAAAGCCGCGCTCGGATCCGCCTATAATCGCCAGTTTTCCGGCTGACGATTTTTGCTCAGGTTTACTCCAAAGCATATCCGGGTAAAGCGGTTGGTTATTCCCCTGCTGTTTTAAGTACGTATTGTCCATTCTCATGCCTTAACTTATAAATCATGTTTTTCCGTTCAATAACAATTTGCCAATGCCTTTCTGCTGCGTAATCGAAGAGTTCGCGGGAGGGATTAAAGGCAATTGCTTTTTGTGCGTACTCAAGCATGCCGATGTCTCCTGCCGAGTCTCCTACAGCGACACTGTCTTTTCTCGCGGCGTGGTGTTTCTTAACTAATTCCGCAAGCCTTTTTGGTTTAGCGGAAGCTAGTATAGTTGGGCCGTGTTCTTTGTAGTGGTTATTTTCAAACCTATAGGCGGTGCCTACATAA
The DNA here is from genome assembly GCA_021811685.1 of bacterium. Lineage (GTDB taxonomy): Bacteria > Patescibacteriota > Saccharimonadia > Saccharimonadales > UBA4665 > JAJZWH01. The sequence goes on from JAJZNT010000031.1 coordinate 24,681, forward strand.
TCGTCAAAGCCATAGTACTTTGCTATCTCGCCTACTAACTCTTCCGGTGAGGCGGATATAGCAAACAGCAGATAGTCTTGCTGCTTTAGCTTCTTGATCAGTTCTCGCGTATACGCATAAACTTGCCCCCTGTAGCGTTCAACTACATTGTTGCAGGCTTCGTGAAACGTAGCGTGGTTAATCGAAGGCAGCGATTTTTCGATCAGCCTTATAAGAGCTTTTTCATAGTCGATAAAGGAATTGGATGAATCGCGGTTTTTCCAATTCATTCTGGCCGATAGTACTTCCTTATACTCACCCGGATCTATCGCTTTAAGTTTTACTAAAGTATCGGCCATAGCGTGGTATAGTTGCCAGCGGATCAGTGTACCGTCAATGTCAAATACTGCGTAAGGTCGCTGCTTCATTGGACTATAGATCAAGAGTTAGGCTGGTAGGACAATGATCCGATCCGGTTACGTGAGGGTATATTTCTGCCGACTTTACTTTCTGCTGAAGGGCCGAAGAGGCCAGAAAATAGTCAATACGCCAGCCGACATTCCTAGCCCTGGCATTAGCAAAGTGGCTCCACCAGGTGTAATAGCCATTGCCTTTTTTAAACATGCGCAGCGTGTCTATAAAGCCGGAGTCTATAAAGGCTTGAAAACCTTGGCGCTCTTCTTTAGTAAAGCCCTTTTTGCCTTCGTTGGGTTTTGGGTTGGCTAGATCGTCAGCGGTATGCGCTACGTTAAAGTCGCCGCAGGCCACTACCGGCTTGGTTTGCTCCAGTGTCTTTAAGTAAGCTAAAAATGCCGGATCCCAGTGCTTGAAACGTAAGCTAAGGCGGCTCAGGTCGTCCTTTGTATTCGGAGTGTAAACCCCAACCAGAAAGAAGTCCTTAAATTCTGCAGTGATCACCCTGCCCTCTTTATTAGGGTCGCCGTATATATCGCCTTTTAATTTATGGTCTTTGATAATTTCTTCAGGCAGCCCGTAAATGATACTAATCGGTTCCTTCTTTGAGAGTAATGCTACGCCTGAATATCCGGGTTTGTCTGCGGGGTACCAGTAGCTCTTGTAGCCATTCTCCGGCAGGTTTATTTGGTTGGGCTTAGCCTTGATCTCCTGGAGAACTAAAACGTCAGGATGGTATGTCTTAATAAAGGCGTCCCATGCACCCTTGTTTACTAGTGCCCTTATGCCGTTTACGTTCCACGAAAACAATGTACTCATCTACTAAAAGAAGTATAGCCACCGCTTAATCAATTTGCTAGACTTGTTGTTTAGATGGCTGAGCCCTATAAGCGCCTACTTATAAAGATATCCGGTGAGCAGTTAGCTGGAAAGTATGATGTTGGTATTGATCCGGACATTGCTGACTATTTAGCGAAAGAAATAAAAAAAGTAATCGGAAAGGGCTGCCAGTTAGTAGTCGTAGTGGGCGGCGGCAATATGGTTAGAGGGGCAAAGCTGGCCGGGCATGGACTAAAGAGAGTAACGGCCGACCAGATGGGTATGTTAAGCGGCCTAATAAACTCAATGTTTTTAACTGACATCTTAGAGAGTAATGCTATTGATACCAGGTGCCTGAGCAATGTATTTGCCGATCAGGTCGCTGAAGCCTATTCCTATAGGCGAGCCGTAAAGCACCTGGAGAACAATCGGGTCGTTGTTGTGGCCGGCGGTATTGGCAGGCCCTATTTTACTCACGATACCGCTGCCGTCAGTATCGCCTTAGAGCTTGATTGCCAGGCGGTATTAAAAGCTACTAAGTTTGACGGTGTTTTCGATAAAGACCCGGCCAAATATTCCGATGCTAAAAAGATTAAGCAAATGACTTTTGATGAAGCCTTAGCCAATAGTGATATTCAGGTTATGGATAAAGCGGCAATCGGCTTAGCTATGGAGCATAATATGCCGGTTATTGTTTTTGACCCGATGGCGGCTGACAATATTTTAAGGGTTAGCGCAGGCGAACAAGTAGGCACCCTGATTAAATAGCCGGCTAGTTTAGGTAGTCTTGCCTCCTAGTCCGAAAAGACCTTTGCGCTTTCTGCTAATAAACACCGAGTTGATAAGTTCTGCGTCAAAGGCTGCAGGAATCTGTCTGTACTGGGCAAAATAGAATAGTGCCGTATTAAGCACGTTAGACGCCGTAGTCATTAAAATACTGAATGCCATAAATAATAACGCAATAAACGCTATACTTATTAACCCGCCAATTACGTGGCCTATTAGTGAAGCTAAAAATATAAACACTAAACTGATCGGTATTAGTACGACGATAAACAGAATTATAGTAACGGCGCCAAAAGAAACCCTGCCAACGAGGTTCTCGCCCCATGTAGATATTAGCAGCTTAGTTGAGCGTCTAATGGATTTAAAAGCGTTGTCGTCAGACGTAACTATTACCGGAATTACGAACAGTCGTGCCAGTGACCATAGAGCCCCTATGATCAAGGCAATAATTCTGCCAAGCAGTTTAGAGCGTTCAGCAATAACCCTTAAGATTAAACCTATGCTTGCTTCAATAAACGAAAAGACAAACAGCGTTCCACTCTTTGACCAGGCCATCTTCATATAGTGGGTGTAGTCCTGTGACTGACCATGGAACAAGTCAATTACGTTCGCTACTAGGCCGGCGGAGTATATATTAATTACAAAATAAGCTAGAATATAGTAAAGAAAAGCCACTACATAGCCGGCGGGTTTAAGGGATGAGTAGCTTGATCTGCTCGTAGTGCTGGTTTGTAAGAGAACGTGTTTACCGACAATAAAGATGACTGCATAAACTATGGTTAATATTAGGCCCACTAAAAAGCTCATAAACATATAGCGCGTAAGCTTCTTATTGTTCTTTAACAATCTAAGGCTTTGTTTAAAAAGCAGCCAGCCTGTCCTAAAACGTCCTCTGGTGATTGTCGCGGCTGGTTGGGGCTGAGAATTTGTCTCGCCAAGTTGAACTATGGGTGTTTCCGCTTCTTGTTGAGTTGGCTGTTGAGTATCTATTGCCTGATTTTGCATTTCCGGGCTTTGTTCGGTGTTAGGCACAACATCGTTTTGTACTAGCAAGAAAGCACTATTTATTAGATTGTCTTGCCAACCTGCTTGTTGCAGCTGGGTGCGGATCTCATTCGGATTAAGCCCTGTGTGTAATTGCTGCTTGATGTAATCCCTTAGTTGATCGGCGGCCGCATTCGTCTCCTGATGATTCTGATTATCCATAATGAATATGCTTAATTTTCCTACCAGTATACTACTTATTGCCTCATGAACGCTGACTTTGTTTGTGAAGGTATATATAACGGCACAATTTTTAGACTGGCACATAAAAAGGTATAGAAAATATTCTTTTCCAGAAAATTGACATAATTCTATAATTATTTACTATGTAATTATTCGGTTGAGCTTAAGTGCTCATTTCGACGATTAGGTTATGAGTAAGACGGAACGAAGGTCGCTAGCAGGGCTGCATAAGACAACGCTACTAAGGGCTTTTGTTGAGTTTGCTCCAGAAGACCTGCACATTGACAAGATAAAATGGTGCGAATTCAAGATGGGATCCCCGTCATATCTAAACATAGGTATACGGGAACCTCATCTTGAAAGAGAACTTTGCGCGCAAAAGATGGAGGAGTAGTATATCGTTGTTTCAGTAGTTGATCTACTCTAAAAAGAAGGTCTATTGTGTACACTATCCGTAACTTAATGGGTAAAGCGGTTAGCCTATGCACGACAAGCGGTGTCGTCCTGAAATCGTGGGAGCCCGACAGTTTTGTCGCCTTCGCAGCGCCTACCTTCCGCCCTGATAGATGCGTAGATATCGATGGCCACATAGTCGAAGTGGTTAGATCTGAGTATAGGCCACTTGTTAATCTTCCAGCTCCAACTGAAGGAGTTTTTTTGCTGGTGACTTATAGTGTCGCAAAAGCTGCCAGATGCGAGGGGCGTACGACTGAAGATTTACTCACTCCCAACGATGTAATCAAGGACGAAAAAAATCGGATTATCGGATGCACTCGTTTTGCGCGGCTATAGTCAGTCTATGGGAGGGTGGTTAGACGAGGCTTAGATCTCGGTGATACTTAGATGTCTTTGCTAACCACCCTCCGTGCTATAAAAGTACACTCTATCTCTCTTTGCATTCTCATTCACTAATTTATCTTGTCAATAATCGTTCTGCGGATGTGTATCCGTGCTGATGAGTCCAAAAGGACGAAAACGATATGTTAAATCTAGAGCAGCAATTAAAGGGTTCAGTAGAACCATACGTTGTTAAGGGTGTTGGTGTGCCTGGAAGCGGTAAAACGACTATGCTTAAGGTTATTGCCCGGAATCTTGAAATAGTACGAATCTGCCCCGACGATATTCGGCAAGAATTGACCGGTTCAGACGAAGACCAATCGATTAATGACGAAGTATGGGCCGAAGCCTTCCGGCGTATTGGCGTTAACCTAAAGCTTGGGCGTTCGGTTATAGTTGACGCTACGCATACCGAAGCTAAATTACGCCCTAAACAGGTCGCAAAGTATCGCAGGAACGGCGCAGAAAAGGTCATTGCTGTGGTTTTTGATACCCCTCTAGCTGTTGCAAAGCAGCGCAATAAAACCCGAAGCCGAATAGTTCCTCTTTATGTGATTAACAGAAAGCACACAGAACTTAAGAAGCAAACGGTTAGTTGCCGTGAGGGATTTGATGCTGTATACGTTGTCAGATAGAGATAAGAGTTCATATCGAATTAGACTTGTTCCGGCGGCATAAGCTATAGCTTATTTTCAACTAGGTAATTTATTTAATACACCTTGTTTAGCTTTTTGTATTAGCTTCATGTTCTGTCTGGCGGAGGGAGAGGGATTCGAACCCTCGAGGGCTAATGCCCAACACGCTTTCCAAGCGTGCGCCATAGACCAACTAGGCGACCCCTCCGTAAGTAGGTATTATACATAATCTGTTAGGACTAAATTACTACAATAATCATTGCTAAAAAGCAAACTCACGAAGTAAAATTAATAAAGCAATGTCCTTAATTAAGCTTGAAGACGTCAGTAAACTGTACGGCTTCGGCGACGCCACTACCCTGGCGTTAGACGAAGTTAACCTTGCCATAGATAAGGGCGAGTTTGTTGCGGTTATGGGGCCGAGTGGCTGCGGCAAAAGCACGCTGCTTAATATTATGGGGCTGCTTGATCGTCCTACTCATGGCACCTACAGGTTACAAAATCGTTTAGTGGACCGTTTAAGCCAGAACCGGGCCGCCAAACTTAGACGGGACACTATAGGCTTTATCTTTCAGTCGTATAATCTATTGCCTAAGCTTACGGTTCTGGAAAATGTGGCTTTGCCGCTTGCATATAAGGGTGTGGGTGTAACCAAAAGAGTTAAGTTGGCCAGTCAAATCCTCGAACGGGTAGGTATGCAGAACCGTGAGTACTTTTTCCCGAACCAGCTATCCGGAGGCCAGATTCAATGTGCCGCAATTGCCAGAGCTCTGGTTAATGACCCTTCAATTATTATTGCGGACGAACCGACGGGCAACCTGGATAGTGCCGGCAGCCGTTTGGTTATGGAGCTGTTAAGTGAAATCCATAAAATGGGCAACACCATAATTTTTGTTACCCATAACCCCGAATTAACCAAGTATGCCACTCGAGTAGTTTATATGCATGACGGCATGATAATTGAAGACGAGACTACCAGCATAGGAGAGGTTGCTAAAACTGCTAAGCGGCGGATGTATTCCCTGCCTAAGAAAACTGCAGAGGATGATTTAGCCGGCGTATCCTTACTGATGAAAGTAGTACCGGACAAAACAGAGGTTCCGTCTTCCAGCGGCCAGGCAAAGTCAAAGCAAGCTAACTCAACCAAACGCAAGCGCCGTTATATGAAAGCAAAGAGACAGAAATGAGTTTAAGAAGCGGACATATTCATACGGCTATTGCTACGATGCGTACCAATCGCTGGCGTAGCGTTTTAACTATGTTCGGAATTACCGTTGGCGTGGCTAGCGTAATTGTCATTATTGGTATAAGCCAAGGAGTGAAGAACGAGATCACTAATCAGGTTTACGCCTTTTCTAAGAACGTGATTACCGTTACTTCTAAAGCCGCTAATCTTACTAATTTCGGCGTGTCCCAAGTGCCGACCGTCTCTACTCTAACCAACCAGGATGTAACTTCCATTGGTAAGATAAAGGGGGTTACGGCCAGTGTTCCCATGATAATTGAGTCGGGCTTGGTTACTGGAGATAAGACGCTTCACGGCGGGATTGTAATCGCTACCAGTTCAGAGCTGCCGAGCGTGCTTAATCAGTCCTTAGCCTTCGGCTCGTTCTTTACTTCGGAAGATATAAGTTCTTATCCGGCAGTGCTTGGCTATAATGCTTCGGTCGGTCTGTTTAAAGAAAATGTCCCTCTGGGTTTTAGCTTTAACTGGAGGGGCCAGCCTTTTATTGTAAACGGAGTATTAAACGGGTTTAGGGTTACGCCGTTTTCGAATAATACACTGTATAATAACGCTGTTTTCATTCCCTCTCAGGCAGCAAAGCAGCTAGACCCAGGCGGCGGTTCACTGTTTCAGATATTAGCCAGAGTGGATAATTCAAAAGACCTGAATAAAGTCGGCGGAGAGATCACAGCGGCACTAATAAAGAACCACGGCGGGCAGAAAAACTTTTCGGTATTACTTCCCTCTCAGGTTGCCAAGAACAATACCGGTATCTTGAATCTGCTTACTGAGCTAACTATCGGCATAGCCTTAATATCTTTGTTTGTAGGCGGAGTCGGGATTATGAATGTTATGTTAGTGTCGGTTGCGGAAAGGATCCACGAAATAGGCATCAGAAAAGCTATAGGTGCCAGTAACCGTCAGGTTATGTCGCAGTTTCTGGTTGAGGCGACCACGGTAAGTGTTACCGGCGGACTAATCGGTATCTTATTAGCTTTGTTAGCCGATCTGGTATTGAAGCTAGTGACTAACCTTTCCCCGTCAATTAGCTGGGAGATTATAGTTATCGGGGCGGCAATCTCGATGCTTATAGGTATTGTCTTCGGATCGATTCCGGCGATTAGGGCCGCCAGTAAGGAACCAATTGAAGCTTTGAGAAACGAGTAAAGCTTTATTACTGGGCGCAGGTACCACTACTGACTGGGCGGGTAGTGTTCAGATTATCTTTAATGATCTTGACAATTGGAGTGGTTACTAATGCGTAGCCCACATTGTTATATTCGGTTGATTGGGCAAAGACTACCCCTATAACACTACCCTTGTTGTTGATTAAGGGTCCGCCGGAATTGCCCGGGATAATTGTCGCCTGAACTTCATATACTTGCCGCTGAGTTGAGCCTTGAGCATAGATATTGCTGCCGATTGCCGAGAATTCCTGAAGCACTTCGGCTACTCTGGCGTTAAAAGCACCCCCTCCCGGGTAGCCAAGTACTGCTGCGGGGGTATTATTTGCTACAGAGGTACTAAATACGTTTAGTGCCGGTTCGCGTAAGCCGCCACTTACTCTTAACAGGGCAAAGTCTAGGTTAGGATTAAAATAAACAACCGTTCCGATGTGGTTGCCGTTGCTGTCTTCAATGTATGGCTCGCTGATGCCGGCAACAACGTGGGCGTTTGTAGCCACCAGGTCGTTTCCGACTACGAATCCCGAGCCTTCTACTACCCCGCCGCAACCATTGCCGACTATTTTTACAACCGAGGCTCTGTCGGCGTTGATTGCTGCAGCAAATTGGCTATACGGCGGTAGCTTGGTGTTACCTGGAGGTGCCGGTTCGCCGGCATTAAACACTCTAGGGAAACCGTTTGGGTCTACCAGATGACTTAGGCTGGCAATAACATTGGGTGCCGGCGGTAAATGCCTATCTAGAGAAGCTACAATTCTTGATGACTTCAGTTCGTTTTGAAGGGATACGTAAGGCAGGCTTCTCAGCACTGCAGCTCCCAGCCATACACCTATAAGTACCGATGCTACGGATAGTAACGAGCCGAGTATATTGTCATAACGGTTGAGTTTAGCCAGGGCTACCTTGCGTTTAAGGAAAATACCAATGTATTCCCCGACAATCAGCATAATAATGGCCATACCAAGAGTGGTAAGCAGGGTAACTATTGACCGGCTAAGTTGCGTATGGACTAATTTTATGGTTGAGGGTTCAATTAATACACCCAGTAACAGTCCACCGAAGAAACCGATAGTTGAAAAGGCTTGCTGCACAAAACCGATTTCCCTGCCTCTGATTACCGCACTGATCAGCAGTACGATGATAATGATGTCGATTATCATAAATCGTAAATTCTTATGTTTTTAGTTTAGCAGAATCTTCACGGCTTAGCCGTGAGGTTGACGGACCCTTGCCTCCGTTTTCGTAAATAACCAGATCGTCACTTGTTGACTGCCAGTAATTGAGTATTGGCTGCAGTAAATACCATGAAGCCATTATTTCCTCTTTGGTGGCAAATAGTAAGTGGTCTCCACGGATAGCGTCAACCAGCACTCTCTCGTAGGCGTCGTGATTGTTATCTTCGAAGTAGCTGTTGTAGCTGAAGTTCATCTTTACTTTGCGTAAGTTGTGGGTAAAGCCCGGCTTTTCTATTAATAAATCAACGTCGATGCCTTCATCGGGTTGGATGCGGAATCTTAAGATATTCGGATCTTTGCTGCCGAAATAAACCAAGATGGCAGTCAGTTTCTCATTAAGTGCCTTGCCGGTTGTTAGCCTGAACTCGGCTTCAGCCCAGTTTGGGTCTTTTGATTTTAAATTTAGTGAAACAAAAGTTTCAATATTAGAGTTCGGATTATCTACTTCGCGCTTATAGGACGAATACTGTCCGCGGATAACTTGCGGTATGCCTGAGGGCTCGACGGTAGGCATGGTCAAGTTGGACATAAACTCATGTTTTTTAGCGTGGATCTCGCTGCTGGTTAGCGCGTCTGGCATATCCATAGCTGTTAGTGACAGCAACTGGAGTAAGTGGCTTTGAGCCAAGTCGCGCAATGCTCCGATCCCTTCGTAAAATCTGACCCCTCAACCATAAAATTAGTCCA
>JAJZNT010000019.1 GCA_021811685.1 bacterium
CTATAACCTCACAGTATCCTTGAATAAATTGTTTGTTGTCAGAGCTGCCCGCAAGCCCAATAACATTCAGGCCATGACTTGCCAGCTCCTTAACTAAATGCCGGCCAACAAATCCATTTGCTCCGGTTACAACTACTCTCATAATTAATAGAGTACATTAATTAGCCAATAATACTTACCTTAATTATTTTAGTATTAAGTAGCTTGGTTTTATGGCCGAACGTTTGATAATTTTTGTAATAACAGATAGTATTAAGCTAAGTGAAACAACTAAAAGACCGCTATCGATATTCTATTATTCTTTTGAGACAATTAGTTAAAACGGACTTTAAGTTAAGATATCAAGGTTCGGCTCTTGGCTACATATGGTCCCTTTTGAGGCCGTTTCTCTTGTTTGTTACCCTATACTTCGTTTTTACTATATTCATAAGACTAGGTAAAGGCGTGCCTCATTACCCCGTTTACCTACTAGTTGGCATAATACTTTGGAACTACTTTGCTGAAGTAACAGGAGGAAGTATAGGAGCCATTGTAGGTAGAGGCGACTTAATAAGAAAAATTAACTTTCCAAAGTATGTAATTATTCTTTCAGGGTCAGCATCGGCATTGATTAATCTATCTCTTAATGCAGTTGTTGTTGCTATATTTATGGTCTTTAACCATATGTCGGTAAATTTGTCCGACTTATACATCTTACCTCTAATACTTGAACTCACTATTCTATCAATTGCGGTAGCGTTCTTACTCAGCACTCTATATGTAAGATTCAGAGACGTTAATTACATTTGGGAGGTTATAATGCAGGCTGCATTTTATGCAACACCAATACTATACCCAGTTAGTGAGATAAGTAATAAAAGCCTTAAAGTCGCAAAAGCTTTGATGTTAAACCCCATGGCACAAATAATCCAAGACATTAGGCATGTACTTGTTACGCCATCCTCTACTACAATAAGCGAAATTTTTGGAAATGAATGGATAAGACTGGTACCCATAGGCATATCAATTCTTATACTAATTCTTTCTAGTATCTACTTCAGAAAACGATCAAAATCCTTTGCGGAGGAAGCCTAATATGTCAGCAGCCGATACCGTTATTAGCGTAAAAGACGTTTCAAAAACATTTTTATTGCCCCACGAAAGAGCCATGTCAATTAAGAATGTGTTTACGGAGCTGCCTTTTCTTAGGCGTAGTAAGAACAAGGAGTCTCAACAAGCTCTCAAAGACATATCATTTGAGGTTAAAAGAGGTGAGTTCTTTGGTATTGTAGGACGTAACGGTAGTGGAAAAAGTACTCTTTTGAAGATCCTAGCAACTATCTATCAACCCACCGAGGGAAGCATAGAGCTAAAAGGTAGAGTAGTACCATTTATTGAGTTGGGTGTTGGTTTTAACCCAGAGCTCACTGGCAAGGAAAACGTATATCTTAACGGTGCCATGCTTGGGTTTACTAAAAAAGAAGTCGACAATTTGTACCCTAACATTGTTGAATTTGCAGAATTAGAAAAATTTATGGACCAGAAGCTTAAGAACTACTCGTCTGGAATGCAGGTAAGGTTGGCTTTTTCTTTAGCAACAAGAGCTCAAGCAGACATACTATTAGTAGATGAAGTTTTAGCCGTAGGAGATGCAGATTTTCAGAGAAAGTGCTTCGATTATTTCCGTACACTTAAGAAGAATAATAAGACTGTTGTTTTTGTTAGTCACGACATGAATGCAGTTAGGGAGTATTGCGACAGAGCTATACTAATAGAAAAAAGTAGGATTTTAGTTAGAGGAAAAACATCAAATGTAGCTACTGCTTATACTAGACTGTTTACCGACACTAAATATGGGAAAAAAGCCACAAATACAAGATGGGGAAATAAAAGTGTAGTAATAAATAGACCATCTGCCGAGGAGGTTAAAGAAAAGATAATAATTAAGGCTCAAATTACTGCAAAAAAACGCGTTAATAAACCGGTAATAGGGTTTGCTTTTAAGAATGCTACAGGCAATACGATTGTTGGGTCTAACACTAAACTTTTATCAAAAGATCTTTATGGTATTGGTGACATGCAGCCAGGCGATACAAAGACGGTAATTTTTGAGATGGATAATATATTTAACGACGGAAGCTATACAGTAGATTTAGCCGTTACTGACAGTGACGGAATAACTGTTTACGACTGGTGGGAGGACTCTTGTCAGACCCAGATATTTAAAGAAATTAAAACTCCGTATATTGTTAACCCCGACATTGAGTTTAGGTATAAAGATAAAGATGCTAAATAAAAAACGAACTAAAAAGTTAGGGCTACCGGCTATTGACATTCTCTTAAACACTCAAGGTGTATGGGCTCTAGACGAAGACGCAAGAAAAGACATGACTGTGTCGTGCCGAGATACTGACTATATACATAAGGTCAAGAACGCGGGCAAGATAAAAGAATATATGGGCAGAGAAGTCCAGGTAATGCATAACGGATTATTGGTTACAAGGGGGGGCTATCATGGTAAATGGATGGAAGAAATCATCAGTAGCCTTGAGGGTCATCATGAACCACAAGAGGAGAAGGTCTTTTACGAGGTTCTTAAACGAATACCTTCTGGTGGATCGATGATGGAGCTAGGTTCTTTCTGGTCTTATTACTCGATCTGGTTTAACCGTACTATAAAAAACTCTCAAAATGTGTGCTGTGAACCTGATCCCCATAACCTTGAACTTGGGAAAATTAATGCCGAACTTAATGGCTCAAAAAGAATTCAGTTTTTTCATGGTGCTGCCGGAAAACTACATAAGTCGAAGAACGAATTTATACCAGAATCTGATAGCTCTAAGACAATTACTGTTGATATATTGTCTGTTGATGGACTAATGAAAGATTTAGGATGGAAGAAATTAGATCTACTCCACCTTGATATTCAGGGGTCAGAACTTGAAGCGCTCGAAGGAGCAATTAAAACTATTAAAAGTAAATCTCTAAGATTTCTGTTTGTATCAACACATCACTATTTTTTTTCAAAGGATCCGAATACGCACGGAAAATGCATGGAGTTTATCAAGCAACATGGAGGGTATATTGTTTCTTCTCATACGGTTGCGGAATCTTATAGTGGAGACGGCTTAATTGTGGCTTCATTTGACGAATCCGACAAAGACTTCAAAGTCACTACATCCCTAAACCACACAGACCAGTCTCTGTTTAGGCCCTACGAAGAAGATTTGACAATTTTGATTAGGGCATATGACGAGAGAAAATAACACCAAGACCTTTAATGTGTATATAGATGCTCTGCCTATATGTTCTAAACGAATGAGCGGTATAGGGCACCTTACGCTGGGTATGATTAAGGGACTGTCGGAAATTAAGGAACTGAAGGTTGTTCTGGTCTTGCCACTCTTTAAAAAGAAGATCGTCGAAGCGCTTAATATTCCAAACACTCAAATAAAGGTCATACCGTTGCCTGCAAGAATGGTATCTTTGCTAACAAAGGCCAGATTGATGCCTCCGGTCGATGTTTTTGTCGGAAAGGGAGCCTACATATTCCCTAATTACAGAAACTGGCCGTTATTATTCTCTAAATCGTTAACCTATTTTCATGACATAAGCTTTATCCTTTATCCGGAAACACTTTTGCCTAAGAATCTTAAATACTTAACACGCAATTATAAGTCTTGGATTAAGCGGACAGACAAGATTGTGACTCTATCTCCATCCTCAAAAGAGGACATAATTAAACACCTAGGTGTACCAGAATCACTTATTGAAATTGTGCCTCCTGGGGTTGATACCGGGATGTTTTACAAACGATCACAAACTGAAGCACACGAAGTTACAAAAAAGTATGGAATCCCGTCATTGAACAACATACTTTATATCGGTAACTTAGAACCGAGAAAAAATTTACTAAGACTAATAAAGGCATTTTTGCAACTACCCGAGGACCTAAGAAATAAACATAATCTCATAATTATTGGTGGAGGCGGATGGTTAAATGAGCAGCTGTTAGCGTTAATAGATTCAGAGATGAAAAAAGGGGAAGTATATAGGGTTAATGATTACGTTGAGGATTCTGACCTTCCGGCCATTTACTCTTCAGCAAGTGCTCTCGTCTTACCGTCAATATATGAGGGCTTTGGAATCTCTCCACTACAAGCAATGGCTTGCAGGGTTCCTGTAGCAGTTTCTGATAGCTCGTCCTTACCTTTTGTAGTAGGAGAAGCTGGAGTATATTTCGATCCTAATAATGAGAAAGATATCTCTAACAAGATTTATAAAATTCTGACGGATAAAGATAAGAACAGTGAACTTTCCCAAAAAGGACTAAGGCAAGCAAAAAAATTTAGCTGGCAAAATAGTGCAAATAGACTCTATGATTGTATACTTGAGGTACTTAACACTGGTTAAATTAATATGATTCTTGAAGAACGAACTGTTTATTATGCACAAAACAGAGAAGATCTAATTATATATGCCTTTTTTAACTACAAAAACAAAGGCTTTTATGTAGATGTTGGAGCTAACCATCCAACCGTTGACTCCGTAACAAAATTGTTTTATATGCATGGATGGAGGGGTATTGATATAGAGCCTAACCAAGAATTAGCGGCGCTAATTAGAGCAGACAGGCCGAAAGATTTAGTTATTAATAAAGGCGTAGGGGAAAAGAGCGGTAAGGCAGTATTTAGAAATTATGTAGGCTCGGAGGGGCTCTCGACTTTTTCCGATTCAATCAAACGGCAAAAAAGTGAGCATTACGATGCGTTCAAAAAAAGATATAGGGATTATGAGATCGAAATCATTACACTTAGTGAGCTATTTCAACAGTACAATGTTAATCATATTGACTTTTTAAAGATTGACGTTGAAGGGTACGAGTATGAAGTACTAATCGGAAATGACTGGAATAAATTTAGACCAGAACTAATATGTATCGAAGCTAACCATATAATTAAAGACTGGCGGCCTATTTTGGAGAAGTATGGATATTACAAATTCTTCCATGATGGGTTAAATGATTATTATGCCCCCACAGAGTCAATACTGGCTAAGGAGTTTACATTTCCGGAAAAGGTTTTTATGAAATATTCAACTATGACCCCTTTCATATCTAGTGCCACACTACATAGTGATGTGGACATAAACCCCAAAGACCATGTGTATAAAAATGAACCAATACCCCCAAAGACTAAAGTCAAATGGAGCTTACTGGGCCTTAGAGAATCGATCCGTGAGTGTTTATTGTATTCCATAGTTGAAAACAAACGTGAAGTTCTTAAGAGAGAGCTGATTGATCAAAATCGGACTGGACAAATAGACACTAAACTCCTTTACTTTAAGCCAAAAATTATTTTGCTGAAAGCTTTAAGCTTATCATTCTCGATTGCAAACAGATTCGGAAGTTACCTGTTGGGGGTGCATTAAAATGAAACAGAACATCCTAATTGATTCTCAAGTACTGCAGACTTCCGCCTGGAAAAGGGGGATGGGTAGATATCTTATTTCTTTAATAATGGGATTATCAAAAATAAAAGAAGGACCTAAGTTGACATTAATATTTAACAAAGACTTGGTTTTAACACGAGAATGCAGAAAGATATTATCGAAAATTGCTCCCGATGCAGACTTATATTTCTTGCAGTTTGCTAAAGGGATGTCAGATCTGGTAGAAGAAAGGAACTCAAGAATACTTGACGAATTTATAGAACAGAACAAGTTGCAAAGTAGTATATTTGTCAATGGCTCAATTTTTACCTTCGACTATCAGCCTGCATTTCCCTCCTTGACTATCAATACCTGTATTTTCTATGACATTATCCCTTACAAGCACTGGAATATTTTTAATCGATATTTTCCAGCCGAGGAATATTCAAGACGGTTTAAATATATTTATAAATGCGAGCACATTTTTGCAATTTCGAAAACGGTTAAAAACGATCTGCATAATTATTTTTTAATTCCTGAAAATAAAGTTACCAATATTTCTGGAGCAGAAATACCCCACTTTCTTGAGCATAACGATTACCTAGATTCGCCTTTGTTTTCGGGAAGGTATGTACTTTTGCCCGGAGGAGACTCACCCCATAAGAACATGCTTCGCGCCATTAAAGCCTTCGACGAATTTAATAGTCAATTTGGCGATTCGTTAAGGTTGATAATAACTTCTTACTATTCTGATGAAAATATTGAAAGAATGAACCAGCTTTCAAGCAATATAGTTCTCACAGGGAATATACCCGAGAATAAATTACGCAGTTTATATAAAAACGCAGAGCTTATAATTTTTCCGTCAATTGACGAAGGCCTTGGATTACCCCTATTAGAAGCTGTCTATTATGGCCGAAAAGTAGCATGTTCAGATATACCGGTATTTAGAGAGATATCTTCAAGCGCGTTCTATTTTTTTGATCCAAAGAATGTACAGGATATCCAAAGAGCATTAATGGATGCATTCGTCGGCATAGATTGGGAGCATAAATTAAAAGCATACAACAAAATAAGAGAAACGTTTACCTGGCACGAAACAGCAAATAGATTATTGAAAGCATTACCAGGTATCATAATAGCAGCACCTAAGAAGAATAGTTTTACGCAGTCAATTTTAGTAGAACAGGACTACAGTCTTGAAACAAACAAGCTTGTGTCTGGTGAAGTAATTAGAAACGGCAACCTTGATAAAATAACAGTTTACTGTGACCTTTTAGAGGATTATGCATACAACAAGACAACGCCCCCATTTATTTTTATGTACTTCCTAGAATGTAAGGATATATCTGATTTCGTTAAATCTAAAAGTTTAAGAAGATCAGTTATTATAACTCCGCATAGTAACTTGTCAATTATACTCGGGGAGAAGCTTGAGGCTCAGTTTGTTGGAGATAACAAACTAAGAAGGAAAATACTACGTGAAGTCACTAGTTCTTCGCATAAAGAAAGAGTAGCCGACGGGACCTAATATACAATGAAGAAAATCCTAATATTCGGTTCTTACCCAATTGAAGATGCGCAACATGGAGGTCAGAAAAGAGTCGAAGCCATAGTAAAAACGTATAAGACGAACGGATTTTTAGTTAGATATGTTGGTGTGTATGACAGGAGCTTTTACCCGAAAACAGGAAAGCACGATATTGCGCTACACATTGATAGAAAGTTTAATTTAACCTCTGCGCTTACAAGCGATATGTCCGTAGGAAAGTTAATTTATTCAGATTTAAAAGTAAGGGGTCGCGTTAAATTACTTATAAATGAATTTGATCCTGACATAATTGAAATAGAACAGGTATTCCCGTACTTTGGTTTAGCTGAAGTTCTTCGAGAACTAAGGTGGAAGAAGCCATTAATATATAATTCTCAAAATATTGAGTACGATCTAAAGGATAAAATACTTAAAGGGGCAGGGGTAAATAACGAGGAACGAAAAGCGATTATAGACGACATATTTAGCCTTGAACGAGAACTAGTAAGAGTGTCCAATCTTGTTATTACATGCACGAAGTCTGATAGCGAAAAATATCAGTCCTGGGGAGCGAAAAATATTGTTTGTGCTCCAAATGGTACATCTGAGCTAATAAGAAATTCTAAACTATCAGAAAAATTAAAAAACGAATACACCGGAGAGGGCATTAACAAACTTATTTTGTTTATAGGTTCTGCTCATCCGCCCAACGAAACAGGCTTTATGGATATGATAGGTTCGAAAATCGGCTTCCTTAAGCCCGATACAAGAATCCTTTTAATTGGTGGCGTAAGTGAACTAATAAGACAAAGATTCTCCGTTGACTACCGTCAATATTGCGTACCGCTTAGAGTTGAATTTGTTGGCAGGGTAAGCGAAGAAAAGCTCGCAGCCTTTATAAATATTGCAGACATGATAATTTTGCCTATAGTCGAAGGCGGAGGATCAAATATAAAGACAGCAGAGGCTCTTATGTCTGGTAAAAAGATAGTTGCAACACCTATAGCTATGCGCTCTTTTGAGGAGTTTAAACAGTATCCTAACGTATTAATTGCGAAAGACGGAGTTCAGTTTAGAGACTCAATAAGTTTATTATTAAGGTCACCTAAGCTGCAACTTTCTAACACAGAAATATCAAAGCTGGACAGTCTTAAGTGGGAGAGTACATTATTACCCATTGTCGGAGCCCTGAAAGAACTATGAGTGGCCACATATATATAGATATAACGGAACTTAAGAACTGGGACGGTCATTTAACTGGCGTTCAAAGACTTGTATATAACTTAGCTAAGGAACTTAAAGAAGTAGATGATAGGGTGCTACTTTGTAGCTATAATCCTGCCCAAAATATTATACAATTTGAAGATCAGAGTTATTTTTCGCAGAACGAAAAACCAAGAAATATTGAGGCTATTGAGACTTCCAAATTAAAAAGTAAACTTACGTCAATTTACTTCAAAATACCTGCAGAAACAAGACAGAAAATCCCCACTAATACCAAAGAAGCGATCAAAAGGGTTGGACGTAAAACGATTCATCTAACACACAAAACTAAGCTTGCGTTACAATCAAAAAGCAGCAAAAACTCTATTAATATTCAAGAAGTAAAACTAGAGCCAAATGATATAATTTTAATTCCCGGAAGGCTTTGGGATCATCAAGAATTTATAAACTATATAACAGGATATAAAGAAAAAGTAGGATTTAAACTAGCAGTAGTAATTTACGATCTGGTTCCAATTTATCAACAACACACCTTTGGCCCAGGATTGACGGATCGTTATGCCCCGTATATCTTCCAGTCAGTTTATTATGCTGACTTATTGCTGCCAATATCAGAATCTACAAAGAGCGACTTACTTAGATTCTCAAATGAGATGGGATTAAAGGTCCCTCAAGTTAAAGTAATAAGATTAGGAGACGACAACCCGTCAGCAATACTTAAACAGCCTGAAATTGGAGTAGATATCAATAAAGGTTTTGGGATATGTATAGGAACAATCGAAGCTCGAAAAAATCATACCCTAATTTATTATGCGTATAAACTTGCCGCCTCTGAGGGAGTAGAATTAGCCCCCACAATCATTATAGGGAAGCCAGGGTGGTTAACAGACAATATTGTTTATTTCATAGAACACGATTCTGATGTAAAAGAGAAAATTAAGATTATATCGAACATAACAGACGCTGAGATATCCTGGTTATATAAGAACGCTTTATTTTCGGTTTATCCATCACAGTACGAGGGTTGGGGACTACCTATTGCAGAATCATTAGTATATGGTACTCCTGTTGTGGCTTCTAATACTTCGTCTATGAAGGAAATATCCGATCTAACAGATCTAATATCGCCTTTTGATAGTAGGGAACTTATGGAAAGATTGAAGTACTACTCTAACAAGGACAACTCTTTTAAAAAGCGCCAGAGAATAAGCAAAGAATACTCATCTCATTCTTGGAAAAGCCTAGCAAAAACACTAAGTAGGGTCTTATCATCTATTATGTGACGTTTATGGTCAAGAAAGTCCAAGAATTATTGAATAGTCCACTTGTGGTTCCTTCTGCTATCGGCTGGAAGTATTCGTTATAAGTTCCAGGAGACTCGCCGCTTGGCACCGAAACCGTAAATTGGAATTTTACGTACTCACCTGGCTTTACAATATCATTATTGCCTGATGGGGTATAGCCATTTGTATCGTACACAGTAGAAAAATTGACATCTGCTCTGTTTGACGACGGCCATGTAGCCGAGAATGAGCTTAACCTGTTAAGAGGGTTAGAGGTAGATAAATGTACGGGATAAGTATTAACATTGCTTGGTGCGGATGCTATAGAATTATTATCATACCAAGTTCCCGTTCCAGTATTCTTATAAACAATGTACACTACTGCCTGTTGACCGGGGCTTAAAGTTGGATCTGACTCTGAGCTGTAAGACGCAGAGTAGGTGTAGGGCAATACGTTAATATCTAAAAAGGTCCACGGGTCGTTAAAATAACCATTTGGCGATCCTTCAACAATAGGCATGAAAAACTCTCTAGTAACTCCTACACCAACCCAGGACTCGGGACTTATATTAAAACTAAATTCAGCAATTTGACCAGGCTGGACAATGTGCTGATTGCTTGCTGCTGTTCCATTTGAATTCAATACGGCACTGAATAAGGTTGCTGGACGATTGGGTGCGGGCCAGCCATTATCGAACCCACTTATTCGATTTAAGGAGTGAGCCGTAGCTAAATGTACCAAACTTGGGTTTCGCCAAGTAGCACCAGCAATTGACGAGTCATCATACCAAGGTTGATTACCCGTATTTTTATATAGGAAGGAAACGTTAGCGGTCTGTCCGTAAGTAATTGATGGACTTGATGCTTCGGTGACATATTGAAGCGTGTAAGTAGCTGCAGCCACAGAAATGGTAGACTGGCAAGTTGTATTATAGGCTTTTTCTAATATTGATCCGCTGTCACTAAAATCGCAATTAAACAATAACGTACCACTTGTACCCGGAGAGACTATTGGTATATCTAAGGTACTAGATTGACCTGGTGATAATCCTTGGGGGACGGCCATAACTTCGGAACTTGAAAGCCATGTCGGTGCTTGGAATAAAGCGCTTGAAGATGTGATGTAGCCAGTACTATCGGTGGATACGTTACCCACATTGTTTATGGTTATTGATACTGTGCCGGGCTGGTTAGAGCTTAAGTTGAGATTTGAAGAGTTATTGGTTACTGATATTACAGCTGCCGACGAAACTGTTATTGTCCAGTTAATACTTAGATTTGGAAAATATCCTGTCGGAGTTCCTTCTAGTATTGGTTGTAGGTATTGCGTATAACTTCCTGCAGAGAATTGTTGAGGAGGGATAAAGTCAAAAGAAAACTTTATTATTTGTCCTGGTTGCGCAACGTGCTGATTTGGAGCTAGGGTTGTTCCGTCCGAATCGTAAACTGCAGCAAAATTATAGGAGGCTCTACTAGTGGAAGGCCAATCTTGTGAAAATGAACTAGTACTGTTTATTGGATTTGAAGTAGCTAGGTGTACCGGATAGGTTCCAGCCGGCGCACTATTCAGGCTAGTGGAATCGTATAGAGGCACATTTCCTGTGTTAGTTAACATCAGAAAAGCACTAGACTTTGTTAATGGCGCAACGGTGGGATTTGAGCTTTGAGAATACACAGAAACACTTTGTGTGGGGCTAACTGAAATATTTAAAAATGTTCCGGGATTATTAAATAGTCCAGTAGTGCCTTCAACTACAGGCTGAAAGTATTCCTGGTAAGTTCCGGCATTTAAGTATTGCGGGTCCGTAACAATAAAACTAAATTTTACGACTTGTCCAGGCTCTACGATATTCTGGTTTGAGGTTAAGGTGATGCCGTCAGACAAGTAAACATCCGCAAAGTTTAAGGCAGGCCTATTAGAGCTTGGCCATCCCGAACTGAAGGGGCTTGCTACATTAAGTGGGTTGCCTGTAGCTAGGTGTACTGGGTCGGTCCCAGCGGGTGCGCTGCTTAAGCTGTTATCGTCATACCAGGTTTGTGTACCAAGGTTTTGATAACTTATATAAACAGTCGTCTGTTGGCCCTGACTAAGTTGCGGGTATGACGATTCAGAATAGTATGAGGCCACATATGGCGACGCGTAAATTCCGCCAAAATATTGCTCAAAAAGACTATCAAAATGCTCATTTCCAGAAAAATGAGGCGTGTAATCGTAAAGCGCCGCGGTGGCGCCATTATCTAACTGAATCGTAGATCCGTCTATCGTTGCTAAGCCATCGTAATAAACAGGTTGATTACCTGGGATAGAAGAACCGGACGGGCAATAACTGCTACTAGTTGACCTCTCAAAAGTCCCCTGAGTCATTAAGAACGGATAACAAGATGGTGGATCATCGGAGTTATCCCAAACATCACCACTATTTGGGAAGTTAGATAATTGCACGTTCCAGTTAACGTTACCCTCAGACCTTTCTTGGTCAAACTTAAGCTGCCATGCAGCCACAACTACTTGTCTAGAGAATCCTGCAGTAGCCGCGTTGTTTACACACGTACCACCAGGAGACGTTGATGTTACCGCTACACCATTTATGCTATATAGTTCGAACCCTGAGTATTGATATACTGATCCTCCATCAGGACAATTATAGCCCAACGCTTGCGTGTAAGCCGTTGTACTACACCCATAGTATCCGGTTCCATCTAAAAGCCCCTCTTCTTTTTCAAGTGTTACTAGTATTACTTGAGGGTTTAGTCCATAAGCCTTTGATGCGTCGTATATTACGGTTCCGGCTGAAACGTTGCTTCCATAACTAAACCCGCCGGTTGAAGATGGCCCCGTAGGTGAATAGCCAATTGGTTGAGGTGCAGAGAACCCGTGGTCGGTACTTATACAACTACTGCTGCCGAAATTGGTATTTAACCAGCTATCTATCTGGGAAGCTGTCATGCTGTTGGAGTTATCAAATATCCCATCGTCCATCAGATTACTGGCGTAGAAAGAGGCACTAGTATTTCTGACTACAGCCAAAGAAAAGGCTACAACAAACAGCAAAACGCCCAAAAGGGCCGAAAGTCTTTTTATTGTTTTTTTGTAACTCTTCATTGTTGAACGTTCATTGTTGAAGTGGAAGTTTTTACTTGGCCGTTTAGGCTTGCAATAACCTGAATACTCCAAGTTCCAGGACTAAAACCCATTTGGCTACTAACTGACCAACCCCAACCATCAATTCCTTGAGCATTAACAGTTTTAGTTTGAAGAGTTATTGTTTTATTGCTTGAGCTTATAAATTTTATATAGCAATTTGCTCCAGGCGTGGTTTCACACTCAGACTCTTCATATGATCCTAAGCTAGGACTATAGTTACTCACGAATTGCCCAAAAGGAGCTTCAAGGGTGCCGCTAGACTGACTTGCACTTGATACCGATTTAGCAGAAGTGTTAGCACTGGCATTAGAAGTATTAGAGTTATCAGTCGAAGGCGACTGTTGAGCTTGATTGTTTGATGTTGGGCTTGGGCTATTTTTCTGTGTATTAATGGTTTTGCTTGACGACGAGTGTGGAGTAGAAGACTTTTTAGGGTTCACATAATATATTACTGTCCCAATAATACATGCGAGTATTATTAAAGAGATTGTAATAAGAAGTGTTTTTTTCTTTTTTTTCACTAACTTTATTCTATAGTAAACTGACTAATTTAGTATATGGTATTTTGTATAACAACCGCATAAGCTATAAATATAAAAGTTGTTATTAAGGTAACAGGTATTTCGTTTTACAGAGATAAAAAGTAATATTTTCAGCCGTTACGTTAGTGCCAATCTGTTTACAAGAGTAAGGTGTAAACCCATACTTAGCGAAAGCCTTAACTTCAATTTGCTTGTTGGGTGATGTTTCTATGGCGTAAAAAGTCTTATCAGATTTTAGGTATCCTTTAACCATTGACCTAATAAATTGTTGAGTAGGTGTATGGGGGTTGTTTACTGAAGATAAACTGCTATCTATGTTTATAGAAGGAACACTTTTCGGGAACGAGGGAACGAGAAAAGAGACTGGTTGGCTGTAGGACATTAAAATTACAGAACTGTCCTGTATCTCATAAGGTAATTTTATGATAAATAAAGACTTTTGCCAGGGCGCTCGACCCCAATTCATAGGACGAACGGTGGCTATAATAACTATTCCCAACAATAAAGACAGAGCAATAACTAAGCCCACCCTTTTAATTAACACAAAAGATACAATAACAACAACCAGTATGGATAGTAGCTCTAGGGGTATTAGATATCTGTAAATTGAAAACTCGAAAAGCCAAAGAATATATCCAAGTGTTATAAAAAACAGAACTATTCTCTGCGGTTTCCCCATATTGAAGTACATATTTTTCATAAAGACCTTTTTGTATAAAAATGCAAAAAGTAGAATAAGCACTGACGCATAGGCAAAAGCCAATCCATCATAACGGTAAAAAACTTCTGCGGCTAAGTGCTGAGTGTGCATAAAATAAAAAGGATAAAAAACCCACTGCAAGAAACTGTGCGGGAAGAACCTCGGATCACTAAAATTAACAAGCGGGTAGTACTTAGACTTGAAAAGGTGATTATAAAAAGGGAATATAGGATTAGCAAAACGATCATATAGGTAAATTCCCCAGAACCCATAGCTAATAATTATTCCTACTAATGAGCCCGTAAGATTTAGAATGGTCTTTTTCAGAAACGCAATTAAGCCTGACCAGTTCATTAATTCAACACATAATGCTGCGACTAAATAAACAGTATTGGTAAGCTTAAGACCAGCTGCTATACCAAAACATGCATAAGATAAGAAATTTATGGCCATAGTTTTATTCTTGGTGTAGTTTTTTACGTGTACTAAAAGCAAGAGCAATAAGCCCGACAGTACAAAGATTCCCGTTGTGTTATCACCCATCGAGCTGCCCATTTCGCTTAAGTTTCCGGCGGCAAAAAATGATAAGAAAGCAATTAGGAACGAGAAAGTGTATATTGCATTGGATTTAATATATCGCTTAAGGACTAACAGGCAAAGCTCATATATTAGCCACAAGTTTAAACCTTGAATTGCCCCTAAAAGCATTCCGGAAATGTATGTTGGTAAGTGGGAGAAAAACAAGTAGGGGAGTAAGTCGACCAAGGGGTTATTGAAAGTTTGAATTCCTGCCGGTGCGAAGTCTAAATAAGCTCTGTGGTTTAAAAAGGCAAATGCGTCATAAAAATGATAATTTAATAAATCCCAGTTTTGGTCTTGACCCGCTAGGTATGAAATTAGGGCACCCGTAATCAGAGCTAATATAAGAGGCAAAAGGTGTACGAAAAAAGCCTGCACACCCATTTTCTTGCCGGCAAACAATTTAGACACCTTTTTAGATTAAACTTTAAGAAAGCCTTCCTGGATTAATATAACAGATTGTGCACAAAATGCTAAAGTAAAAGATCAATTTCTTGACGCATAGCTATGCTAAAATTTTAACTAATATTATGGAGAGACAAGGATTTGCCTATAAGGGTTGCGATAACCTTGAGGCTATGTCTCATGCGGTAAATTACAACAAATACCTTATTGAAAACATTTTGCTATATTTATCCCCAAAACATAACACTAAAGTCTTAGACTTTGGTGCCGGTAAAGGTATTTATGCCGGTATGATCCAAAAAGAGTGCAGTGCAATGGTTGACTGTCTAGAGCCGGACAAGAGGTTGCAAAGGGAACTCAAAGATAGGGGTCATAAGGTATATGAATCAATCGGGGAGATTAAACAAAAATACGATCCCTCATCTATGCGCTTAATGTATTTGAACATATAGAAAACGATAGGGATGCATTTATGAAGCTTTCTAAAAATCTAAAAAAGGGAGGCATTTTAATTATTTACGTTCCGGCGCTGAAAATACTTTTCTCTTCCATGGATAGATTGGTCGGACACTATAGGAGATATAGCCTGAGCATGCTTAAAGAGCTTACAAATGATGCAGGAGTAGAGGTTGTGCACGCAAGATATTGTGACCCGGTAGGCTTCATGGCCTCGATAGCCTATAAAGTAAGCAGTAATAAAAAAGGTACGATTACGCCATCGTCGGTCAAAATATACGACCGACTCCTCTTTCCTATAAGCAAAACTATAGAACCGCTTTTTAGAAATGTCGGTGGTAAGAATGCACTGATGGTAGTCAGAAATGAGTAAGCGCACTAACGATCAGCCCAAACTAACCATTCTTTTACCGGTGTATAACGAAGAGAAGACCATAGGCCAAGTTCTAAATAAAATAACCAGATTGCCCATAGATAAATATGAGGTAATTATTGTGAATGACGGTTCGAGCGACAAGTCAGATGAAATAATTACCAGATTTACGTCTAAATTCAGTAACAGCCAAGTTTCACTTAACTATATAAGTCACGATAAAAATCGTGGTAAAGGGGCAGGAATAAAGACCGGGTTAGCCAATGCAAAAGGTACATATTTTACTATCCAGGATGCGGATCTTGAATATGACCCGGAGTCTATACCTAAACTATTAAACCGGGCCCTAGGAGATAAACTTGACGTTGTATACGGATCCCGTTTCCTCGGGACAATTAAAAATATGCCGCTCGCTAATTATTATGCAAACCGTTTCTATAATTTGTTACTGCGCAAGTTCTATAAAACTAACATATCCGACATGCATACTTGTTATAAATTGGTCAAAACCAGGCTCTTAAAGAGTTTGGATATAACCTCGGAGGGCTTTAATTACGCACCGGAATTAATAAGTAAACTGCTACTAAGAAATATAGAGATAGTGGAGATGCCGATTAGCTATAGCGGTCGCAATAAAGCAGAGGGTAAAAAGATCGGCGCAAGAGACGGCATAGAATGCACCCTTATGCTGTTTAAATACAAGATAGAGGCCTCAAATAACATTATTGGCAAGGTATATAGAGAGAGAATATTAACGGCGCGGTATATTCTAATTGGCAGCCTGGGATTTGTGTTTAACTATGCGGTTTTATGGATGTTAACCAAAAACGGCCTCAATCGAGTTATAGCGGAAATCCTGGCAGCAGCCGTAGCGCTTCATGTTACGTTTATTTTTCATGACCGATGGACCTATAAAGACAGAGCCCTTTCATACAAAAGAAAACTTTTTACACGTTACAGGACATATCTAGTCAGTAACTCCATAGGCTCACTTATAACGATTTTGTTCTTTGCGGTTTTCTCCTTATTCCTTAATCACCTACTGTCTTTGGCTTTAGCCTCTTTTTGCGGTTTATTCTGGAATTACATTATCAACAAACTGATTGTCTGGAAACACACTCCCGAGCCCAAAGTGGTTAGTGAAAACAAAGTACAGCTGCCTCATATTCAAGACTTGTAGCATAGTTTGCTATTATTTATGTGATGATCGTCGTAATTATAGCCGGGGGTGCGGGAACTCGGCTTTGGCCGCTGTCCACTCCTAGCTTTCCGAAGCACCTGCTAAAGGTTAACGGTAATGACGAGTCTATCCTTCAGGCAACATATTCCAGAGCTAAACGCTTAACGGATAAGATATATGTGGTGCCGGAAATCGGTCATGCCGATGAAGTCAGGAATCAGCTTAGCGAACTAGATGAGGAGCATTTAATTGTTGAGCCGGCGAGAAGGGGTACTGCCAGCTGTATTATTGCAGCAATGGCAACGCTTTCAGATAAATGCAGTAGCGACGAGCCGATTGCCTTTATCCATGCCGATCACTTCATAAGGGATAATAAGGGTTTTGTTCATAGTTTCAATCTGGCTAGAGAAGCGTCAGCAAAAGAACACAAAATTGTTCTAGTAGGGGTTGAGCCGACCTATCCGGCAACTGGGTTCGGCTATATCGAGAAGGACTCTTTAGTAGATGAAGACCGATTAGTATACAAAGTCTGCTCATTTAAGGAAAAACCGGATTTTGCTACAGCAAAGGAATATCTAAAAAGCGGCAATTATTTATGGAACTGCGGCTATTTTGTGGGTTCGCTCAACACATTTAAGCAAAAGATGAGTAACTACTCTCCTGCGCTTATGCAGAGCTTCGAAAGGTTAAGGCTTGCAGGAGACAATTTTGATAAGGTATACCTTAGCCTGCAAAATGAAGCGATAGATTACGCCCTTATAGAAAAAGTAAAGGATTTGCTTGTAGTACCAGCGAGTTTTGACTGGATGGATCTCGGGTCGTTTATCGATCTAGCTAAGGCGGTTGACTGCGACGAAGAGGGCAATTACCTTAACGGTAATGTTGAAATAGAGGAAGTTAGCAACTCTTACATTGAGAACCTAGAAGATAAACCCCTAGCGGTTGTAGGATTTGACGGTTGTGTCGTCATTAATACTAAGGACGGCATGTTGGTTGCCAGAAAAGATTTATCGCAAAAAGTAGGAGATATTTCCAAGAAGATTATAAAGAAGAGTAATAAATAAAATGAAAAAAGTATTAGCCTTTGACCTGGACAACACTCTGGCTCCCAGCAAGTCTCCCGTACCGGATAGAATTAGTGAACTATTAGGTGAACTGCTTGCTTATTTTGAGATATGTGTAATATCCGGAGGTAAATTTGAGCAGTTCAATATTCAATTAATCTCTAACTTGAAAATTGAAGATAAACTCTTAACTAAACTACATATAATGCCGACCTGCGGCACGCGTTACTTCTTGTATTCTCCGAGTAAAAAACTGTGGGATAAAGTTTATGCTGAAGACTTTAGTGAGGGACAAAAAGACAAAATAATAAAGGCCTTAAATACGGTCACGCATAATCTGCGGCTGGACAGGTCAAAAACTTACGGCGAGCAAATTGAAGACCGGGGAAGTCAGATATCCTGGTCGGCTCTCGGCCAAGACATAGTAGACGTATTAGGCGAAGAAGGCGTAAGACAAAAAGAGGCTTGGGATCCAAACGGAGCTAAAAAGGAAAAGATCAGGGCGATGGCTGCGCCGATGTTGCCCGAGTTTGAAGTCCGCGCCGGCGGCCTCACTACAATTGATGTAACCAAGCGCGGTATAGACAAAGCTTACGGCATGCAAAAACTAATAGATCAGCTTAAACTTAAGAAATCCGACATCCTTTTCTTCGGAGACAAGCTAAAGGAAGGGGGCAACGATTACCCAGTAAAGGCAATGGGCATAGATAGTCTGGAAGTATCCGACTGGCAAAACACCGCTTTTGTATTAGAGGCCATACTGCACGTTGTTTAAGCGAAAACCGAAGGGCGTCTTTATTCTACGGTTACGGACTTTGCCAGATTTCTCGGTTTATCTATGTTTAGTTCCTTACTCTCGGCGATATAATAAGCGAAAAGCTGCATGGCTACTACACTAAGTATAGGCTGGGTTATCTCAAGCGTCTTTGGCAGGTAGATAACATCGTTAACCAGCTTACCAATTTTTTTATTGCCCTCAGTTGCCAGCGCAACTACCCGGCCGCTTCTGGCTCTTATCTCTTCAATATTGGAGTAAGTTTTTTCAAGAAGTGGCGAGTCAGTTGCAATCGCCAAAGTAGGGAAGTCTTCGTCTATTAACGCCAGAGGTCCGTGCTTCATTTCGCCTGCAGCATATCCCTCGGCGTGAATGTAGGACGTCTCTTTAAGCTTAAGGGCACCTTCAAGGGCGCAAGGATAAACATATCCTCTGCCTATGTACATAAAATCTTTGCTGTCTTTATACTTAAGGGCAATTGTTTTTATCTTTTCCGCCTGATCGAGTACGGCCTGTACCTTATCCGGCAATAAGTCCAGCTCTTTAAGCAAATTTCTATAACCCTTGGTACCGTCAGAAAGGTATAGCGCCAGGAGCGTTAAAACCGTAACTTGGGAAATAAAAGCTTTAGTTGAAGCTACAGCTTGCTCAGGCCCGGCATGACAATAGACTCCGGCGTCCGTTAGTCTGGTTATAGTGCTGCCGGCGGCATTAACTATGCCCAGGCGCAAACAGCCGTAGTCCTTAACTTTCTTTAAAGCGGCTATAGTGTCGGCCGTTTCTCCGGATTGAGATATGGCTAGTAGAACGCTTGAACGGGAGAACGGTTCGCTGCGGTATTTAAATTCGCTGGCTAGCTGTACTTCTACGGGGATTCCTGCCAGCTCCTCAATCAGGTACTCACCTACTAATCCGGCGTAGTAAGAAGTGCCGCAGGCTACGATTACAATCCGGTCAATCAGCTTTAGTTGAGTAGTTACGGTTTCCAGCCCGCCAAGCTTTACAATGCCCTTATCCGCCTGAACCCGTCCTAGAGTTGCAGACTTGATAGCCTGAGGGGCTTCGAAAATCTCTTTAAGCATGAAGTTGGGAAAGTCTCCCTTTGAAGATTTGTCTCTGTCGTAATCCAGTAGCTCTGCCTTGGCTGACTTGAGGGTATTTTTCCTCAAGTCCTTAATAGACAGCTTATCTTTACTGATTACAGCAAGATCGTAGTCTTCTAAAAATACGACTTTCTTAGTGTGTTCCATGATCGCATTAGGGTCTGAAGCCAAAATATATTCATTGTGCCGGCCAACTCCTATTACTAACGGGCTGGATAACTTGGCCGCGTATATTTTCTCCGGCTCAGCCGTTGCCAGTACGGCCACAGCGTAAGCTCCCTTAAGGTCGTTTAACGCTGCAGTTATAGCTTCTTCAAATGATCCGAGGCGTTTTAAGTAGTAATCAATTAAATGAGGAATAACTTCGGTGTCGGTTTGAGTAATAAGCTTGTAACCGTTTTTAGCTAGTTCGCGTTTAATCTCTAAGTAATTTTCAATAATGCCGTTATGAACTACCATGATCGATCCGTCGCTGTTGGTATGAGGATGGGCATTAAGCGTATTGGGTAATCCGTGTGTCGCCCACCTGGTGTGACCAATGGCTATATGTATCTTAGATTTTTCTTGATCTAATCCAGGCAATAAGTGCTCTACTCTGCCGGCTTGCTTGACGACCCTGCCGGAACCGTTACTTTCTATATATGCGACTCCTGAAGAGTCGTACCCCCGGTATTCTAGAGCCCTCAACCCGTTTAATACTACATCGATAGCTTCTTTATTGCCGATGTAACCAACGATTCCGCACATGAGCTATTTAAACTCTCTAAGACTCTTATCGATTAGTTTGTTCATATTCTTTACGAATTTATCTGAGGAGAAATTATTGCTAAAATTTGCTATCTCTTTTGCATCAAACCTGTTCGGATTAAAGTCCTCTAAAACCTTGGACAGAGATTTGGCGCTGAGTTTATCAAAGAATAGCCCGGTCTTGTTGGGCTTAATATAGTCTCTGGGTCCGCCCTTGCTGTAGGCTATTACCGGAGTACCTGCGGCCATGGCTTCGATTGCCGTAACGCCGAAATCTTCGGTATTTGAAGGAAATATTAAGGCGAGCGAAGAGCTGAAGTGTTTCGGCAGGTCTTCATCGCTTACTGAGGTCAGGAATGTGACGTTGCGTCCTGCCAGCTTTTCAAGCCTACGATGATCCGGACCGTTACCAATCACAATAAGCGGCAATTTAAGTTGAGAACAAGCCTCTACAGCTATATCGATTCGCTTATATGGGGTTTGTCTGCCGGCTACTACGAATCCGTGACGGCTGGGCGCAACTCCTTTTAGTTTAAACCGCTCAACATCTACCGGAGGATGGATTACAATCGAATCGCGCTGATAGTACTTGTTAATCATCTCCTGAGTATGAGTAGAATTAGCAATCATTATATCCGGCTGCTTAGCTGCCCGTCGGTCCCAAACTCTAAGAGGCGCCACTAATAGCCTCAGACCAAACCTGGCAAGCCAGTTAGTTCCGCGGGGGAACCCTGGGTGCTTTAAGTATTCCTCATAACGAAACCAATAGTACTGGGTTGGGGAGTGGCAGTAACAAATATGAAGCGTTTTAGGCCCCGTGTGTACTGCTTTAGCTTCCGCACCTGATGCCGAAATAACTAAATCGTATTCACTCAAGTCTAGCCTAGAGAAAACGAACGCCCGGCATACCGGCAGGAATTTCCTCAGAGCCTTAGGCAGATTCTGAAGTTTGGTGGTGCGCACATCGGCATCTTCAAACCAGTTGAAGCCATACCAGGCCTTAGGGCTGGCGTCATACTGTGAGGTATATATGGGAGCTTTCGGGAACATCTTATGTAATTCATAGACCACTTTTTCTGCTCCGCCGGTGCCCATAAGCCAATCACAAACTATTGCTACTTTTAGACCTTTAGTCATTATTCCGCACCTTTACGGCTTAGCACTACCCATACGGTCTTTAACAGAATTACCAGATCACTCCAAAAAGTCCAGTTTTGAACATAATAGATATCCAGTTTGCGTTTTTCTTCAAAAGATAAGTTCTTCCTTCCGGATACCTGAGCTAGTCCGGTAATCCCGGACCTTACGCTTAATATGGTATTGCGCTTGGCGTAAAGTTCCAGCTCCATAGGTATAAGCGCTCTTGGGCCTACTAGGCTTATATCTCCCTTAACTACGTTTATTAGCTGGGGCAATTCGTCAAGAGAGGTTTTTCTTAAGATCAAGCCAATTCTAGATAAACGCGGGTCATCTTTAATGTAATCGTTTTTACGGAAGATCTTAATCAGTTCGGGCTTACCCATTTTTGTGAAACCTTCCTCAGGCGTTAAACCGTTGTATTTCATATGCAGTGTGCGGAACTTGAATACTTTGAATTCCTGGTTGAACCTGGTCAGGCGTACTTGCCTGAAGAATATCGGGCCGTTATCAAAGATCTTTATAACTACCGCTATCGCCAGCAGCAGGGGCGAAGTCAATGCTAAAATTATAGAGCCAAGAATCACATCTGTAGCACGTTTAACGATTCTCCCCCAACCTATAAGCGCTGTCTGGTGAACGTCTATAACCGGAATTCCGTGAAAAACTTCAGCTTCTAAATTGCCCACAAACAACTCATTATTTCCCGGAACGAAACGGAAGGCTATATGGTTTTCTTGAGCGTATACTAATATCCTGCTGTTTTCTGCTTCGTCGCTGTACAGTTCGGTTTGAATTATTGTGTGCATGCTGCTGCCTATTTTGCTGCAGGCTTGCTCAAAACTGGCAAACAGGGCGTAAGGAGCAGAAGTTTTCAGACTATGTTTAACGCCGCCAACCACTCCTAGTATCCTGTAGCCGGTAATCTCCGGGGGCGAAAGCACATTAATCAGTTCACGGCTGATGTTGGTGTCTCCGACAATGAGCACATTATTAATACCCCTGCCTTTTCTAAACATTATCCGTCTGCCCCACCTTGTAGCATTACGAAATACAACTATTAAAAACAGAGCGAGGACGTAACCGTAGACAATCACCAGACGCGCCGGGAAAATAGGAACGTTAAAGATATAGCCGTAACTAATAATGAACAGTATTCCAATAAAAACCCCGACGCTTAAACGCCCAATTTCCTTAAACTTTTGATCGTATACTTCTTGAGTGTAGAGACCTAATAGCACGAAAAACAATATAAAAAAAGGTAACAGGGCGAGGAAGGTCTCGAGGTAATTTATAGCCGTAATCGGCGTAGAGATGGCCGTATGGCTAACGCTGACACGCAAAATATATGCGATCGAGAAAGCTCCCACCAATGCTAAAAAATCGCCAACGATTAGAAAGACATTGAAAACTAAAGACGAGCTATTCTTCATCTAATTAAGGGTTGATCGTAGACCAGTAACTTCCGTCTATAGAAGATCAACCGGTAACCCTAGGATACATGGTTAAGATGTGCTTTGTATAGTGGCAGGTATTTTAGTCCGCAAGAACGATTCAGAGCCCGGGTCTACGCTTATATCCAGGGCTGATTACTCAACCTTGGCAGTTAAGCCGAATTTACTGAGCCCGCGCAGATTTTCTTCTAATGCAATATCAATAATTTCATCTGTTCTTGTTGCTAATCTCCAAGCTCTGCCTGCGGTCGATGCAAAGTCCGCGCCCGTTCTTAATAGTTTTATTACTCCCCCGGCAAATATTTAAGTAGAGGCTTAAGCGGCTGATTGACAAGCTGTTTGCTGGCCATTAGTACGACCGAATAAATTTCCTTAATTTTTATTAAGAACCGCTATAATAACCATAAATGAAGGCTTTGGCGCCTAAATCCAGGCTTACTACTATAGTGCTCGGCATAATTGCCGTTATTATCCTGCTTCTTCCGTTCCACGCATTTCTTACGGTGTGGATAGCCTCTAATTTTGGGCACTATACTTTAGTCAGGCTTTGGAAGGAATTTCTGGTTTTAGGTTGCGGTCTGGTTGTAATAGTCTGGCTAGCAACAGATCACAAAGTCAGAAAAGCAATATGGAGCCAGAAGCTTACCTGGATTATTTTTGCCTATGTTGCACTGGATCTAATAGTCGGCTTCTTATCCTACGGGGAGCATAAGGTAAGCACCGAGGCTTTAGCTTATGGTCTGCTTGATGATCTGCGCTTTCTGGCTTTCTTTATTATCTGCTGGGCCGCTGCATTAAAAGCAAAAAGTCTGAATAACTACTGGCAGCAGCTAATTTTATGGCCGGCAATAATTGTAGTCGGGTTTGGACTTTTGCAGATGAGCATTCTTCCCAATAACGTTTTAGTCCATTTCGGCTATAGTGCGGCAAAAACAATCCCTCCCTATTTGACAATCAACAGTAATGCGCACTACATACGCATCTTATCCACCCTTAGAGGGCCCGATCCTCTAGGAGCCTACCTAATTCTGCCCATAACCGCTATTGTCGTTTCTTTAATCAGATTTCCTAAGCGGCTGCGCTTATTAAAAATCCTATTATTAATCGGTGCGGGCGTGGTGCTTTACGGCAGTTATTCCAGGGGGGCCTGGCTTGGTGCGGTTTTGGCCTGCTTAAGTATAGGAGTAATTTTACTAAACAGGGAAAGGCTAAATAAGTATAAAAAGCCCTTAACAATCGCTGCGGTGGTAATTGTGCTGTGTCTTGTCGGAGCATTCGCGTTGCTTGGCAGCAGTAAGCGCTTCCAAAACATCATTTTTCATACCCAAACCGGATCAAAAACTATCGGTTCAGATCAGGCTCATCTAAGCGCGCTATCGCAGGGATTACAGCAGGTTAGCAGTCAACCGTTCGGGGAGGGAGCCGGTACTTCAGGCCCGGGCAGCGTATATAATCACCGGCTGCCGGCCCGTATTCCCGAGAATTACTTCTTGGAGGTCGGGGAAGAGTCTGGGTGGCTTGGGCTAATCTTATTTATAGGCATAAACGGGCTGCTGGGATGGATGCTTTATAAGCGCCGGAATTCGCCGTTTGCCTTAACTTTGCTTGCTTCGCTAATCGGTATAACTTTTGTCAACCTCTTAACTCTTGCCTGGACCGATGATACACTGTCATATATCTGGTGGGGGCTGGCAGGCTTAGCCATGGTGCTTCCGGAAGATAAGCCGACGCTCGCTAAGATAAAGGCGTAAGGTTCTAAAAATATGGAGCAGTCTTCTTTTGAGCAACAAACCCCTAGTCATGCCCGGCAAGGGTTGTGGCGTAGAATTGGCGATATGCTAATTACTGCAGGCAATAACTGTAGCGGCGGTCTTTGGTTTATTCCAAGGTATGACCAGGTTTATGACTACTCTTATTCCGAAGGAGACTGCCGAGTTTTGGACTATCTTAGAGATAAAAAGGCTGAAGTAACTGTCGAATCCTTTCTTAGAGCAGTTGATTCGATAAAACCAGTGAACACTTAATGGAAAATATGTCTGAATCAAACACTACGCCAATCAGGCCTACAAAGAAACAGCGTGAACTCCTGACGTTTATTGGAGACTTTATTAGTGAACACGGATACAGCCCTAGCTATAGGGAAATTATGAGGGGCCTTAACTACAACTCGGTTGCTACTGTTGCCTTGCATGTTAACAGCCTTATTAAGCGCGGGCACTTACGTAAAAGAGACCGTTCTGCAAGATCGCTGGAAGTGGTAGGACAAACCTCAGACAAACCGCTGCTAACAAACGAAGTAACTACTAATCAGGAGAAGTGGCTGGTAGATAAAGTTGAATATCTGTTCAGACAAGCAGAGCAATCTGCAACCCCAGCAAAGCAGGATATAGATAACTTGTTTGTCTTAGTCGGGGCTCTTAAGGTACTGGGGCTTGAAGGAGCCGCTCTAAGCTTTCAGCCTAGACTGCAGAAGTTAAAACAGGCTTAGATTTTGCTGGCATTTGGATCACAAGCCCTGCAGATATTGCACGGACCGCACATTTTAGGCTTATCGTTTGGCTTTGGAGGATCTTGACAGATACGGCAAAAAGTCTTTTTATCAAACTTGTACTCATCTTTATCCTTAAGTTTATTTCCGTATCCTAGCTGATGTAACTGTTCTAGAGTGCCCATTTCACCTCCACCGGATAAGCTCGCTCCGCAACCGCTGTAGCTTCGCCCGTTGGCCCGTGCGTTACTGCCCGCAATCATAAGCTCGTATTGCAGCGCATCTGTCATAGCATAGCCTTGGCTAAGGTTAGAATATAGGAGAGCTGAGTGGTGGGGTGTTTCTTCTGAGGTCTTGCGCCGCTCAATAGCTGCCGCCAGATTATAGAGCATTTCCTCAGCAGCAGACGGGTTATTTAACCTAGTCATCACAAACATATCCAGTAAGTCGTGTTGGCGCAGAACAAAGTCATAAGTGTTGCTTGTGTTTTGACCTTTACGTCCGGCTTGCCAATTGCCGCCGTAACGCTCAGACAAGGTTCGGTCATATACGCCCATGAGCTTATCTATAATGTACGGCTGGTCTTCTGCTTGGAGCTTAGTATAAATTCTCTGCCCTAAACGCTCGCCCGGCTGAGGCTTAATGCCAAAATAGTCGTATATAGCATCAAGCGCGTAAGGGTCAGAAAGATCTAGGCTCTGCGAAGTCATAACCAGCCGGCCGTCAGGCCTAAGATAAATGACTCTAAGCATTGTTTGTTTTCGGCTTACGTTATAACCACCTACATCTTCTTTTGCGTCCATCAGTTCTGGCGGGAAGTCTGAGACAACAATCATGGTATTGGGAAGTTCGCCTCGGCCCATTTTGAGCATATCCTGGTACTCCTGCTCTTCTATATGCGCCCGGCGAAGCTGAAAAGCCAAGTTGGGGCGCTCGCGTGCAATCCTTTCTGCTTCACTTAGCGAATCGTAAAAGACTTTCCCTAGTCGTGTGCCATCGTGTCCGTATAACTCATTTCCGTAAAAACTAAACTCAAAGCTGGTCCGCATATTACCGTCAAGCGTCTCGGCCAGCCACGTCGATATATTGTCATATTCGTATAGGTACCTATTTACCTCATTCTCTTCTATATGGTGATTAATTGTTTCGCCGGAAACAATCATAAAAATACCCTCGCTCTTCCAAGCAAGGGTTAAACTGTCTTATAGGAACACTCCTGCTCGGGAGATTTTTTAGGCTGTATCGGACTTGTTCGCTTAAAAAGCGACTTACCGTTGCGGCACAGTGCCGGATTTTCACCGGCTTCCAGCTTTTTATTGTTAAAGTAATATTTAATATATCACTCCACTCCGCTTATGAATGGTGTAGTTTATTCATCAGCGTTATACCTTCAGGGGTGCTCTAGGCCTACGGCTCTAAATACTCAGTTTCGGATAAGTCTACGTGAGATACAATTGTTATATGGCACAGGAAAAAGATATTCAAACTAAAGCCGACGAGCCAATCTGCTCACCATATTTAATTTGCGATAACTGCGGCGCGTATCCCCTAAAGCCGGTTCACGGACACTATGTCTGCCCTCAGTGTCATCTGCCCACTAAATGCTGCGAAGGAGGTCCGGAAGCATTATGAGCCGGAGGATCGGTATCTACAGCGGCACATACAACCCTGTTCATGCGGGGCATATCAGCTTTGCGCTTCAATCACTCAAGGACGCAAAGCTAAACAAGGTATATTTTTTACCCGAGCGCTTTCGCCCAAATAAGACTGACGTTACTCACTACGCTCACCGCGTGGCTATGATCCGCCAGGCGATTAAGCCCCATAAACAGTTAGGGCTTATTGAAGATAATGCAGTCAGCTTTAGCGTAGAGAATACTTTGCCGAAACTAACAAATCGGTTCAACGGCTCTACCCTTGTATTCTTAATGGGTTCGGATTCCCTGGCTAATCTAAAGAATTGGCCCAAGGTAGATAAGCTGCTCAAATCGTCGGAGCTGGTAATCGGTATAAGGGAAGGTGATCAAGATAGAGTACAAGATTGGATTAAAG
Source organism: bacterium (assembly GCA_021811685.1). GTDB lineage: Bacteria > Patescibacteriota > Saccharimonadia > Saccharimonadales > UBA4665 > JAJZWH01. Next base: position 27,648 of record JAJZNT010000019.1, read on the forward strand.
AGCTGCCGCAAAAGCCTTTGGACATCCATCTGATTGATAGCTTAGCCCCGAGTGTTTCCTCTACAAAGGTCCGAGAGGCTCTCAGGAGACAAGAGGAGACAGAAGGCATCTTGCCCAGCGTGCGCAAGTATAGTAACCAGAATTGGCTATACGTATCACTAGCCTAAAAACGGGCATGATTATTATTTGTTCAGGCCTAAAATCCTAATGTTTTTAAAGGGTTAGCATCATAAATAGCAAAAAATGACTGAGTACACAAATTAACTCCTTGACATAGGAGTTAACTATAGCTACAATTCTGGCTAATCTGATACAAGAAAGTCTTAAAAAGCTTCTTGAAAGAAAGATAAAAACAACAAAATAAATATAACTATCAATTGGGTAATACCCAAAGGTCTCTATAAAAAACAAAAGGAAAGGGATAAAAGAAATGTCTATACCAGTAAAAGCCGATAATCCGGAAGCACAAACGGTTGAAGTGAAGGTACGCCGCCCCAGCTGGCAGCAATTTATATACTATTAGTATTGCCCTAGTTACTTCTTAGTTTGAGACGTAGTGCCGCTAGAAGTGTTATTAACCTTGCCATTATTGGCAATAGCCTGGTTTATAAGCTTTTCAAAAGCGCTTACCTGAGGCGCAACAGATATTTGTTTACCATCGAGAAAGAAGGTTGGAGTTCCGTTAAGGTTTAATTTGTTAGCTTTAGCGATGTCGGCTTCCACTATGCTGTTTACTTTGTTGGAGTTAAAGTCCGACATAAAAGTATTAATGTTTAATCCCAGGCTCTGAGCGTATTGCTTGAAGTAGGGTATAGGATCAGAAGAAGTGCTCCACTGCTGCCAGTTAGCCGAGGTATAAAGAGCATCGTGCATCTGCCAGAACTTGCCCATCAAGGCGGCCGCTTCGGCGGCGCGGGCACCGGCAAAGGCATTAGGGTGAATAGATGTCAGGGGAAAGTTAATAAACTGGAAGGTGATGTTGCTGAACTCGTCACTGACAACCTGCTTAACAATAGGGTAGTACTCTTCACAGTAAGGACATTCAAAATCTCCGTATTCGGTTAGTTTGACTCCCGCCTTGCCTTGTCCCTCAACGTTGTATGATCCATTTGAACTGCTGGCGCTGTTTGCGTTATTCCCGTTATTTCGCGTTAAGGCAAATACCAGACCAAAAATTACGACTATTCCGGCTATAACTCCCCAAAAGGCTTTACTCAATTTAGCTCTCCTAAAAACTAGTAGTTTAAATGATTAACTTAGTATAGCAAATTGCGCTGTAGCGATGGTAAAAGTGCTAAGATTGAAGAATGACAGATTTTATAGCCGCCGGCCTGTGTTTGCTATTGGCATTTATGGTTTTGCTGCTTAGAAAAGCCTACTTTAACTTACCGATCTATGAGCTTAAACGTCTGGCGAATAGGGGCGATGCCTTTGCTAAGACAATTTACCCCGCGGTGTCTTACCCGGCTTTTAGGGGTCTGCTTTGGTTGATGCTGGCTACCTTATCCGCTGCGGCGGTTGCTCTATTGAACCATAAGTTGCCGCTTTGGATGGGAGTCAGCGCAGCGGTAATCTGGCTGTGGCTGGCCTTTTCCTGGATACCCAACAGTAAGGTGTCTGCCGCCAGCCGCCGTTTGGCGCAGCTATCTGCTCCGGCGTTTTCTTGGTTCCTGCACTGGAGCTACCCGTTAATTAAGCACCTTGAAAAGCTGCAGGAGCGCTATCAGCCGAGACATACTCTGTTATTTGAAAATGAGGATTTACGGACCTTTTTACGCTACCAGGCACGCCAATCAGATAATAGGATATCGGCAAAACAGCTGGAGCGGATCAGTAAGGTTATCGCCTTTGATGCGGCTAAAGTTGAAGATTACTACAGGCCGCTTAAGGCCTCAACAACCCTACTTGAGAATGATTTAATCGGGCCTAAGTTGCTCGATGAATTACACCGTTCCCGTCAAACCGCCTTCATCGTACTTAAGCATAAGAATAGCAAAGAAGTTGCAGGCGTACTCAGTAAAAACGCCGTTGAGCTGCACAGCGAAGGCCGGGTCAAGGACTTCATGAATCCGGAAGTTGAATATATAGACAGGAATCTGCCGATTGAGGATGCACTTATCCGCTTTGCGCACATTGACGGACAGTTAATTATAGTTAATGATGCGGAAGGCGAGCTAGTTGGGTCAATTACCCTGAAAGATGCCCTGGCGGCGCTGTTATCGTTTGATGTAGAGAAAATGGACCCTAAGGAAGTTATGCAGGCTGTAGCTGATGAGCTTGAGGAGGTAGTAGTCGGACAATGAGAGTTTTATCGACTGAGCTTAAAGACCATATAGGCGAAAATGTCCATTTAGAGGGCTGGCTGCATAAAAAACGCCTGCTGGGAGGGTTAACCTTTATTAATCTGCGTGACCGCAGGGGAATTACCCAAGCCGTAATCAAGGACAAGCAGGAAGTAGACAAATTAAGGGGTTTACATACCGGTACAGTATTGACAATTGAAGGCCAGGCCAAAGAAGAGCCAAGGGCCCCGGGAGGAGTAGAGCTGCACGACGTTAAGCTGGAGGTTATGGTTCCAGTTAGCAGCGAACCGCTTATAGAAATCGATAAACCGCTTAGCCACAAGCCGGATAATCTGGATACCTTATTTGAATACCGCTCAATCGGGCTGAGAAACCTAAATGAGAGCAAAGTTTTTCTTGTCCGGTCAATTTTACTACGTTTACTCAGGGAGTTTCTTTATGACCACGATTTCGTAGAAATCAATTCACCCAAACTGGTAGGTAACGCCGCCGAAGGCGGGGCAGAGGTATTTAAACTCGATTATTTCGGTAAAAGCGCCTCTCTGGCGCAAAGCCCCCAGCTGTATAAGCAGGTAATGGTAGGGGTATTTGAACGAGTCTTTGAGATCGGGCCGGCATTTCGCGCCGAACCCAGTGCTACCACCAGACACGTTTCGGAAGTTACCATGCTGGATATTGAGATGGCCTTTATTAAGGACCATGACGAAGTACTGAGCATGATCCAGGAGCTGCTTTATTTTGTAATAACTAAAGCCTGGAAAGAGCATGCGGATCTTCTAAACGAGCTTAAAGCCCCAGAGCCGGTACTTAAACCGCAGTTTCCCCGCTACAGCATGAGCCGGATACACGAGCTGTACGGGAAAGCTAATAATGTTGACACCTCTTCGGAGATCGATTTAACCCCGGATGAAGAGCGTTGGATCTGTGAATACGCCAAAGAACATGACGGTTGTGAAGCGGTTTTTGCTACCGACTTGCCGCGCTCTAAGATGAAGTTTTACCACATGGCTAAAGATGAAGCTACGGTTTATAGCGCGGATCTTTTGTTCCGCGGGTTGGAGCTGGCAACTTGTCCGCAGCGTGAACACCGCTATGACACCTTAGTCAGCCAAATGCAGGCTGCCGGCATCAAAGCCGATGACCCCGCTTATATGTTTTATTCCCAGGCCTTTAAATACGGATTGCCCCCACACGGCGGTTGCGGCTTCGGTGTGGACCGTTTGGTCGAGAAAGTCATCGGACTAGGCAATATTAAAGAGGCTATACTCTTTCCGCGTGACATTAACCGGCTTACGCCTTAGAACTTGTAAAATCTTTTAGTTCAGATATCCCTAAGATTCCTACGGCTTCTTAGCACTAGAGCTGGTAGAGCTAGTAGTACTGGAGCTAGTAGATGATGGGGTACTACCTACACTGCTAGAGTTAGTTGAGCTGCTGTTAGAACAGG
>JAJZNT010000007.1 GCA_021811685.1 bacterium
ACTCTGCCCCTTAAGTTTAGGCCTTGGGCAAGAGATCGCTGCCACAGCATTATTGCTTCCGGATCTTGAACCGGTGTAAAAATATAGAATAGAATAATCTTTTGCATATACAGCTTCTTTATAAACCCCTATCTAAACAGAAGATATATTATTATTACAATAATAACTGTTATTGTAACCGCTATAGTGGCGCCGAATACGCCCCCGTGCTGCGGCTTATGTTGCAAATTATCTAGCTTAATATTAATATTAGCAATTCTTTTAGAGTCTTTGGCCTCATTTTGTTTTCTTGCAGATAATCTGGAACGTTTGGTCGGCCTAGCCCCTGAAAGGTCAGTATCCGAATAATGACCTATTTGTTTATCTCTAAGCCCCGGGTATCGCTCAAAATCTATCTGTTTTTCTATAATTTCATGCTTAACAAGGGGTAGAAGTTCTTTGCCGAGTAAGTGCGCTTCAACCAGACGGCGCAACGCTCCTTCGCCAAACAAATGATTGTCGAACATGTGTCTTAGTGAGGCTCCCTCAACATTTATTTTGTCACTTAGCTTTAACAAATCAGGGCGCAGCATTGTTTTAACCCGGTCCGGAGTATAATCAGTAGAATTCTCGGTATCTTCTTGGTTGTGTTCAATGCGTTTGCTTGACGCTCTCTCTTGATCGACTAGCACTTTGCCGATTTGGTTAGCACGATTAGGCTTGCTTAGATTAAGTCGGCTTTCCATATTAGGGGTTACCTGTATTCGTTCAACTTGTGCGGATCGATCTTGCCGGATACTGGTCTCCGGTGGTTTAAGCGATGAACCTAAAACAGCACCTTCTTGATCGACTAGCACTTTGCCGATTTGGTTAGCACGATTAGGCTTGCTTAGATTAAGTCGGCTTTCCATATTAGGGGATCTTTTAACTCGACCGGCTTGCGAGAACTGCTCCTGCTGGCTATTGGGCTCTGGGAGTTTAATTACATTCTCGGGAGATTTGGCCTGAGTTTGACTTAAGTGCTGAAGGGTGTTTTCCTGTCTAGTTAAGCCCCCCTCTATTTGTGTCACTCTCCGGGTTATCTGTTTAGCGTTTTTGCGCTCGTTGTTAGCTTTAGTTGTGTTTTCTTTTGACTTCATCGTCTTTCTGCGGTTCCGCTTTTCAATCAAGGACTTAGTTATAACCTTGGCAATATGAGACGGTTCTTCCCGCCGCGGTTCTTGCCTTTTAGATTCTTGCCCGGAGGCCGCCTCTTTTGCTACAGTACTGGCATAGACGGACTGTTCGAGCGGATTAACTGCCGGCGCAGGAAGTGTAAGCATTCCATTTTCGTCACGCTCGTCAACCTCGACATCGGTTTCAGTTCCTGATTCCGAATCATCATGCTCGCTTATAGAAACAGACTCTCCTGGAGTTAGAGTCTCCGCATCTGCGGTTACTACCTGATCACCCTCATCTTGAGGTTCTTCAGGGATAATCTCCCAAGCAATAGAACTGCTGGTGGCAGCAAACGCCTCATCCGGGTCAATGCCATCAATTATTTTATCCAGGAACTCCGTAACCGGCGGGCTGGGAGGACCCTCGGTAACCGGATTTTGCAAATGCTCTTCAGCGATCGACACATTAATATATGCCTCCTCTTCCGGAGTTAGTCCCTGGGCCTCAGATATTTCTTCATGATCTTTGCCGGGTAATGCTTCGTCCTCATGCTCAGCTGTCTCGGTATCCCTAGCGTTGTTTATTTTTGAAAGTAATGAATGAGCAATAGCTTCTCCCGCCCGTTCTTTGTCTTCTTCCTTAGGACGGTCTTTAGTCTCACGCTCACGGCCTATAAGGCTCATGAGAGAAGGCAGTTTTATTTTAGTTTTATCTTCTTCCTCTTCTTCGGCGGAATCGTCTTCAGGACCGGGGAATATTGAATGACTTTCTTCCATAGATCAACGCTCACTTAAACAATAGCCTTTTGAGTATAGTTTGTTACACCTTATGAGGGCAACTATGGTTTTTCTCTAGTGGCTACTGCTTATTTTCAGCTTCTGCCTCGGTCTTCGCTTTGTCGCCTTCGCTTTGTCCCTCTGCAGCTTCTTCTTCCTCAGATATCTCAAGCTCTTCCGCGGCACCTCCCGCAGACTCGTTCTTGGCAGCAAGGGCACTTGGTTCGTAAACGGTGGCTACTGAGTGGCCTAACTCAGTTTTAACTTCTACATTGGCGGGCAGGATAAGGTCGGCAACCGAAACCTGATCACCAATTTCAACTAGCTTCTCCGCATCATAATAGATAACGTCGGGCAGATCTTTGGGCAATGCTTCAACTTCAACAGCCTCCAGATTAGTTAGCACAATCAAGCCCGACCTCTCCGCCGGCGATGCTTCACTGCCTTCCTTGTACTTGGGCTCGATCGGAATTTCCGCTTCTACAAGTTGATCAGCAGCGACGGCGTTAAATACTACATGACTCAAGAGGTTTTTGCGCGGATCGTATTCCACATGCTTAATCAGCGCGGTATATTTCTTGCCGCCGGCGTTTAAATTTAGAGGGTGGTGTTTACCAGCTTGGTGGTAAACACGCTGCATACTTAGTAAGTCAACCTCGACAATAATTGAAGGTCTTCCATGATCATGAATAACTGCCGGTACTTTTCCAGCTTTACGCAAATGCTTTACCGCTTTTCCGGTAACGTTGCGCGATTCAAGTGTCAAATTAATTGCATCTTGGGCCATAGCTCAAAATTTCCTCGCTTACAAAACGCTAACTTTTACTTAACTACATTTTAGCAGATTACTTTAAGATATGCTTTAGAAATTGCCCTGTGTAGCTGTTTTTATTTGCGGCAACTTCTTCCGGTGTACCGCTCGCTACCACGGTTCCGCCTGCATCTCCGCCTTCAGGGCCCATATCAATTAGATAATCGGCATTCTTAATAACATCAAGATTATGCTCTATTACAATCATGCTGTTTCCGGTGTTAACTAGTGCGTGCAGCATGTTAAGCAATTTATCTACATCGGCAATATGCAGCCCGGTTGTCGGTTCGTCAAGTATATATAACGTACGGCCGGTTGCCCGCCGGCTTAGTTCGCTGGCTAATTTAATCCTTTGAGCCTCGCCGCCGCTTAAAGTGGTAGCAGGCTGTCCGAGAGTTATATACCCAAGCCCTACATCAACTAAAGTTTGCAGCTTTCTGCTAATAGACGGCTGGTTGGCGAAGAAATCTAGAGCCTGCTCACAGGTCATCGACAGCACTTCGCTAATATTTTTGCCTTTATAGTGAACATCCATCGCTTCTTTGTTGTAGCGCTTTCCCTTACAGACTTCACAGGGTACGTAAACGTCCGGCAGAAAATGCATCTCGATCTTAATAATCCCGTCTCCCCGGCAATTCTCACAACGCCCGCCTTTAACATTAAAGCTGAAGCGACCGGCTCCGTACCCTAACACCTTAGCTTCAGGTAATGACGCGAACAACTCCCTGATAGGCGTAAATAATCCAGTGTAAGTAGCCGGGTTTGATCTCGGAGTACGGCCAATAGGACTTTGATCAATAATTACCGCTTTGTCTAAATTCTTTATTCCTTCTATATCGTCATGCTTGCCTACAGCCGTATTGGCGCGGTTCAATCTAGCCAAAAGCTCCTGAGCCAGAATATCGTTTATCAGCGATGACTTGCCTGATCCGCTTACGCCGCTGACCACCACCAGTTTACCAAGCGGAATAGGCACATCTATATTCTTCAGATTGTTTTCTTTAGCGCCCTTAATGATTAGTTGCTTGCCGTTACCTTTTCGCCTAGTTTTAGGAGTTGGAATCTGTTTCTTATGAGATAAATAATCCGCCGTTATACCCTTGCCCTGTTTTTCTACATATTCGGGACTGCCTTCGGCTACTACATGGCCGCCATGAATACCGGCTCCGGGACCAATATCTAAAAGCCAATCGGCACTGCGGATAGTTTCTTCATCGTGCTCGACAACGATTACCGAGTTACCCAAACTTCTTAAATGTTTAAGCGTCTCAATCAGGCGTCCGTTATCCCTTTGGTGCAACCCTATACTTGGTTCGTCAAGTACATAGAGTACGCCCATCAGGCCTGACCCTATTTGAGTTGCCAGGCGAATTCGTTGCGCCTCACCACCACTTAAAGTGGTAGCACTTCTAAGCAGCGTAAGATAGTCCAGTCCTACATCGATCAAAAACTGTAATCTTGCGGATATCTCCTTTAGGATCATTTTAGCAATATGCATTTCAGTAGAATTCAGTTTGAGTTTACTGACCCAAATATAAGCGTCACTAATTGACCGCTGACAAACGTCCATAATTGAAGCATCGTTTACGGTTATGGCAAGCACCTCGGGTTTAAGGCGTAAGCCATTACACTTATAACACGGTCGTTCTTTCATGAATCGTTCAATATCCCTGCGAATAAAATCACTCTCTGTTTCGCGATGACGGCGTTCCAGATTGGGAATAACTCCTTCATAGGTAGTTGCGAAGCTGTGTCCCGATGATAGTTGGAGTCTGTACGTTTGCTCACCGGTTCCATAAAGAATCAGCTTGAGCTGCTGCTCGCTTAACTCTCCGGTGGGTACATGTAAAGAGAAGTTATGTTTGGCGGCTACCGCTTCAAGCTTTTTCATATACCAGTTGTCTACATTAATCCGGTTGTACGGCCGGATCGCTCCTTCAGCGATAGTTAGATTGCCGTTAGGAATTACCAGATCGGGATCGACTTCCATTCTCGATCCTATACCGGTACATACCGGACAGGCACCATGCGGTGCATTAAAACTGAAGGTCCTCGGCTCAAGCTCGGGAATAATTACGTCAGGATGTTTAGAGCACGCATAGCGCAGACTATAGGTTAAGACTTCGTTATTATCAGCTTTTAGGATATATACATTGCCCTCGGTCAGATCCAGAGCCTGCTCTACACTTTGAACTAAACGGCCACGACTATCCTTATCGTTTACTAACCGGTCAACTACAATTTCAATATTATGCCTGAGGTTCTTATCCAAAGCCGGGAATTCGTCCAGAGCATAAACCACACCATCAACTCGCGCTCGGGCAAACCCAGCCCGCAAATACTGTTCAGGTATATGCTCAAACGCGCCTTTCTTATCGATGACTATAGGGGCTAGGACAATAATTCGCTGTTCTTCAGAGGATTCGGTTATTTGCTGCAATATACCTTCAATGGTGCGTTTTTCTACGGGAGTCCCGTCGATTGGGCAGTGCGGTATGCCTATTCTGGCGTAGAGCAAACGTAGGTAATCATAAATCTCAGTAACTGTTGCAACCGTAGAGCGCGGGTTACGGCTTGTGGATTTCTGGTCTATAGAAATAGCCGGGCTTAAGCCGTCTATCTGATCCACATCTGGCTTCTCCATTAGCCCTAAGAATTGTCTGGCATATGCGCTCAGGCTCTCAACGTAACGTCTTTGGCCTTCAGCATAAATGGTATCAAAAGCTAAGGAAGACTTACCCGACCCGGATAGGCCAGTAATGACCACCAACTTGTTCCTGGGAAGGGTAACGTTGATGTTTTTTAGATTATGCTCACGAGCACCCTGAACCGTAATCTCTTCGGCCATATTAAGCAATTGTCCTCGTTAATTAAACCTGACTATTATAGCCGAAAAAGCCGTCTATGACTACTGTTCGGTTTACCCGGTATGTCATAAATAAGCAAAGGGTAAACTTGAGAAAAGTAATTTATAGACCAATTCGTATAAAGAGTTATCAGTCGTCTCTTGTCTTAAAAGAATTAAAGTGTTATTCGTGCTATTATTAAGACATAAAGAAACCACAGGTTGCAGTTGAGGTATGGCCATAGTACCTTTTATTGGGATGCCAGGTTTAATTACTTATGACAGAACAAGCTTTTGAAAACGACCCGGAAATAAGCCAGAATAACTATTTAACTCCGGAAGCCAATAGCCATATACCTAAACGTTTAGCTATGGCGGCGTATCTTGGAGGCATAGCGCTGGAGCTTTCACCGGCTAATTTTGCTGTTTTTGCCGTGGCAAAAGAATCCCTACATAACCCTTCATTAAGCGCCGTAGCCTTTACGGCAGCTACTTTTCTTTGCGAGGCAGCAGGGGTAGTAGGCTCAGTTCCCCTTCTAAAATCTGAAATTGCCCATAAGCCATTGGTTTGGGCAAAGGATAAATTAATTAGTCTTGGTTCTCTAGGTGTAATGCGATCCGGGATACTTCAAAAGCCCTTGGAATGGGCACAACGAAAGGCTGACAAGCTGGGAGTTAGTGATGTCAAAACCGGTATGATATCTGATCTGCTCATAGGGCTGGCTGCCGGTACGGTTGCGCTAAACATAGCAAAAGAAAAACAGAATCCCGATCGAGAAATAAGATCAAGCATATCTTACGGTCTAAAAATAGCGCTTGGCGTATCCGCTATTTCGGGAGCAGGTAGTCTAGCGGCTGCAGAAGGCTTACAACACCCTTCAACAACTAGCTACTTACTGGCTGCCCTGGGCACCGGTTTCTTTATTGGCATAAAATATCTAACTAAAAGAGTGGTCCTTCGGGCAAAGCCCGTTCTTAATAGTCAAGAAGCATAGACTGTTTTTACGTAAAAGGGTTTTACTAAAAAGCCCGATGTAAGCATATAAACATTACTAATATTATTTATTGACTTAGTAGCAACTAAGTTCTATACTACTGCCAAATTCTCAAGGCTTTAGGGAGACATCCAATTTTATGAACGGCCTGATTAACTTAGGTTTAAATATAGGTGTAGAGATGGGCTTTACGCTCTGGTGTATTTTATTTATTGTTTTGTCTCTCGCAATTATCTACCTTGGCAACAATCGCAGCAGAGAAGCTGCTTTGAAATTTATCCGAACTGCCGCCAGGTTTTTTGAGCCAGGAGCTAAACGTTTGGCATTATTATTCCCAGGAGTAGCTGGAGGGGAGCAGGGACTCCCCGTACAGCTTGAGATCTTCGAGCAACACCTGGTCGTGCGTATTCGGGTGAGACTCAGAGAGTTGATCAATTCGCTGAAAATACATAGATAAGCGACTGTTTTCATTGCCAAAAAACAATCGCTTATTCAGATACTCTTCCCAGCCCTTTCTTTCGGTATCGTTCAGTTGTGACTTGAAATTGCGGGCAATATATAGACTGCACAGGCTTTTCAGCCTAGGGTCGGTAAAGCGCTCTCTGAACCGGCGCACCTGCTCAGCACTTTCCTGCAAGTGCATTTCTTTAATAAGAGACCGGTCTTTGTCTGAATAAAAGCTCTGGTACAGCTGCATGTCCGGGCTCAACCGACGTTTTTGTTGATCCTGGCGCTGCTCGCTGTCAAGTATATCCAGAGCCTTAAGCAGCTCCTGAGCAAAGTGTTTGCCTGGTTTTGCCTGTAAGATAGCCAGGTGTTTGTTTATCTTATCCATCTCAAGCCCCAGCCTTATAGGCGTCTGCTTGTCCAACATAACACTTAACGGAGCGATTGCAGGACAACGGTTATACTTAATTGTCTTAACCGGAAGCGGCGGATCGTCTTCTCCTCGATCTTTTATAAACCTCCAGGAGTCTGCCAGCTGCTTGGCACTTTTGTTAATCCAGGGAGTGGGGTCAAATCTAAGATCATAGACTAAAGACGCGTTTGGCCCCGGATGATTTGCTACCTTAACAACTATGGTCGTATGCAGCCAGAGCGAGGGGTAGTGCGAGGAAGTATAGATAAAAGGTTCTCTGCTGCTTATAAGCTTAGAGGCTTGATCTTTTAGGCGCATTTTAAACAGATAGTTATAAAGTTTAGGCTGGTTTTTCTTAATGAGTCTGGCTAAAGCCAGGGTTGCGCTAACATCGGAAAGTGCATCATGTGCAGAGACATGAGGCAGCTTATTGGCGCGGGAAAGCTCCTCTAACCTGTTAATTGGCTCTCCACTACCCGCTTTATTTGGCCAGTTAATTCCTTCCGGCCTAAGAGCGCGAGTCATTCTAGTAACATCAAGCAGATCCCAGCGAGAACTGTTATGTTCCCAACTCCAAGCGAACGGATCATAAAGATTTCGATAGTTTAGATAGCGCATGAATTCATCGTCAAAACGAATGTTGTTAAAGCCGACAAAGGTGGTTTCCGGTAAAGCAACGTGGGAATAAAATTCGCTTAGAAACTCCGACTCACTAAGTCCCTCCGTGATTGTTTGTTGGGGTGTAATTCCGTGAACTAGCACAGCATCAGGGTCCGGTAATATGTCTTCATTAAGTCTTATGAGATAGTTAAGTGGCTCACCTGCAGGATTCAGGTCGCTGTCTACTCGTTGCCCGGCAAACTGCATGATTCGAGCCGAGTCAGGACGTAAACCGGAAGTTTCCAGATCATAAAAGAATAAAGTAGAGCTCATTGCTTAGAAGACAATAGTCCCTTTACCGGCAACATCTATGGTGTCTCCTGGTTTGATCCCCTGTTTTATTAAAGCGTTGATTACGCCTCTCTTTCTAAGAATGTCCAGAAGTCTTTCAATAGCCTGGTCATTATTAAAATCCGTCCGCTGAGCAAAGTGTTTAATCGACTCTCCCTTAACTATATAGCGACGTTTACCGTCTTTCTCTACAGTCCAAGACGACGAATTATCCGTTAAACGGTACTCAAATATTTCTTCCCCAGACTTAGATGTTTCTCGTTCACTATCCACGCTATCCTTAACAGACTTTGCACTCAGTATAAGCTCCCTTAGGCCCAGCCCGCTTTTAGCAGATATAAGTAAAATTTTGGTTTTTCTAGGTTTAACTACTGGTCTTAGACAGTCCAGCAACTCAGAAGATTGCTCACCGCTTAAGCCCTCACATTTACTTATAACAACTATCTCCGGACGTTTAGCCAGCTGTTTACTATATGCTTCCAGTTCACTTCGGATGATTCTGTAGTTATTAGCTATATCGGCCCCATAAGCATCAACCACATGCACAATAACCGAAGTACGCTCTATATGGCGCAAGAAATCGTGTCCCAGACCCTTTCCTTCTGCGGCCCCTTCAATCAGGCCTGGAATGTCTGCAAATAATAAGCTGCTTTTTGGGTCTACATCCACAACGCCAACTGATGGGTTTAGCGTAGTAAACGGGTAATCGGCAATTTTAGGGTGAGCATTGCTTATGGCTCCTAGCAGTGTAGACTTTCCGGCATTCGGCAAGCCAACCAGCCCTATATCTGCAAGCATCTTCAATTCTAAGTTCAGGTTAATGCTCTCCCCTGGCTCACCCTTTTCGGCAAAATTTGGTGCCTGCCTCACTGAGCTGACAAAGTGAGCGTTACCAAAGCCGCCTTTGCCCCCCCGAGCCACAACCTCACTCTGGCCATTTTCTGTTAAGTCGGCTACGACTTTGCCTAGGGCGTCTTTAGCCTCTGTACCTATGGGTACTTTGATTAGCAGATCTTGCCCGCTTTTGCCGTGCTTCTTTTTGTTTCCTCCGGGCTGCCCAGATTCAGCTTTAAGCGTTTTATTGTGTCTAAACGCTGCCAGACTGTTTTGGTTGTTACTGGCAAGCAAAATTACATCGCCGCCATTTCCGCCATTTCCGCCATCAGGTCCGCCCTTAGAAATAAATTTTTCATGGCGAAAGCTTAAGCGGCCGTCACCACCTTTTCCGGCTACTACTTTTACTTCAGCCTGATCTATAAAGTTCAATCCGTATTACCTCGCACCTATTTCCCGGCCATATCTTAATCTTAGTGCTTTACTTAGCATCAATAAATGTACACCAGACCGACCCCGGAGACTACCCTGGAGTCTACTATGTCCCATCCGTAGAAGTTCATCTCACTAATGGTTATGGTGCCGTTAGGGTGGACTGCGGTGACGTAGGCTACATGCCCATAACCGATAGTCGACATAACCACAGCCGCGCCTACTGCAGGAGTAGTGCCGACCGGAAGGCCAAATGCTTGTGCCCGGATTCCCCAAGTTGCGGCATTTCCCAGGTCTGTAGGTAAAGGATGTCCCGCTTTTGCCCTTAATTCAGCTACCCAATAAGTACACTCACCGTAATCGTAACCGTTGTAGCCATAGAGGGGAACAGAGCCCCAACCATAGTTGGATACGGAGTAGACCGATTGCTCGCTGCCTCCCGGAATAATAATCCTCTCTCCCGGATAGATGCCCTTAATTTCCGCGTCGTTATAGGCAACTATTAGAGACCTGTTGGCATTAAACTTGGCGGCGAGAGTGGAAGGAGTATCTCCGGATTTTACGGTATATACTATTCCGTTTATGGGAGGAATCAATAGTTTTACTCCCGGCGAAACAAAGTTACCAACAATGTTATTCGACCAAAGAATGCTATTAGCAGATAAGTTAAATTTTTTTGCTATAGAATCTATGCTATCTCCCGATTGAACAACATAGGTTTTAATGTCTTTATTGGATACATAGTCAGTAGCCACAACCTGCGGTTTAGTGATTACGCTATTGTTTGAGGGAGCAACCGATAGAAGTGCAAATTCACTGTCGGCCTGGTTAGCCACTGCAGTAGTTTCGGGAAGATTATCTAGTTTTGCTACTGTTAGAGCAATCGATGCAGAAGCAAGCTGATCTAAGGGGTTAACAACATTACTGGTACTGGACGGGGCGGCAACGCTAACTTGCGAAGAAGCTCCCACGTGAGACGCATTGATTATAAACACTATAACCAACAATAACAGGATCAAATCTCCTATTAGAATGCCTATTTTAACCAAACGGCGGCGCCTAACATGGAATATACGGGTTAAAAACCGCAGGCTTTTTTCCGAACCGATATCAAGAGACGGCTCATCTAAACTAAGACTGCGTGAAATAGTTTTGTTAATAGCTAACTACTCCTTAAAAGTCGCGGGTATCAGAACTAGAAACCAAAAACCCTACAACAAGTAAATTTTAGCAAATGCCTCAAGCGTGCTCCAAATTAAAGCTTCAAGGAGCCTGACAAAGTTTGTGGCAATAGGCAGCAGTGTCGGCATTGTGCTGGGATAAAGTACTCTCAAAATAAGTTATTCCGTTATCTCCAGTCACAAAGTAAAGCCAATGTGTATGCGCCGGGTTGGCAACCGCATTTAAGGCCGTCTGGCTTACGCTGCCTATAGGGGTTGGCGGCAAACCGGTATGAAGCAGCGTATTATACGGCGAATCGTAACTGAGCGAAGGTGACTGGCCGGCAACTATTGCACCGTAGTTTGCTGTCACATCAGACCCAAGAGGAGAGCCACTGGATAGTCTGGTCATGAAAACCTGAGCTACCTGAGACATATCCGATGGCTTACTAACCTCTTGCTGAATAATCGAAGCTAGGGTTATGGCCTGATAGACACTCAGGCCTTCACTTGCATATGCCGACTTTAGTGATGGCGTTATGTGCTGGCCCATCTCCGCTAATGATTCCCTAATAATTTGGCCGGGCAGCGTGGAGGTCGCTTTATCAAAAGTATCCGGATAGAGTAAGCCCTCAAGTGTCCCTACACTTGCCGGCTTATAGGAAATAATTGACAGGCCACTGTAGTTCGCGGGATTCAAAGCCGAGCTTACCTCGCTCGCGCTAAACCCGTCATTAACTAATGCGCTTTGGATTTGCATAATAGTCTTGCCTGGCAAAATAGTCACTTTCCCCTCACTCACTTGCCCGGAGGCTATGATGGAGGCTATGCGCTCCAAGCTATAGCTTGGAGAAAGAGCAAAAGTACCAGCCTCAAGCTTAGTATTTAAATTGGCACTGTGAACATACCAATCAAACACCCAAGACGAACGAATCAAGCCCTTTGAGCTAAGCAAATTACCGATTTGCGATACCGTAGCCCCGTTTGGTACTGTAAAGCTGACAGTACGGGTGTTAGCGTTAAGCGGCTTAAGTCCGTTATAGTAATACTGCCTGATTCCTACGACTGCGCCTATTACTAGTAACAGTCCAACTATAGCAATCAGCCAAAGCTTAGCAGGCATCCTGCGAAATCCTCGGTTATTATTACTCAAGACCAGTACCCTTAGATTGATGATCCTTCAGAAAATCTTCCAGTATATAGACCGCGCTTAGAACATCGATATCTGACTTAGAATAAGCCCGGCCCGTTGATTTTAACTCCTCCTCCGCCTTTAGCGAAGTTACTGCTTCATCTTGAAAATATATTTTAAGTTTGAGCTTCTCCCCCAATTCATCAGCAAGCTTTTTAGAATAGCGGGTTTGGTTAGTATCCTCTCCTTTTAACGACCTTGGCAGCCCGGCTACTATTATTGTGACATTTTCTTGGGCGACAATAACTCTTAGATTATCGATTAGCTTTGGATCGTTAGCTAAAACACTAAAGGGAGAAGCAATACCATCGGGCCAAATAGCCTTGGCTACACCTACCCTAGCTTTGCCTATGTCCAAGCCTAATACGGAGGTATTATGGTTCATGAAGTTTAAACTCAGGAAGATCCGCTGGGCTTAGCGACATTAATGGTTATCTTAGATGTTGAGCCGGGTATTGAACTCACCCAGAACGGGCTAAGCTTAACTGTAACGCTAGTCACATCAGGATTCTGTTTGATTGCGGTAATTGCTGCATCAGGAGACTTGCCGGCAACTTCCTTTTTTAGCTCGCTAATGGATATATTAGGTCCGACTTGTGCCAGCACAGAAAGTGATACCTGATCGGTGTTGCCGCTAGCGCTGACCTGTTTGAATGCATTCTGGGTAATACCGTTATTTATAATGTTTTGGCTTTTAGAAGTCTGGGAGCGTACGGCCGCATTTACCAGGCTATCTATATCCGATTTGCTTGCCCCGATCATCGTATAGGTTATAGTCTCGGTTACGGTTACGGTACTGGATTGATCACCCACATTCGGACTGGTGCTGATTTGAGGCGCGCTTTTGGTAAAAGTCACGTCAATTGGATATAGCCCCTGGCCCTTAAGTTGATTAACCAAGCTCTGTTGGGCTGCGGCACTGTTTTGGGTATTTATCTTAGATGTTGCCGTGGTAACATCCGCTTGAGCCACAACCTGAACGACATTATCTGTTCCGCCGCTTGCCGAGCCGTCTGCGCTTACTCCCGGAAACCCGGATACAGTACCGCCCGAAATACTGGCGTTGTAAGAAGCTCCGGGACTCTGAGCGGCTATATTGGTTGATCCGGATGCTTTATAGGTAAAACATTGGGTTTTAAAGTCATAGTTTGAATTAACCATGCTTGTATCGTTCTGGGTTAAATACGTCAGATTGTTATAGCTGACGCTTGTGCCTGCAGGTATAGTAAAGCCCGTGTACGTACTCGGGTTGCCGGCGTAGTTATAGTTAGGACCACAGTCGTTAGCGCTCATCGTTACAGTTCCGCTCGCCGTAACTCCCTCGTTCTTTTGTCCAGTAGTATTAACTGTCTGGGTATAAGTCTTTTGCTCGCTTACCTGGGTTGCGGGTATGACCATACTTGATGTATTTACTGACTTTGCGCCGGTATCCAGAGTAAGGTTCAGCTGCGTGTTAACGCTGGCAGCGTTAGTCTTAATGCTTATTATAGCCTTAGGCCAAATCGCTAAGGCGAACACTAGCAAGGTCGCTATAGCGGCGACACCGATGATGCTTAGTAAAAGAATCACCCGAAACCGGTTAAAATTGGGCACCTTAAGGTGTTTATTCTTTTTACCTGACTTGGATTTTGATGACTTGGCCTTGTCATCTTCGGCATCTAAGTCCAGTGACTCTATGTCGCTTTCTTGTTTAGTGTGTTTTTTGCCCGCCGCATCGCTGAGTGCCCCGACAGTCACAGATTCAGCGCCGGCTTTTTGGGTCAGATCGGGCTCATCTTCATCGTCAAGGTTCATGTCCTCGTTAACGGTCTCCGACTCGGGAACGGGTTTAGGAGGAGAAGGTATTTCCGGAACCGACGAAAGAGTCTTAGCGACATGCATCCGTACTGCTCCGGCTAATGGTAGCAAGCCGGCCTCAGAAGTAATTAATACCAGACTCTTTTTCTCATTATCTGACGTACGCTTAAGCAGCTTCATGTTTACAACGGATTGCAGTACGGCTGCTCGCTTAGGGAGCACCAGAGCGATAACTTTACCGCTAGAAGCTTTAACCTTGTCAATTATGGCGGTAATCTCGTCGTCAACGTCTATATAAATAGTGTCTTTACTGCTATTCGCCATTTCTTTATACGCTTAACATCCTGTCCAGTTTCTCACGAATACCACCACTATCGCTACTTCCCAGCTGCATGGTATCAAGTCCTACTCGAAGTAGACCCATTGCGGTAATAAAGGTATGGTCATTTACTTTTCCGGTAGTGTCTTTAATGCCCACTACTTGAGACGGACGAATCAAGTTAACGCTTGGACGCCTGGTGAAGGGCAGGTCTTTAAACCAATTACCCTCTTCCAGTCTGGATAAAAGCATGTCTAGGCTAGCGCCGCCTCCGCAAAGAAACATTCGGTTAGGCAGGTGATCAAGTTTAGGAAATTCGCCCAGCGCCAGCTCAATACCGCTAATCCACACATCAGCTGTCTTATCCAGTGCCGACTCAACTGCGGGCCGTTTCTGTGGCGGTAGCTGACTGGTCCCATAAGATAGTTTCAACGTTTCCGCCTGATCAAAACTGATGCCCATATCACGTTCTATGGCGTGAGTATATGCTCTGCCGCCAATACCAAACATTTTGGTTCCCTGAACGCCGCCGTCGTCAATCACCGCTATATCCGTAGTTCCTCCGCCAACGTCCATTAAAATTGCGCTTAAATTCTGGTTTTGGCGGTCGCCAATAACCGCGCGGGCTACGGCAAACGGTTCGGCTGCAACAGCTATAAGGTCTAAGTCCAATTCTTCGGCCGTTTTCTCAAGAGCCCCGATATGAATAAGAGGTGCAAAGGCTGTATATAGTTGGATTACTACATCCTTGCCCTGAAAACCTATAGGGTTAGTCACCGGGTAGCCATCGATCTCAATACTGACGAGCGCACTGTTAACCAGGCGAATTGCCACCTCTTTGCCGCCCATTTCCCAGGACAATTCAGCCTTGGCCCGCTGTTCAGCTCGCTGCTGTACTAAGCGGATAATGCGTTCCATCTCTTCAAGATCAATCGGCGTGTTAACTGTTTTCCTGGAAACCTTAACCGTAGTAGTAGTGCCTTTTACTAACTCGCCTGCAATTCCTATAACTGCCGGCCTGACACTTATACCGGCCTGGTCTTCGGCTTCACTTAGTGCCGCGTCACAGTTTTCAACAACCCCGGATATATCGGCAATAGCCCCGGCCTGCATATCACTTAGCGCCTGATGACGCCGGCCTACTCCAGCTATATCTATGCTTCCATCTTCAGGATTAACCTTACCTATCAGGGCTTTTACGAACTCCGTACCTATATCTAAAGCCACGAGATAATCATCCTCTGACGCCTTTTTACCTGTGCGCTGGCGAAGTTCGTTAAATTTCTCTTTTGAGCTTGACAGCGCCTTGTTGGCAGCTGCCTTACCCACCGATTTTAACTTTGTACTTAGCATAAGTTACGCATTTAAGTATAGCACCTGCAACATCTTATAATGATGCATGGAAATACTTAAGCCTTTTTTAAATTAAAGCTGCCTTAATTCTCCTTATTCCCGCCGATGAGGATTCTTCTTTAATGATCTTGAAGCGTTTACCGCCTTCCGCTAGCTCTGAAGTATGGCTTACATGCGGACCGCCACATACCTCCAGACTGTAAGGTACATCACTTCCCTCTGGCGTCATTGCGTAAACTTTAACCCTATCCCCGTACCGATCACCAAAGGCACCCATAGCTCCCATTTCGTTTAGAGCTTTTTCCGTAGGATACTCCGCCCAGGACACAATAAGATCCCGTTTAATCTGAGTGTTTACGCTATCCTCGAGAGATTTTATTTGCTCGGGTGTAAGTTTACTGGGGTAGCTGAAATCAAAACGTAGCCGCTCTTCGGTGATGTTGCTGCCATGCTGAACCACTTGATCTCCCAACTCATCCCGCAGCGCTCTATACAGCAGGTGGGTTGCCGTATGATACTTGCGGTGGATCGCACTGTTACCACCTAGACCTCCCTTAAAAGTCCCCTTGGCGGCAGTGTGCGACCTCTCGCGCTGCTGTTTCATCTTTTGCTCAAAAACCTCGCGCCATTTTGGATCCAGGGGAAGGGAACGGGTAAATGCTTCTTCGACGCTAAGCTCGACTGGAAAGCCAAACGTATCGTATAAGATAAAGATGTCTTCGCCGCTTAAATGTCCCCGGGCAGCCATCTTGTCCAGTTGTTTTATACCCTTCCTAAGCGTCTGCCGGAAAACCTTCTCCTCTTTCATGAGTAAAGCTATGACTTGATCCCGGCGCTTAGCAACCTCAGGGAAGTCCTTGTGGTAAAGATCGGCTACAGTGTTAGTAGCCTCTTCTATAAAGTTCTGTTCAATGCCCAAATCAAAGGCAAAACGTATTGCCCGGCGCACCAACCGGCGCATGACATACCCCTGCTCTTTGTTGCTGGGGACAATTCCGTCAACCCCAAGAAAGGTAGCTGCACGCAGATGATCAGTTATGACCCGCATGGCGGTGGTGTTGCTTGCATAGTCACGCTTAGATAGTTTCTCTAGGGTAGAGATAATAGGCCTCATTAAGCTAATGGCGTAAACATCCGGATTATCAATCGCTGCGGCGGCAATACGCTCCAGGCCGCCACCATAATCGACATTACGCTTAGGTAGCTTAGTAAAGCCCTCATTACCCTTTTGGTATTCCATAAAGACACAATTTCCCAGCTCAATATAACGGCCACAATCACAGTTAACATGACAGTGCTCTCCGAACTTAGTATCATGTTTGACCTGAGGATATAAATAGAACAGTTCGCTGTCCGGACCTCCCGGTTCACCTACGGGCATATCGTTAGGTTTGCCGGCCCTTGACCACCAGTTTTTATCTCCGTAAAAAAAGATACGTCCTCCCTGTTCGCCAATTTTTGCACCGTTATCCATACTACCGATATCCACCCGCTTCGTAGATAATCCCTCTTTAGACAAAATCTCAGTCCAAATATCAGCACTATCTTCGTCTTTGGCGATACCAAGCTGTTGATTGCCACTATAACAACTAATAAATATGCGGTTTTTATCCAGACCGACAACTTCAGTTAAGAACTGCCAGACCCAAGTAATCTGATCCTGCTTGAAGTAGTCACCCAGGCTCCAGTTACCAAGCATCTCAAACATCGTAGTGTGCCGGTTATCGCCAACTTCCTCGATGTCCTGCGCCCTCAGACAAGTTTGACTATTGGTTAATCGGCTGCCCGCGGGATGATCCTGACCTAAGAGATAAGGCAGCAACGGTTGCATACCACTGCCGGTAAAAAGGGTGGAGGGGTCGCCTTCAGGCACCAACAAGGCCCGGGGAATAATGCTGTGGCCCTTGTCTTTAAAAAAGTCCAGGTAGGCCTGGCGGATTTCTTGAGCTGTCATCTTTTAGTTATTCTACCAGCTTAGGCGGCACTTTGAATAATTCCTCCGCCCAGGCATACATCACCGCTGTAAATAACTGCCGATTGGCCGGGACTAACTGCCCTGACCTCTTCTTCTAGATCAAGCTCAGCTGAGTTATCCTTGAGTTTTAACTGACACTTGCTGGCAGCTGAACGATAACGGCATTTGACTGAATAAACAGTCTTCGCTTTAGGTTTTAAATTAATCCAATGCGTATTGGTTAATATAACTCTATTGCTCCAAAGCTTAGCATCGTTAAGGTCGGTAGTAACATAAACTATGTTTTTTACCATATCTTTATGGGTGACGTAGAAGGGAAGTCCCCCGCCGACATTCAAGCCGTGCCTCTGACCGATAGTATAAAAGATAGCACCGTCATGTTGTCCTACTCTCCTACCGTTTTGATCGATAACATCTCCTCCGGGCTGTACGCCCAGTTCGCTTAAGATAAACTGCTTGATCCCGACTTCACCAACAAAGCAAATACCTTGGCTATCCGGCTTATTGGCGGTATATAGTCCACGTTTTGCGGCCATTTGGCGTACTTCGGCTTTTTTAATATTCCCAAGAGGAAAGAGAGTTTTGCTTAGTGCCTCCTTGCTTACCCGGTAAAGGAAATAGCTCTGGTCCTTATTGTTATCTACCCCGGTAAGTAGATCGCCCCCGCTTATACGAGCATAATGGCCTGTAGCTATCAGGTCTGCCCCCATATCTAAAGCGGCATTCAAGAACAGCTTAAACTTTATTTCCTGGTTGCACATAATATCTGGATTGGGAGTTAGGCCTAATTTATAGGCATTAAGCATATAGTCTACGACTCTGGCTCTATATTGCTTCTCGAAATCCAAAGTCAGAAGGGGGATATCCAGCTGTACGGCAACGGTTTTAGCGTCTTTAAAATCCTTCTCCCAGCCACAAACAAATCCCGGAAGATCCCTCGTCCAGTTCTTCATAAATATACCGGTAACATCATAGCCCTGCTCTTTTAGCAAGGCTGCAGCAAGCGAACTATCAACACCGCCGGACATGCCGACAAAAACTTTACGACTCATCTTAACCCTAGTATACCCCTCAACCAAATGACCGCCAGCTACTATTTCAAGGATATATTCACGTATGGCAAAAAGCCGGGGGTTTTATGCTTTAACCCAGAATATTTACGGCCCGGGCAGTAACTAAAACTACTGTTAGCAGGGAAACCAATGCCTGCGCACTCATTAAGGCTTTGGCCAGATGAGTCATGGGCATAGTGTCCGTCGGACTAAAAGCGCTGCTGTTAGTAATCGAGACGTAAAGGTAATCAAAGAAGGTCGGCTTCCATTGATTGTCTTCCGAGTGTGACGACATTTGCGGAAACTGTAAGTTAAGACGACGTTTGGACTTACTCCTCCCTGACAAACCAGGGCTGTCTAGTTCCCAATACCACAAACCAAAAACAATTATATTAGTTAAGAAAATAGCAATGGCTCCGCTGAGCAGTGTCTTCCCCGGTAAGTTAGTTCCGTTAACCAGGGCCCTGATTAAAAGACCTAGCTGTACGGCATTCGCAACAGAAATTAGAAATATAAAGATAGTAGACAATACTTTATGCAGAGACTCGGCTGTGCTGTGTCGCCTGGGAGCTGTAAAACCAAGAGCAAAGATCAATGCCAGCTCCAGTCCGACAACCAGATAGCGCGGTCCGAAACGCAGTGAATTGGCTAGAGTTAGTTGTAACAGTATGGCAATAAGCAGTGTTATTTGAGCATGCCATAATTCATTTTTGGAGATTGGTTGCATTGATTAGCTTTAATAGTATATAACTACAGTTTTCACTAAACATCAAGGAATACGATAGCCGAGTCTGAGCGCACATGCATTAATCCGCCATTGATGCGTATCTTGCGGGCATCAACGGCCGTTTTAATGGATAACTCACATGGTTCAAGCAGAGTAATAAAATTATGGTGTCCCGGCAATACATCGAACGGTCCGGTCTTATTAACACCGGATATGCTTAGTGCCGGCTGGTCAAAGTATGTAACATAGGGCGATGCTACTTTAACCTTTAACGTTCTGTCTTTTTCGTTGGTCTCTGTCATCAGACGATAATTTCCTCAACGCCTTTAAGGGTTTCCTCTCTGGTAAACGACTCCCCCGGAACCGAAGTTTGACCTTCAACAACGTACATATGCTGAGAGAAGAACTGAATCAGCTTTTTGGCTTTAGCATAGTCCGCTCGATCAGCAGGAGAAAGCTCGCTTTCGCCGATTATGGCAATAATACCTTTAAGCGACTCGTACTTTTGGATGAGGGACTCAACTTGCAGACTTAAGACATAGTGCCTATCCCCTACAACTTCGGGGCTAAGCAGGGAAGAGTTGGTCTTAAGCAAATC
This sequence comes from bacterium, assembly GCA_021811685.1. Lineage (GTDB taxonomy): Bacteria > Patescibacteriota > Saccharimonadia > Saccharimonadales > UBA4665 > JAJZWH01. The sequence continues at coordinate 19,814 of JAJZNT010000007.1, forward strand.
GACTGCCGGACGAATACCCTGTTCAGCAACCGACCTTGATAGAACAATCACTGCATCAAGTTCGTGCTGGATCATTTGAACGGCCGGGTCAGACAGATCATCTGCCGGCACGTAAATTGTCTGGATTGAGGTTATTGAACCTTCGTCCGTCGAACTGAGTCTGTCCTCTATTATTTTGACATCAGAAAAAATAGTCGGTTCATAGCCGCCTTCGCTGGGAATCTGCTCGAGAATAGTGGAAACCTCATTGTGTGCCTGAATATAGCGGTACATGTTATCGGCAAAGAACAGAATGTCTTTCTTCTGGCTGTCTCGAAAGTATTCCGCCAGAGTAACGGCTGATAGACCGACAAGCATACGCTGCACCGGATTTTGGTCCATTTGGCCAAATAACATACAGGTATTACTTAACAAATTGCTGGTTTTAAGAGTGTCGTATAATTCCTGACCCTCTCTTATACGCTCACCGATTCCGGCGAAGAAAGACATGCCGTTACCGGTTTTGGCGACATTATGCATAAGCTCCATGATCAGTACTGTCTTGCCCACTCCGGCTCCACCAATAATGCCGATTTTGCTTCCTTTAACAAACGGCGTAAAGAAGTCTATAGCCTTAATTCCCGTTTCGAGAATTTCATTATTACTCTTAGAGTAACTATGCCCAATTTTGGGTAGCGAAAAAATATCCCGCTTCTCCATATCTTCGGAGTTAAATGCTTCATTTCCGTCAATCGGCCGGCACAGGGCATCAACCACCCGTCCTACTAGCTGGTCGCCTACCGGAATCTCAATACTGTGACCACTCCCGATAACTTTCATCCCCTTATGTAATTTGGCATCCGCATTGATATTAAGGCAAACTGCCCGCTGATTATTCTCCAGACGATTAACCAATAATTGGGATTTGTTCTCGCTGTCAACTACCAAGATCTCATTTAAGTTCGGCAAGTCATTGTCGAAATCTACGTCAATGATCAGCCCTCGGATTGATTGAATCACGCCCTGGCTCATGATGTCTGCTCCATTTTCATTAAGCCGTTTAACACTTCCTTAGTGCGTTCATCTGCAATAAAGCGTTTGGTGTGGCTATATTCCCGCTTTAGCTCAGAAGACATATCGCTAGCTTTATCGTTAGCCCGGCGCATCGCCCTAAACCGGCTGGCATATTGGGCAAGTTTAGAATCTAGAATAGTCTGTGTTAGCGTGATCTGCATCATGGTATTCTCCAGGTGTGAAGCAACACTCTCCACGCTTGGCTCAAAGATGTAATCATCACTGATCAGCTGGCCCACGCTCTTTTTGTGGCTGGCGCTGGCTTGCTCAATAGCTCTTTTAAGCTCAATCTTCTTAATATCCTGAACCATCAGCGTAACATAAGTTTGGTAGAACACGGTAGTTGTCTTATAGCGTTTAACCTGGTTTATGAGAGGCATGACATTAATGTTGTTATCGTGCAGAGGCATCTTGAAGTAGCGCTTAAAGCCAATGTGAGCTTGAGATACCTGTAGCGCCCCGTGATGACCGACGATTATCAGCTCGTGCTTAGAGGGGTCATACATGCTGAGCATCCAGTCAATCAGCTTCTGATCAATATCCCCGCTAAAACCGCCTTCTGCGGTAATCGCTATAAAAAGGTCCTTATCGATTTCCGGCTTTTCTAGGCCTCGGCCGTAAGTAAAGTTAGGGCTAACTCTAACCTGGGAATAAATACCCCACAGTTCTCGGAAAAAACTCTGAGAACTTAGAACCTGGTTTTTAATTTGAGCAATCCGCATGCTGGCCAGTCCCTCAAAGACATCCGTTAGTCCGACCACGGATTGCATAGCTTGTTGCTCGCTAGTTATGTCATTTAGGCGTTTCATTTCTTAAGCTCCACCATGCTTAATGACTGTAGTTCGGCCTTTGCTTTTTCGTAATCATCGTCAGACTTGATAGGTTCTGCCTTCTGATTAATAAGGGTTTTAAGTTTAGCTATATCAAGAGGTTTATCCAAGGGGGAATGCAGAATAATATCCATCGCTAATGTTTGAGCCATAACGGAATAGTGCTCACTGATCGGTTGATTCATTAATTGAAAAAGCATTTTCCCTCTGGATAGGGCGCTCTGGGTCTCTAGGGCTAATTCCGAACCGAAATGTGAAAACTCTTTTGCTTCGTCATAATCGGCAAGTAATTTTTGGGCTTCACCGGTCAGGCTTTTTTGCAGCTGCGTATGGCCTACTCCGGATACCCTGGACACACTTAAACCTACGTTTACCGCCGGGCGCATCGTGTCTTTAAAAACCTTCATATCCAGAATCCATTGTCCGTCGGTAATAGACATAATATTGGTCGGCAAATAAGCTGCAATATCCCCGCTGTCAACTAAGACTAGGGGCAGGGCAGTAAAGGTTTTGTGATTTCTTTTAAGCTTCCCTGCCCGCTCAAGCAGGGAAGAGTGAGCATAGAACATGTCCCCGGGGTAAGAGTCTCTTCCTGGGCTTGATCTGGAAAGCAAGGCCACCTCTCTATAAACATGTGCGTGATTAGTCAGATCATCATAAATCACACAAACGTCTAAATCACACTTCTGCCACAGGTACTCGCCTATCGCACAACCTATATATGGAGCGAGATAGCTGGATATTAGGGAGTCAAAAATAGTCGAGACTACGACTACGCAGTTATCCATCGCTTTGGTTTGTTCCAATTTCGCCAGCAGGTTGGTAATGTCTGTCTTGCGTTTAGCAATCAGAACATAAACAATAACCTCTTCTCCGCCCGACTGGTTAGTGGCAATTTGCGCAGCTAAAGAGGTTTTGCCGGACTTGCTGTCGCCTAGGATTGCCAGACGTTGACCTTTAATTAACGGCAGCATCGAATCAATTACTATAACGCCGGTCGGCAACAGTTCACTTAGCCCTTCTCTCTCATATAACGGAGGCGCGTCGTTAAATACCGGCCATATCCCGTCTGCAGCAATTGGGCCTTTACCGTCCAAGGGTTCGCCGAAAACATTTATTACCCGGCCTATAAAGTCCCTCCCTACCTTAGTAACAAGTTCATCATGCTGGATAACCGCTTTAGTGCCCACGCTAAGTTTGCTATTGCCTAAGTGTAAAACTGTGGTGTATGTTTCTCTTACTTCGGTAACATAGCCCTTACTGCCGTCCTCGAACATAATCAGTGATCGCGTGTTAACCGGCTGCATTCCGTGAACCTTAACTAAAAAATCGGTTACCGCCACTACCTCGCCAATCGGACGACCCGAGGCCACTAAGTGATCAAAGTGTTTGTTATCACTCATGATGAAGTATTTTGCTCTTTAACGCCCTTAATTGAGTTAATTAATAAGGCCTTACGATTGATAAAATGCTCTCTTAGGCTGAAGTCGTGATATTTATTGTCAGTCTGAAGAGTAAAACCAGCAGCAATAGACGGTTCAAGGCCCACAGTAATTAATACATAAGGGTCGACATTATCCCTGAACCACTTATCTATCTTGCGCATAAAGGTATTACTCGGCTCACTAGCGAAACTGATTCTTACTACCGGCGCATGCTCAATAAGCGTATCCAGAAAAGCTATACCCGACTCCCTATTCTCGCCCTTAAGCATATTTAGGTGATTAATTGAGCTGAACTCATTCAAGGAAGAGGAGGTCTTAGGTAAGCTCTTGAGTTGAGCTCCAGAACCGCGCATCTCAGCTTCCCTGACATATTCATCTAAAGCCGACAGCTCGCGTTTAAGCTTCATGACGTCGCCTTTGCTTACAACTTGCAGCGGAAGTTCATAGTTTTTATGCTCCATGGCTGATATCCTCGGCGATCGCGTGCTTGTTAGCTTCGAGCTCAGACAAGATATATTCCAGCTGATCATTTAAGTCTATCTGTTTACCGATCGCATCTAAAACGTAATGATTAATGATGTCTGCCATGTTCTGTTCGAAGCGCTCAATCAGACGCTGCTTCTCGGCTGCGACTTCGCTAGACAACTGCTCTCCTAAAAGCGAGCGCTGTTCCTCTATAGTCTGTTTAGTCTTCTCTATGGAATCTATTGCTAGCTGCTTTGCATCGGTAATTGACTCTTCATATTTGCTGAATTCCTGACGCAAAGTCGAACTAAGCTCTTGCTTCATGTATTCATTAAGCTGTGATGTAGTAAGCCGCAGGTCTTGCTGCAAGAACATGGCGTTTTCACCGATGATCTTTTCAAAGTGCAGCCGGCCGCGGTTTCTTAGTTCTTCCCTGAACTCATCGTTGAAAATGTGCTCAACGTCGGTATTGGCAGAGTCCAGTAACTGGTTTACGCCTCTTTTTGAGTCGTTTTGAGCTAAATGGGAAAACTTAGCAATAAGCCACACAACGGCTATACCAATTGTGCCAAGGGTAACCAGTATAACGATCAGCCACCAAATTGTCATTTTTGTTGTCCCACCGTATTTTCAGCTTAATGCTTTAGCTTTAAGCCTAATATACTCTAATCTGTAAATAAGCTCAACTGATGATTTGTTTAAATACGGCTAAAGCTGTGTTTATATCTTTTTGGGTAGTTTGTCGCCCTAAAGTTATGCGCAGCGACGAGCGGGCATAATTATCAGATAAACCCATTGCCTTAAGTACGTGCGAACTTTCTCTTTTAGAAGCGCTGCAGGCCGATCCGGCAGCAGCCATAACCCCGTTCTGATCCAGTTTAATAAGCAGTCTCTCATTGTCTTGGCCGGGAAAAGTAACATGTACGTTATTGGGCAGCCTATACTTAGGCGAACCATTAATGACGCAGTCTGGAAATTCCCGATTTAGTTCAGATATAAAATATTCACGTAAGGTCTTTAAGCGCGCGGTTTCGTCGTGGCGCATCTGCTGAGCCTTAGCTAGAGCAGCAGAAAAGCCGATTGAACCGGCTACGTTTTCGGTTCCTGATCTTATACCCATTTCCTGACCGCCGCCATCAATTAACGGTTGCAGACGAACTCCTGCCCGCACAAACAGTGCGCCGCTTTGTTTTGGACCATATAATTTACTGCCGTTTAAGCTCATCAGGTCTACCCCTAAGCGGCTCACATGAAGATCTAAATAATTTGCTGCCTGGCAGGCATCGCTATGCAGTAAAAGCGGCAGAGGATTCCCTTTTTCGTGACGTTTAATCCTAGCTTCGGCAATAACCGCCGCCGCTTCCTTTAATGGCTCAATCGTACCGACTTCGTTATTGGCATACATAATGCTAACTAAGACTACCGAGTCATCAAGCTTATTTTGCAAATCTGCAAGATCTAGCCGGCCATCACGGGTGACTTTTATGGTTTTATGAATATAACCCTTAGCGGGCGCTATTACCGATTCGTGTTCGATTGCAGATATTAGTAATTTAGCCTTAGGATAGCCGTCCATAATACCTTTAATGGCTAGATTATTAGCCTCACTCCCGCCGGCGGTAAAAATAACTTCACCCGGTTTAGCTCCTAAGCAATAGGCAACCGCCGCCCTGGCTGTATCAAGAGCACTTCTTGTATCTTTTGCTGCTAGGTAATCGGCTGATGGATTAAAAAATATGTCGTTAAAATACGGCTTCATGACCGCAAGAACTTCAGCATCAAGAGGCGTAGCAGCTGCATAGTCTAAATAGAGCTTGTTTCTCTGTTTCATAACTTATAGAAGTTGCTAGGCCTGTTCGGCTATACGCTCAAGCTCAGGTGTAACTTTTTGGTAATACAGCTGGGCGGCTTGAAAAAGATTCATTAACTCTTCGTCATTTAACTTGTGGTAAACACCGCCGCCCTGGGTCTTGTATACGCCGTTGGGACGGACATCATAACGTGTAGTAATACTTTGCCTGCGACCGGATTTATCCGGAAGCTCCTCGTGCCATACCCAGGTATGCTCATCAAGACAAAAGAACTCACGTCTGTGTTTATCCGGAACTGGTCCAAATAATTGACCGCCTATTTTACCCTCATATCTTATAAGGTCATTAACACTGCTAACCGGAACGCTTAATGCATTCTTAATTGCCCCTAGCATATTACGCCGCCTCTTGCTCCAATGATCCACCCTCTTTCTCCCGTATAAACGCGTCGTTAACCTGTGCGCGAATTTGTTCTATGTTACTTACTTCTGCTTCGGTAGTTTGCTTTTGATCGGTTACGGATTGTTCCGGACCACTGGCGACATCAGTTATTGGCTGTTCCTCCGGCACGTAGCTTTGCTCACGCAACACTCCATCAACCCTATTAACAATCTGCTGAAACTCTTTAACAGTAAGGGTTCTCCCGAGAACGGTCTGAAAAAGATTTCTAACACACTGCTCAACAGTACCCAGTCTTTCCCGGGCATTATTAGCCTGTTCGGCCTCTCTTCTTCTTAGTCTCTCGCTGGATAAATTGTCTCTGTTCATAACACTAAAGTCCTATTATAACCCAAATAGCAAGTGCGCATTAAGTGAAGTTTGAGCGGCAAGCTCATTAGGGTCTTCCTCCCTAAGTTCCGCGAGATATTCACAGATCCGCTTCGTAAACTTAGGCTCATTTATATTACCACGATATGGTGTTGGCGTCAAGTAAGGCGCATCTGTTTCCAGTAGTAAAAGTTTAGCCGGAATAGCCCGGTACATTTCAGCCGCACCGGGATTTTTGTTAAAAGTAGCGATCCCGTTAACGCCAACTCTTAAGCCCCGCTTAATTGCCTCCTCCAGATTATATTTGCTGTCTGTAAAGCTATGCAGCACTCCCCTGATAGGCTTTGAGTAGCTATCAAATATGGGCCAGAAGTCAGAAAAAGCCTCACGTACATGAAAAATAACCGGTAAGTTATGTTTAACTGCCAGGTCCAGCTGAAACCTCAGTAAGCGCTTTTGCTGATCCGGTTTTGAGTGATGATAAAAATAATCTAAGCCGCATTCCCCTATGGCTACTACCTTTTTTTGTTTTAGTAAACCCTCAAACCCCTTAAGAGATGATGCGTTGACAAAGTTATGCGCCTCATGCGGATGGATACCAATAGATGCGTAACAGAGCGAATTTTTGGCGGCAAACTCAATGCTTAAACGACTATCGGCTATATCTGTACCGACGCAAATAAACTTGTTCACACCGAAGCTCTCCGCGCGGCTTATTATCTCCTCCGGTTTTAAGCCAAGCTTTAACCAAAGAGATGTCGTATGATCATCCTTCCCCTTAACTGAGTGGATATGACAGTGAGTATCAACCAGGTTCATCAGAGAGTTTAGTATCTTGCTTCGGAAAAAGTGTTTTAGTGGACAACTTTAGCCTCTCTAAAGAAAACAACTTCTTAATATCCTCTGCAGTTTTAGGCAAAAACGGATATAGCAAGTCGGCAATCTCTAAAATGCTGCTGATCAGGTAGGCCAAGACCTCATTTAAATGATCCTTCTCCCCTGATGCAGCAATCTGCCAGGGTTTCTCCTCGTCAATATACTGGTTCAAGCCCCTGATCTGGTCCCATATCGTATCAACCGCCTTATCAAAACGGCAGTTATTTATTGCTTCCTCATATGAGGATATATCGTGTTCGGCTGGAGGAATATTATTAACACTACCGTCGGCAAATTTTACACTCATAGCTAGTGTTCGCTGAATCAGGTTGCCCAATTCGTTAGCCAGCTCGTCGTTATATGCGTGGTCCATGCGCTCCCAGCTAAAGTCTCCATCGTCCCAGCTAGGAACATGTCTTAATATGTAATAGCGAAAGGCATCTAGTCCGTGAACCTTAATGGCATCAAGCGGGTTAACCACATTACCCAGGCTTTTGCTTATTTTCTTGCCGTCTACGGTCACAAAACCATGAACATATAGCAGCTTCGGTAAAGGAAGATCAAGGGCCAGTAACATTGCCGGCCATATGGCCGCATGGAAACGAATAATATCCTTACCTATTACTTGTGCATTGGCCGGCCAAAACTGCTTAAAGTCTTCGTGTTCCGGATAGCCTAAAACCGTTAAGTAATTCATAAGCGCTTCAAACCATACATATATAACCTGAGAACTATCCCCTGGTACTGGTATGCCCCAGGAAATCTTATCTTTAGGCCTGCTTACGGATATATCCTCTAAACCCCGTTCAAGAACCGCCAATATCTCATTTCGCCTGGTGTCCGGCACTATCCTAAAACTACCATTGCTTATTGCTTGCTTAACCGGCTCAGTATATTTACTAAGGCGAAAAAAATAGTTTTCTTCCTTTAGTTTTTCATAAGGCCTATTATGGGCCGGGCAAACTCCTTTATTGGCCTTTACTTCGGTGTCAGAGAAAAAGGCTTCATCGCCAGTGCAATACCAGCCCTCGTATTTGTCTTTATATATATCTTTCTTAAGCTTCTCCCAGATAACTTTAACCCTTTCAATATGCCCCGGATCAGTGGTGCGGATAAAGCGATTATTGCTAATGTCCAACGATTTAGTGAGTTCTCTGAATTTAGCCGAAATTTGATCGGAGTACTCCTGTTCGCTTTGATCATTATCCTTGGCTTTTTCCGCAATCTTACCGCCATGCTCATCGGTACCCGTAGAGAATATAACATCATCACCGCTAGCTCTGGCACTGCGGGCTAAAACATCAGCGTACAAAAGCTCTAGAGCATGACCGATGTGCGGCTCGGCATTAACATACGGTATAGAAGTGGTTATATAGTACTTTCCCATATTTTTCCTCAAAGTATTTTATCATCATTGACGCCCGTTAAGAGAACCTTCGAGACGATCGATGAATTCTCTCTGCTTGGGGAACAATTTAGTCCTTGCGATATCGGTATCGAACCATTCGATCTTATCGATCTCCACAAATGATTTTTTCGTTCCCGACTTAGGCGGCCATTCAAGCTCAAAGGTGTTTGAGGAAAAATAGCTTAAGTCAGGATCCCCGGCTGCGGCAAAAATGTGATTGATCTTAACCGACGACTGAGCTAATTCTCCTAGATCGATAAACTCGTCTCCTTCCGGAGGCGGTAAACCGGTTTCTTCGCTAAATTCCCGCCTGGCCGTTGCATAGCCGTCACTATCTGAAGTGCTTGGCTCCCCCTTAGGTAGAGTCCATAAATCCTTGTCTGCCCAAAACGGCCCCCCAGGGTGAGCCAGCAAAACAAAGATCTGATCTTTGCTTCTTTTAAAAAGCAAAATCCCAAAACTGGTCTTAACCATCGGCTAAAAGTTTAACGAATTCGGCGTTCTCGTCCGGGTCAAGATCGGTGAACAAATCATCTTCAAAACGCTCAGCTACCTGATACAGATAGTCACGGTTATACCTGGGATATACATGAAACTGGATATGATTAACTTTCAGCCTATCTTGCGGCATAAACGGACGGAAGTTTTGGCGAATATCTACTCCCTGCCCCAGCTTGCTGACCAGACGCTTTTCTATGAAAAAAATAAGCTCAAAAATATCTAGAAGTTCTTGTTTAGTTAAGTCCCAAGGCTTTTCAATATGCCTTATGGGAGTAACCAGAAAATGTCCGGGAACTTTTCTGGGGTTACTTAAGAAGGCCTGTGCCTTAGAATTACTTTTTAGTATCTTCTCGCCCATATTACAAAAAGGGCATAATCCTAATTTCTCCTTAGTCTTAGTTTCTTTACTGGTCATTACGATTGTTTTGGTGGGGCTACATGGACTCGAACCATGGGCCTCAGCAATGTGAATGCTGCGCTCTAGCCGACTGAGCTATAGCCCCCCCTTCTCCTTAAGCCTAATTATATATTACTAACTGCGCTCTATATAATCCTGGCAAAATCGCTCAAAAACGGCGTTAGTCCAGCCAAACCCTACTTGTGAGGGATATAGGCCCTTCATCGGAGGCTTGTCCGGTGAAACTACATTATATTTTTCTAAGAAAACACCCCTTTCATTAAACCACTGCAGATTGCAGGATATCCACTTGGTAGCAATTCTTCTGGCTTCGTGATGATAACCATAGCGCTCCAGACCTTGAACTACTATAAAGTGTAATGGCGCCCAACCATTCGGATAAGCCCATTGTATGGGTATAGACATGAACTGAGGTGACGGCGAAAATTCAGTAGTCGCCAGTCCTCCTTTATTCTCAAAACGCTTCAGCGACTCGACCAGCTTGGCAGCCTGCTCTTCGCTGACCATACCTGCCCACATCGGGAAGTAAGCAGCTAGCGAAGCTACTGAGCTTCTCTTAGAACGGGTATAGTCATAATCAAAATATAGGCCCTTGAATTTATCCCACATTAACTCATTCATCATATCTTTACGCTGTTCTTGGGCCGCTTCCCACTTTCCTGCCTCTTCCCAGGCCCCGTTCATCCTGGCTACCCTGGCAAAGTCGGACTCGTACTTATACAGCAAAGCGTTTAAGTCCACGGCCAGATAATTCAAAGCTTTGCGCTGAAAGCGAGAAGTCATATCCCAGCCGCTTTCAGTCTCGGCTATATCGTTTAAGTAATTGCTGTCATAGTAACGGCTCAGACCCTTATAGACCTGCCGGGCATTTGGTTTGTGTTGACCCATCCAGACGTCCGTATACTCTTCTTCAGCAAC
>JAJZNT010000010.1 GCA_021811685.1 bacterium
TTCCTCAGACATCCCGAAAAGCAGGAAGTAGGGAGTGAGTGATGAAGTGGTTTGGACGAAGCAAATGTATAATTATCTTAATGGAAGACGATAAGCTAAAACAGATAAACAGCTGCTACGAGGAGCTCAGGGGCCTGCTTTTCGGGATGTCTGAGGAAAAATTTACTATATATGGCGGTATTCTCAGTCAGTATTTACAAATTATCGCTCAACTTCAAAGCTTAACCCAACAGGACTTAAAAAGATTCATCCCTAGAACCCAAACTACTACTGTTGGAGTGGCGTATTGCGGGTCAACTGAACTAAAAGTATCGGCAAATAGCTTAGTTGCATGGTTAGGTGCAACTTACCTCAAAGATAAGACACCGCACTATATTCAGCCCAGTTTAGCTAGTAGCCAGGTTAATGTTAGTCAAGATGTTAATGTATCACAAATAGTAAGCGTAGATATAGTAGAACTACTGACACGAAAAGAAGGTGAGTTTAAGGAAGGCACTAAAGAAAGAACTTTTATTAATAAGTTAAAGTCAGGAATAAGAGGTGTCCAAGGAACAGCTGCTATTATCGTGCTCATAATGCAAACAGCTACTGAATGTGGCTTGGCGATAAATGACTTACATAGGATTTTCTCCTGATGGAAAAAGAAATCTGGTATGAGCTAAACGATAAAGAGAAAAAGAACCCCATTGTACTCTATAATGTAACTAATGAAGTTCTACGTAAACAAGGACGAGATAGGAGCGGACTCGAAGTCTATTATAAAATTGAGTCCGGAAGGTTACACTGGACTCCTTTCGGAAAAAGACGAATTAGTGGTAGCTTTCAAGCTCAAAAAAAACGAAATGGAAGGTCTAGAACTACCAACTGACTTAATATCTTTAAAGTTTGACTCATTAGATGATTTAAAATCATTTATTAATAACATAGAAAAACAATATTGGTCTTGGGAGCACGGTGAAGAATGAGCAAAAAACTCTTCAAGAAGCTTATAAAACGGGCTTCGACACCTTTTCCAGCAGAAGTGGACCCACAGCTACGCCCCGAAAGTTATAACGGAAAACGAACTCGTCAACGTAAGACTGTAAATACTTCGGCGAAACAGCGTGGTAAGTCCCGTCAATAGACCTCTTTAGTTGAGACCAAAAGCCCTCAATAGTATTAGTATGTACGTTACCTCTGACATACTCTAGCGTTGAGTGATTGACTGTAGTGTGAGTGTAGCCTCTTCTAACTAATGTCCTATATGCACCGTACTGGTCAGTCATAATAGCGTTATCTGGTGCAACATTAGCTTCAATTAGTGGTATTAGAACTCTAGCTCCGGTACTCTTAACGTGCTTAGCCATTACCCTACCGTTACGCTCTACAATCCCAAAGACAGGCTCTTTATCTGCAGGTCCTGTACGCTTACCCCTATGCCTACCACCTATATATGTCTCATCAGCTTCAACTTCACCTATTAGCTGTTCATTTTCTTGTTGCATTAGTAGTCTTATCTGCTTACACATTCTCCAAGCAGTCTTGTAGGTTACTCCAAGCTCTCGCTCTAAGGTCTTAGCAGATACTCCGTTTTTATGAGTTGAAAATAAGTAAACTGCATAGAACCAGTCAGTTAATGGAGTAGTAGTTTTTCTAAAGATTGTGTTAGCTAGTGGGAATAGTTGGTAAGAACACCACTTACAGGCATAACACTGACGCCCTCTAACCCGGTAAAACTTTGTTTCAGCACCGCATGAGGGGCAAAACTTAACGTGTCCGAACCTGTCCTGAAACACAGCCTCAAGGCAAGCGTCATCGTCAGGATATTCGGCTTCAAATTGCTTTTTCGTATACCTCATCTTACCTAAAAGTATACTCCTCATAAGTACACTTGTCAAGGGGTTATAGTACCGCGTAGGGCAAGGATATTCAGGCATTGTGTTAATATATGTTTATTAGAGCCCCCGGCGTAGAGGGGCTTTATTTTTTTGGCCAGAGGGGCGAGATTTCCTATAACTTGCGTAATTAGTTCTAGGGCTCACCCCCCAATTTTTAGGCACATAAAAAGCCCGAGCGTTAACTCGGGCTCGAATGGCCTAACGCTTTAGATTTTACTCTCTGTTTTAAAGGGTTTCAAGTATCATTGCTGGTGCTACAATTTAGCTATTAAGGAGGAGTTATGAAAATAGTACAAATATCAGCTGTAGTTTATCCAGACGTGGCACCAAAGTCAGAGTCAGTCGTTTATGGTCTAGGGGAAGATAACAACATATATTTCTGGCTTCCCAACACTAAAAGCTGGGTATTGTACGAGGCCTAATCTGTCTACTTGCTCTGACGGGATAGTCGCCTTTGTCGTGACGTCTCTTTGTTTCAAACCGTAAGATTTGGTGCGATCCGTCTACTTATCTAGTAAGACTTAGGATCTTCTCCCTCTATAATCATTGGAGGAGGTGCATCTGGAGCACCTTCCTCGAAAGCAGTTCTAGCCCAATCTTCAACTACTGGAGTACCTTCTGGCGGCGTAGTATCTCTCCACTGTATAATGTCCTCGCCTGAAAGGTTATCGGGGTCGAGACCGAACACGATCATTTCTTCTCTCTCATGAGGCTGAAAACCAAGATCTTCAAATCTTGCCATATCTATTAATATACATCTAATTTATATATATTCCATCGTAAGAATCTTGGCTAGGGCGGAGGGATTCGAACCCCCGAATGCCAGGACCAAAACCTGGTGCCTTACCGCTTGGCTACGCCCTAATAAATAACTGTTTACTGCACAGAGATTATACAAAAACAGATATAAAAGAACCAGAGCGGATTAGCCGAATAAGAATTTTTTCCTAGCTCCTATATCCTAAATACGGGTAAGCGAACTGCTTGTTAGACATTGATACCACCCGGTTTGAGCTGTCCTGGTTGGTGGTCGGCAACTTGAGAGTTTTCCCAAAAACCGGCCTCTTAATCTTTTCTCCAGAAGCTCTTAAATAAAACGAGTAAGGGTCCAGGTTAGATAAATCTGAACTTGTTAAGTAGGGAGAGAAGACAGGCCCCAGGCGCTTGCCGTCTATAGGGGCGGCTGTGCGAAAACAGATAATATTACCGACATTTGCCAGCAGAATATTGGCTTCCTTTTCTTCCTGATACGCCGTAGTTTGCTCAGCAAGTGTCAAACTTACGCCAAACTTTCTCGACTCACTTATCAGCTGCGAAAAAACAGGTGCGTTGAACAGCTCGAACTCGTCTACGTAAAGATAGAAGGGAAGACGTTTATCTTTAGCGGTTAGTGATCTTTGCAACGAAGCCAGCTGCAGTTTTGCTAGTATTACCATCCCTATGAGCGAAGAGGTATCTTCACCTATCCCGCCCTTAGACAGATTGCATATAAGAATCTTATTGGTGCTAAGAATGTCTTTGAAGTCTATGCTTGAATGTGAATGCTGTAGCATTCTTTTAACCACAACCGACCGTTCAAATCGCCCGAGTTTAGCCGTTACGCCCGCGCTCATCTTGACCCGCTGATAGCTTCCGGCCTTAGTAAACTCACCATTCCAAAAACTCCTAAGACTATCATCATTTAATCCGCTGACCACACCGGCTCTATAAAGATCGTTAGTTAATAGTTTAAGCAGCGTAAAGAGTGTGGCTCCCTTAACGCTAAATGCCGTGTGGATAGTATTTCTTAGGATATATTCAATCCGATGCCCGCCGCTGTCATCATCAGAAAAGACTTTACGAAAAATAGACACAACAGCTTCACTTATAAAGTCTTTAGCCACCTCAAGCTCATCGGAATTCAGATTTTCCGGCAACTCTAAAAGATTAATCGCTACCGGCCGGTTTATCTGAAGCGGGTTAATATAAACTACATCTTTAATTCTGGCCTTGGGTATATGCCTCATTACAGTCTCAGCCAGATCTCCGTGAGGATCAATCAGGGCCGCCCCGCGGCCTCTCTTCATATCTTGAATAAAGGCCTGAGCTAAAAGCGTGGACTTTCCCGTCCCGGTGCCGCCCACTACAAGAGTATGTTTTTGTCTTTCGCTATTATTCAAGCCTATCTTAATCGGAGTTTTAATACTATTCCCTTCATTCACCCCGAGAATAACGTCATATTTTATTTTCCCATGTATAAGCGCTCCCAGATTAGTACTGTAACTAAGTTCGGCAGCCTCCTCCCATTTACCTCCCGGGCTAGGCAAAGAATAAAGCTTAGACAGTTTACGATAATCTGTCCTGTATGATCGACCCGGAAGACGTTCTATAAAGTCTTTAGTATTTCCCGCAAGCTTAGCTCTCTTTAGGCCATATGCGGCAGCCAGTGCGCTAAATGTCCGTTTAAGCTCTGCAACACGCCTAAGATCTTGCGCTGAGACAAGTAAGCGCGAAGTAACATTAAAAGCCAAAGATTTATCGGCAGCGGTAACTACCTGCTGTTTTCCTAGACTATACCCTCCTCCTGCCAATAAACGCAGCGAGGTATAGCTTAACTTGAGAGGTGCGCTTACTAACCCTAAACTTAATCTGGCTAAAGCGCCAATTACGCTTGTCTTATCTGGTCTTATAACCACCTGCCAGCCCACGAGATCATTACGACTTAATTGGCCCAAATCAGCAACCATGGTATCTACAACGTTATTTAACTCAGCCTTCATAAAACGAGGGCCGGATAACCAATTAATAGCTGCGTTATAACTACCCGGCCGGATCGAATAACCATTTCCGCGGCCAACCTTTGCGATATTAAGTCTGGGTAAATACGCCAGCAGCTGGTCTTTAATGGATTCGCTTAGCTCCTGCGGCACGGTAATTAGAAATACCAGGCCCTGATCGCCGCTTAAGATCGCCTCAAGTGTAATTGAGGGCTGTCCACACCCGTTTTTAATTCTTTTGCCGCTTAACAACTCATAAATAATCAAATAGAGTTTGGACGGATCCGAATCCTCGCTCAATGTTGCCGGGGGAAGAAGCCTGTAGGTAATTCTTTGACCACCACTCTCATAGGAATTTGCGATTAAGCCAATCACGCCCATAAGCTTAGTTTTAAATTGCTGAGTCATTTACTTGGCATGCTCTACCTTACAACTTAGCTGTAACTTAAATGCTACCTTAAGACAAAAACCCTTGCTTAAAGCCCGGTTTCATCCTGTCACTATAGACAAACGTATAAGTCAGCAATCGGCAGTAAGAATTTCTGCACTAAAGACTAGAAGCGTTTAGTATAATCTTAATTCATGGCAAGAGCTACCAGAAAAGAGTATGAAGGACAGTCAGCTCTAACCGACGTAATGTTTAACAGTATCGGTGACGGGGCGGTAGTAACTGACGAGTATGGCCGTATTACTGCAATCAACCAGTCAGCGAGAAAAATTATAGGTGTTAGCGAAAAAGAAGCTATCGGGGCCTGGTTCCCTAAGCTATTTAGGGCTTATGACGATTTAGGCCGGCAGATTCCATTAATTGAGCGGCCGATTACCAGAGCATTTGTAGCCGGTCAGATCATTACGTCAAGGATCCACTATCGGGCTAAAGACGGATCAATGGTGCCGATATCTACTACCACATCACCAATTATGCTTAACGAACAACCCATTGGCTGTATCGCCATAATCCGGGACATCACGAAAGAATATGAAATTGACGAAATGAAGAGTAACTTCATATCTTTAGCATCACACCAGCTAAGAACCCCCCTGTCCTCAATCAAGACCTACTCGCACATGCTACTGGACGGATTTATGGGACCTCTTACCAAGCAACAAGATAAAGCTCTAAAAACCATAATTTCAGCCACGAACCGGATGAACGAAACCATCTCCACTCTGCTTAATATAAGCCGGATTGAAAGCGGCAGTATTGCAGTCTCTAAAAAGCCCATTTCCATAACTCAAATAATCGAGGAAGTCATCAGCGAGCACCAACTTGCGGCCACCGATAAGAATATTGTCTGCAGCGTCAAGTGCCCTGACCGCTCAGTTAAGGTTATTTCTGACAGCGTAATTTTAAAAGAAGTCATTGGCAATTTAATATCCAATGCCATTAAATACACGCCCCCGTCCGGCATCATCAAAGTCTCAGTAAGTCTCAAAAACGAACGAATCGCCGTAATTAAGGTAAGCGACACCGGAATGGGTATACCTAAAGAGTCCAGAGACAGCGTATTTTCTAAATTCTTTCGCGCCGACAATGTCATTAAACAGGAAACCTCAGGTATAGGCCTGGGGTTATATATGGTCAAAGGTCTAGTAAAAGAGTTAGGTGGTGATGTCTGGTTTGAAAGCCAAGAAGGCAATGGGTCTGATTTTTATATTTCCTTGCCTCTGGATAATAGTGGCAGTAGGCGAACGACTAAACCTAAGCTAGTAAAGAAATAGACAGTAGATATTTTATGATATGGCATAATAAATTAGAATGAGGTAGGTTATAAGATTATGGCAAACATTCTGATAGTAGAAGACGACAAGGACCTAAACGCCGCCTATAAGGTTATATTAGAAAACGAGAAGCACAGAGTAAAAACGGCTTTTAACGGCTTAGAAGCTTTAAATTTACTCAAAGATTACACCCCAAACCTCATATTGCTGGATTTGTTAATGCCCATAATGGGCGGGCTGGAGTTACTAGAAAAGTACGACCTTAAGGCGCACCCCAAAGTAAAGGTGCTGATCTTTACCAATATGGAGAATTCTCCGGAAGTAACTAAGGCATATAACCTTGGGGCGCTGCGCTGCATCATTAAATCATGGACCGCACCGCAAAATCTATCTAGAGTAGTAAACGAAACGCTAAGTAATAAAACTCTGACTAAAGCCTAGGATATTAGGACTCAAGTTCAGCTATATACTGATCGTTTAATATACTCTGAAGTTTAGTAAGGTTAACCTTATAGGGTTGATTCTTGCCGTAATTAATCACCCCAAGGTGTTTAAGCTTATTGAGCTCGGTGGCTGCCGTTTCCCGGGTCAGGCCGGTTAAATTAGCAAAGTCTTGATGGGTCAGCTGCAGGGAAATTTCCCGTATTCTTTCTCCCGCAGGCCGCCCGTGAGTAATCGATAAATAATGCAAGGTGTACATCAGCTTTTCACTTGCCCTTGAATGCTGCAAAGCATTCAGCTGCATTGACAGGCTAAGCTGATCATCGACATAACGATCCAGCTCAGCCAGAGCAATAGCCGTATGCGAACGCACGAAAGTCACATAGTCTTTTCGAGGAACAATATGCACTGAGCACTCGGGCGAAAACGCCTCATAATAATAAATAGCGCTAGGTACCTTAGAGTATATCCAAGTACCGGGAAAGCTCTGACCTGATTCATAGAAGCCTATCGGTTTCTCGTCCCCGTGAATCGACAGGTTATATGCTTTAACTACGCCTGTCTCAATAATATATGCGCTCCTCGGAGACTCGCCCTGGAATATAATAATTTCTCCCTTAAAAAAGGTCTGAGAGGGGTACTTCGACGCAAAACGCTTTAACATTTTGGCGTAGATATCTACCATATCAAACAGTGTACACACTAAACAGGGGTATATCCACCATAAGCACTAAGCTACTCATGGGCGCATTTTTAGTCTTTTATAAAAAGTTTTCAGCCGTTTTCTGCGAATCTTCTCATAACGCATTACTAGCTGTGCAAGGTCGGCCATACTTTATACCTAAAGTGAGCTATATAGCTCAATCCCTCCTTAATTTATACCAGGTATAAATATGCACCTGCTTGCTTGCTTATAGCTGTAAGCAAAATAACACCTATTGCTATGTTAAGATAAGGGTTAGCATGCCAAAAATCAGCAAGAACCTAAAGGCGGCGATCTCTGTTTTACTGCTACTGATAATCCTAGGCTTATTTGCTTACTTCATTCACGGGCATCCCGAGGTGGTAAAGTCTCTTAGGAATACTAGCCCCTGGGTCATAATTACGCTGCTGGGCTGCTACGGCGTCATGCTAATCGTTTGGTTAAGCGTCTATAACGCCACGCTAGCCCTCTGCGATAAGCCCTTAAAAAACCTGGAGAACATGCTGCTCTCCATATACTCAACCCTGGCTAATTTCTTCTTACCAGGCCAAAGCGGTATAGGAGTCAGAGCCGGGTATCTTAAGCGTAAGTACAAGGTCCCTATATCGTCTTATCTAATGGCCACCCTGATCTACTACGCATTTTATGCGCTAATCAGTGCGGCTTTCTTATTCGGCGCCAGCCATTACTGGTACCTATCCCTGCCGGCAGTAATATTCGTCGGCACATTCAGTTATATCGTGCTTAAGCTAGCTAAAAAACGTTTCCAAAAAAGCCGATCTTTCAGGGAGCTAAAGCTTAACAAGCAAACCTTAATGCCCATATTTTGGTTTACTCTAGCGCAGTTTATTGTCCAGGCTATAATTTACGGCATTGAATTAAGGGCGGTAACCAGCGGAGTTAGCCCGTTACGGGTCTTAAGCTATACGGGCGCCGCTAACTTTTCGTTATTTGTGGCCCTAACTCCGGGAGCAATCGGCTTTCGTGAAGCCTTTTTAGCCTTAGCAACTAAATTGCACGGATTCAGTAATACCCAGATCGTTGCTGCTAACATTATAGACAGGGGTGTGTTTTTGGTATTCTTAGCCGTATTGTTTCTTATTATGGTCACTACTCACGCTAGAAACCGGATAATTGGCGCGAAGACCAGTGCAAGACCTCCAGAAGAGGCAGAATCTGACTAGCCATCGTTTAACCCGGGTATATAAGCTTATTCTCAAGCATTGTCCTATACTTATCTCATATAGTGATTGGAACTGAAAATGAAAGTACTATTAGTAGAGGACGAAGATAAGATTGCCGCAGCCGTTAAGCGCGGTTTAGAGTTGAAAGGCTATGCGGTTGATGCAGTAACCGACGGGGATACCGGTTTAAGCTACGCTCTTGATCCCGATTATGACGTTATAATTCTCGATAGAATGCTCCCTGGCAGCCTGGATGGATTGGACATAGCCAGAAAAGCCAGAGCAGAGGGCCAAAAAGCACCTATTCTGATCCTGACCGCCAGAGGCAGTATTGATGACAAAGTCGAAGGCCTGAACTCTGGTGCAGACGATTACCTGGTTAAGCCATTCTCCTTTTCCGAGCTGGTCGCCCGGATTCAAGCATTACTTAGAAGGCCGCCTATACCTAACGCTACAGTACTTAAATATGCCGATCTGACATTGGATCCATCGAGGTATGAGGTGACCCGGGCAGGAAAGCCGATCAAGCTTTCAAGCAAGGAATTCTCGCTGCTTGAATACTTCATGCGGCACGCCGAACAAATTTTGACTAAAGAAACAATTATCAATCATATCTGGAACGAAGATGCTATAGTGATGCCTAATACTGTAGAGGTATATATAGGCTATTTAAGGTCAAAGCTGGACAAGCCCTTTAGCGGCAAGCCCGCCCTGATTAAAACAGTCAGGGGTTTTGGCTATAAACTAAGTAGCTAGTTAAAACCATGTTTAAAAATGCTTCCTTAAAGCTGACTCTGTCATACCTTGGAGTGCTGATGGTTATCAGCCTGGTTTTTTCTGCCGTAGTTTTCCGTATAGGGTCAGACAACTTGGCAACCGGACTCAACCGTGAGTCTCAGGAACTCTCGGTGGCATTCCCTATTTTTAACGGTACCAAATTGGTTCAGCCCTCTCAGGCGGCACTAAACGCCGGAAGATCCCATCTCCTAGACGAGCTAGTCTTAACTAACCTAATAGTGCTAGTTGGCGGCGGCCTGATCTCCTATGTCTTAGCCAGAGAAACCCTAAAGCCGATAGAAGAAGCACACGAACAACAAAAACGGTTTGTAGCTGACGTATCCCACGAGCTGCGCACCCCACTAACCGCGCTTAGAATGGAGTCAGAAGTTGCACTAATAGATGACAACATAACGACCGATGCTCTGAAAAAAGTTATTGCCAGCAACATAGAAGAGACCGAAAAGCTTGAAGCGCTAATTAATAATTTAATGCGGTTAACCCGGCTTGAAACCGGGGAACTGCAACGTCAATTTTCCAGCCTAAATCTAAAACAATTAGCAGACAGCGCCTTAGATCAACTTAAACCCCAAGCTTCAGCCAAGAAGATTACTATAGAGCTGAGAGGCAAGCCAGTTCAAGTTAAAGGCGACAAAGAAAGCCTTATTCAGATGCTGGTTATCTTTCTAGACAATGCCATTAAATACAGTCCCAAAGGAACAACAATTACACTTAAAACCAGCCAGAAAGAAAACAACCCTGCGGCTATTGAAATTATTGATCAAGGGCATGGGATTAAGGCTGAAAACATATCGCACATTTTTGATCGGTTTTACCGCGCCGACACTTCCAGAAGCAGTAATTCAGGCTTCGGCTTAGGTTTATCTATCGCCAAGCTAATTGCCGACGTACATGGCGCCAACATAACTATCACCAGTGCTGCGGAAAAGGGAACGACTGTCCGCGTCGACTTTGCGTCTTAGCGCAGCGCAACCATGAACGACATAGTAGTTAACACCAGCAGCGAGTAACCAAAACTGCGCCTGGCCCAGGAATCTAAATCCGAAAGTCTAAGCCCTTTTAGGTTAAATATGCTCCATCCGGCTACAACAAATCCCATAATCAACAAATAAGCTAGGCTTAAATTGACCACAAAGTATAGAGCGACTACTGAAAGAGAAAACAATAAGGAGTAAATAAACATAGCCTTGGCAGTATACTTGCGTCCCTTAACCAGCGGTAATACCGGAACTTCTGCCCGGCGATAGTCAGAACCCCTATAAAGTGAAATTGCATAAAAGTGCGGCATTTGCCAAAGCAGCATCATCAGACCTATAACTAAGGCGGCAAGCGTAATATGGCCAGAAAATGCAGCATATGCACCGACAACGGGTGACGCCCCGGCAATACTACCCACCAGCGTAGCGTGATGCGACTTACGCTTAAGATATGTATAGACAAGGGCATAGTCAATAAAGCCGATTGCACCAATCAGCATACTTAGTGCGTTAGCCCAAATTAACAGCAAACTAAAACCTATAAGCAGTAGCAGTACTACGAATACCAGCCCGGAGCTAACACCAACTACGCCGCTTGCCGACGGCCGGCCTTTTGTACGCTCCATCTTAGCATCTATATCCCTATCGGCCAGATTGTTTACGGCACAAGCCGCACCCATTATAAGACCAATACCGACAAGCGTCATGACTATGCTGACAAGCTTAAACTTCAATCCCGACGCCAAAAAATACCCGGCCGCCGCCGGCAACAAATTACCTAGAACCATACCCGGTTTAACCAGCTGAAAATAATCCTTAAAACTCGCTGTTTTACTCATAAGTTATCTTGGCTATTCATGTACTTAACCATTTGATTGGTCGAAGGCATAACCCTGCCATTAAGGCTATGCATAATCCATAATGATCCTCCAACTAATATTAAGACTACTAGGATCATAAAGGAAGTGATCATGAGCTTGTAACGGGGAGGAAATTCCCGTCCCACATGCAGGAAAAAGAACAACTGAATCAGAAACTGCGACAAGGCTAGAACGGACAATGCTCCAAACAGCAACGCCCGACCCCCGGAAACATGATAGTAAGTAATAAAGTATGCGCTCATGGTCAATGCTAACGATGCAATAAAACCGATTATGTAGCTTTTGAATTTAGCCTGCTCGGGCTGGTGCTCAGATACCAAGGTTTTAGACATTTTAGCTACATTGCTCATGCGTGTAAGGCTCCAAATAAGTAAACTATGGTAAATATAAATATCCAGACGACATCCAGAAAGTGCCAGAACATACTCAGCATTCTAATTCTCTTTAGACTTAGCCGGTTAAGTCCCCGCTTATAGATAAACAGCATCATAACTACCATCCACAACAGCCCGATCGTTATATGCAGCCCATGAGTGCCGACTAGAGTAAAGTAAGCCGATAAAAAGCCGCTACGCCGCCAGCTATCACCCATGGCAACAAATTTGTGGAACTCGCTCAGCTCAAGAACAAGGAAGGTTAAACCTAGACCAAAGGTAATCATAAACCATACTAGCGTCTGTGTCTTGCGTTTTGCCTGAGCAGCTAGCAGCGCCAAACCGCACGTAAAGCTACTGGTAAGCAGCGCTAGAGTCTCAGCCAGTGCGTAAGGCAGGCTGAACAAAGTTGCCCCGCTCGGACCGCCGAAAGTATTATTTCTAAGCACTGCAAAGGTAGCAAACAAAGAGGCGAACAGCACGCAATCAGTCATCAGATAAACCCAAAAGCCGAATACCGTAGTGGCATCTTTCTCGTGCCGCTCAATCAGCTGATCAGCTTTCGCTAGATCCAACCCTGGACTTATCTCGCTCATATTCCTCCTCCCGAAGCGCGCATTTGCTCCATTTGCTTGACGTCCGAAGCAGGCAAGGTGTATTCGGTATGTTCATCCATAGAGCGATAGATTAAGCCGAAAACGGACACGAGCAGACCGACAATAACTAACCACCAAATATGCCAAACAAAGGCAAAGCCAAAGATCAGCGCGCCTCCCGCAATCACCATGCCGAGCGGAGAGTTCTTGGGCATTTCAATATCCTCATACGGCCGCCTGTCTATATATTTAACTTTCTTGGCATTCCAGTATGCGTCACGGGTTGAGACCTCAGGCAAACGGGCAAAGTTATATGCGGGTATAGGAGTAGGCAGAGACCACTCCAAAGTGCGTCCGTCCCAAGGATCATGACCAACCTTTAACTCGCCGTTCCGCTGCCAGATACTCACTATCAGCTGCAATATCTGAAGTACTACTCCAAGAATTATAAACACCACGCCGATGGCCGCAACAATAAACAGCGGCTGCCAGCCCAAAGACGCGCTGTAATGGTCAAGCCGCCTGGTCGCACCCATAAACCCAAGGATATATAACGGAATAAACGCCAGTAAAAAGCCGACCAGCCACGACCAAAAGGCATAGCGACCCAATCTCTCATTGAGTCGGTAACCCAGAAACTTGGGATACCAATAGGCAATCCCGGCAAAATAACCGAACAGCACGCCGGAAACGA
The DNA here is from genome assembly GCA_021811685.1 of bacterium. Taxonomy (GTDB): domain Bacteria; phylum Patescibacteriota; class Saccharimonadia; order Saccharimonadales; family UBA4665; genus JAJZWH01. The sequence goes on from JAJZNT010000010.1 coordinate 13,004, forward strand.
TCATCATGTGGAAATGCGCCACTAAGAACAGGCTGTTATGTAACTGAAAATCTATAGGCGGCACCGCCATTAAGACTCCCGCCATACCGCCAATAGTAAACACCACTACAAAAGCGATCAGCCAATAAAGTGGCGTCTTCATATTTAGCTTCCCCTTATACATCGTAAACAGCCAATTAAACAGTTTAACCCCCGTTGGCACGGCTATAATCATGGTCATAATTCCAAAGAAGGCATTAACGTTAGACCCGGCCCCCATCGTAAAGAAGTGGTGCAGCCAGACAATGAACGACAATATGACAATTGCCCAAATCGCCCAGACCATAGAAACATAGCCAAACAGTTTTTTCCGGGAAAAGACCGCCGCAATTTCTGAATAAACCCCGAAGGCAGGCAGAACCAGAATATATACTTCCGGATGACCCCAAGCCCAAATTAAGTTAACATACATCATCATATTCCCCCCGTGCCCTGAAGTGAAAAAGTGCATGCCCAGAGTCCGGTCCAGCGCCAAGAGCGTAAGCGTAACCGTTAGAATAGGGAATGCAAAAATTACTAAGGACATCGAGCCAAGTACGCTCCAGCAAAACAAAGGCATTTTCATCAACTTCATACCCTTAACCCGCTTTTTAAGAATAGTTACGACAAAATTAATACCGGCCAGTAAGCTACCGATACCGGCAATCTCAAGGCTCCATATCCAATAATCCACCCCTACGGTAGGACTATACTTAAGCTCGCTTAAGGGCGGGTAAGCTAGCCATCCGGTGGCTGAAAAGTCTCCAATAAGAAGAGATATGTTTATTAACGCCATACCAGCGAAGAACAGCCAAAAACCGGTAGCGTTTAAAAAGGGGAAGGCTACATCTCGAGCACCGATCTGCAGCGGCACAATCAGGTTAATAATGCCGAACATCAGCCCCATAGCCACAAAGAAAATCATGATCGTTCCGTGGGCAGAGATTACCTGCTGAAAATGTGAAGCACTTAATATTCCATGGTTGCTGCCTACAGAAACCGCCTGCTGCGTACGAACCATAATTACATCCGCGAGACCCCTTAGCCCCATTAAAATTGCAATAATAATGTACATAATTCCGATCCGTTTCGGGTCCTGAGTAGTCAGCCATTCTCTATAAATCCACTTCCAGCGTTTGGTGTAGGTAATAAACAGCGCCACGGCAATCGGTACGGCTGCCAACATAATCGCTCCGGATGCGGTAATCGGATCATGAGGCAGCCACTTAAGCGACAACCGTCCCAAGAATCCTCCGAAAGTAGAAATCAGACTATGGCTCATAGACCAATCCCCTCTATGAGCCTAATATTATGATCCCGATTAGGAGTCATATACTTGGCTATAATGTCGTTAAACAGTCCCTTTGCAGGATTGGAATATTCTTTAAAGGGTACATAGGTGCTGGGCTTCTCTAGCGAGCGGTAAACGCTCAAAGAAAGCCGGGGAGAGTGATGTCTTATCTGGTTGACCCACGAAGCAAAGCTGGCAACGCTTACGCTCCGGGCACTAAACTGCATGCCGGCAAAACCAACTCCGCTTAAATTAGCCGATCGTCCGGTGAAATTGCCGATAATGTCTGAGGCTAAATATAGCTGCGTTTGCATACCGGCCATTGTATAAATTTGTCCTGACAGCTGCGGTAACCAGAATGAGTTCATCGGCGCATCGGAAGTAAGATAAAAGTGAACCGGAGTTTTAAGCGGAAATTCAACAAGATTAAGTGAGGCAATATGCTGGGCCGGGTAAATAAACAACCACTTCCAGTCTAGCGAAACCGCCTGAACAACTAAAGCCTTCTTGTTTGTTAAAATCGGCCTATACGGATTAAGCGCATAAGAAGCGTTCCAGGTAATAATTGAAACGATCAGAATTAAGATCGTGGGAATCACCCACCATAGCCCCTCGAGCCAACGGCTGTGGTCCCAATCGGGCACATACTGTCCGTGTTTGGGGTTATCTTCGCGGTAACGCCAGACCACGTAAGCCAGCAGTAAAAACACCGGAATAACCACTACCAACATAGCTCCGGTAATAATTAGCAACAGCCTGAACTCTTTGTCGGCAATTGGACCTTTAGGCTCAAGCAAGGGAATATTAACTCTGGATAAATATACACCAGCTGCCGATACTAGCGCAGCAAGCATTACAGAAACCACCAGCCACTTCTTCTTAATCCTCATCTGTCTGTCTTTTTAACCCTTAGAACTATCTTAGCATAAAGCTTGAGCTTAGCGCTAAACTTGGACTTAACTTAAAAATGCTGCCTGATGTGCGAGTAGCTATAGCTCCAATCAGCATCAGCTTTCTTATGAGGATTAAAGATGCCCTCCGGATCAAAAATATGCTTAACTTCCTTAAACAGCTCATAAATTTCTTTACCGAACTGCTGCTCCAGCCAAGGGCCCCTGACTAAGCCGTCATTGTGCTCTCCCGAAAGCGACCCATGATATCCAAGTACCAGTTCGTTAACCTCTTTCATGGCCGGTAACAGTTTATCCCGCTCCTCCTGATTCTCCAGCTTCATCAGGGGGATTATATGAAAGTTACCATCGCCGACATGCCCAGCGATCGTGGCAAACAAGCCGTATTTCTTAACAATACCTCTTAACTTAGGCAGAAACTCCACGAGATATTGCGGATTAACTACTAAATCGTCAATAAAAGGTGCTGTGTGCTTATCCTTAACTTTACTGCGCAGCAAATTAAAGCTCTGTCGGCGCATCACCCAGAATTTCTCACTCTTACCCTCGGTTGGGTCTTCCTCGAAACCGTTAATCTCATAGCGTACGCGTTGGCCCTTTAAGTCAGAATGTAGCGCCTTAATTTTCGCCCGTACTTCAGCTTCGGTTTGTCCGGTAAACTCGGCCATTAAAATAAGCTTCGGAATACCCCTGAGCAATTGCATGCCGTCTGGTATTAAACTGAATAACAACTTAATAAAACGTTTATTACCGAGCATTTTCCTGAAACTGGGCATAAAGCGGATTGACAGCCAAAGAGTCTGGTCGTCAAAGCTTTCAAAAGTGGCTGGATGGTGTTTAAGCACAGCCGGGATTAGCTCGCCCAGCTTATCTATATCTCTCAAGAAAAGCACCAGCAATCCGGAGTGGGCTTTAGCTGGAACCAATTTAAAGGTAATGTCCGTCACAAAGCCTAGCGTACCCTCGCTGCCCACAATCAGCTTAGTCAGGTCAAAAACTCCGCTTTCGCGGTCCCAAACTTCCCAAAGCGTATAACCCATTGAGTTTTTGCTGACAGTCGGCTTAGCAGCCTTAATGGCGTCGTAGTGCTGCTCGCAAAGCTCATAGACCTTTTTATACAAAACCCCTTCAAAATCGTCTTTAGCCATAATCTTATCGAGTTCGGCTTTATCTATCGGCTTAACGCTGCGCTCAACTCCGTCAGAAAATACAACTCTAAGCTCACTTATGAAGTCTTTGGTCTTACCGTATTCCAGTGATTTTTCGCCCCCGGAATTATTAGCTACCATACCCCCGATACTGGCTAGATCTCGTGAAGCCGGGTAGGAGGGCATAAGTGCCCCGTGTTTTAAGGTCCGCGGCTCAAAGTCCCGATAAAGTACTCCGGGCTGTGCCTGGGCGGAGGTCCTGGTGATCATCTCAATGTCAGTAAAATGTCGGTGAAAATCTACAATTATTGAATCGTTAATCGCACCTCCGGCCATGTCGGTTCCGGCCGAGCGGGCCGTCAGAGAAAGCGATGCATCACGCTGCTTCTCCTGGCTAATCAGCTTAACTAACACTTCTACGTCAGTTTTATCTTTAGGAAAGACTACCAGCTTAGGTTTAACTTCAAACAGAGATGCGTCATGGCTATAGGCATCAATAACCGAAGGTGAATCGTCAAGCTCACCCTTGAATCCGTTCTGTTTCAGTAACTCTTTTATATTTTCCATGCTTACCTTTAAAGCTTAAGCCCTATTGCGGCATCTGACAAGTGTAAGGGTAGACAAAGCTAAAATGCATTAGTAGAATGAAAAAAATGGCCAAGGTAAAAGTTCTAATAGTTGGTGCTGGGTTTGCCGGAACTAAGGCGGCCCTGGATCTGGCGGATGATGACCGCTTTGATGTGAGTTTACTGTCTAACAGTGACCACTTTACCTACTTTCCCACGCTCTATCACGTAGCTACCGGCAGCCCGAAGACCAATGCGGCAATTCCTTTAAAGACGATTCTAGACGGTAAGGATATAACCCTGATTCGCGGTCAGGCTACAACACTGGACCGTAAAGCTAAAACCATAACTACAGACGATAATAAGACCTATAGCTACGACACACTAATCCTAGCTTTAGGAGTAGTAACTAACTACTTTAACATCCCGGGCCTGGCTGAGTTATCTTACGGAGTTAAAAGCATTGACGAAATCGAGACACTTAAAAAACACCTGCATGATCAGATTGTAAGCAAGCACCAGCCGGACCTGAACTACGTAGTTGTCGGTGGCGGGCCAACCGGTGTAGAACTGGCGGGTACGCTGGGACTTTATCTAAAACACGTCATGCAACGGCACAATATAGAACAAAGAGCTATTCATATTGACTTGGTAGAAGCCCTGCCGAGATTGCTCGCCAATATGCCTAAAGACGTAGGCCGAATGGTTGCCAGGCGCCTAAAGCGAAGAGGAGTCAAGCTATATCTTAACCAGAAGGTCGAAGGTGAAACGGCAAACGATCTGGTAATCAACGACAAACCACTGCAGAGCCATACAGTTATATGGACCGCCGGTACGGCCAACAATCCTTTCTTTGCGGCCAATAAATTCGCAACCACCGCCAACCATAAAGTAGCGACCGACGTCTTCCTGCAGGCGGAACCTGACATATTCGTCTTAGGAGACAATGCCAACACCCCGTTCAGCGGTCTGGCCCAAACCGCCGTACATGACGGCAAGTATGTTGCCGCTAACTTAAAGCGACGGGCGAGCGGTAAGCACATGAAGAGCTACAGCGTCCACTACCCTATAACCGTAATACCGATAGGCGAAGGCTGGGCCGCAGTAGTCAGAGGCAATATCCATATTTACGGCTGGATCGGTTGGGTCCTACGCCAGGCTGCCGACATCAGAGCCTTTCATGATTTTGAGCCTTGGTCCAAGTCAATTAATCAATGGTTTAGTTATACTGACTCTGAAGAAGCCTGCCCGATCTGTCTCAACCCCAACTAAAGACTTATAATCTATAGTAATGGCCAAGAAATCATACGGGGCGGCATTCGACACTGCCTGGAAACTGTTAAATCCCGCACAAAAAGCAGCGGTAAAGTCCCTAGATGGTCCGGTTATGGTAATTGCCGGACCGGGCACCGGTAAAACCCAACTGTTAGCGACGCGCATCGGTCACATCCTAAAGACCACCGATACGTCTGCAGAGAATATCTTATGCCTGACTTTTAGCGAATCGGCAGTTAAAGCCATGAAGCAGCGTCTGGCTGAGTTGATCGGTCCGGAAGCTTATAACGTCGAGGTGTCCACATACCACGCCTTTGGCAGTAACTTGCTTAAGCGCTACCCCGACTTATTCATGACCGCTCTGGATTTTGAGCCAAGTGACGAATTAGTCCAGGACAGGCTGCTCAGAGAAGTTCAAAGCGAGTTGCCGTATTCCAACCCGCTAAAGGACGAATTCTACTTAAGTGACTTAAAAAGCCTGATCAGCGGCTTTAAGAAAGCCATGCTTAATGCTGACGATCTGGAGCATATAGCCGACATTAACGATGCTTTTGCTGATGACGCAGCCAACTTAGTTAATCAGCTAATCGATCCCGATAGCCGTATTTCTAAACAGCAAGTTCCGCTTTATCAAAAACTGCTGGATAAGTCTCCGGCTTTAGCCGAAGGTAAGACAATTAACGGAATAATGCCCTTAAAGCTGCTTTGGATGGAAGAGTTAAGCCGGGCAATTGAAACGGCTATAGGCCAAAACAAGACAACCGGTTTAAGTAGCTTCAAAGCCGCCTGGCTGCAAAAAGATTCAACTGGCACCAAATATACTCTCAAGAGCCAGAAAACAGACAGGATGCTGCGCCATTTAGCGGAAGCTTATCGTCAATATGAGGGGAAGCTATCTGAAGCAAAACTATACGACTACGACGACATGATAATGCTGGCCATTAAAGGTTTAGATAACCATCCGGAAATTAAGCTGGATCTGCAGGAAAAATACCTGTATATTCAGCTCGACGAATTCCAGGACACTAACGCCTCTCAACTAAGGCTGATTGAGCACTTAAGCGATAACCCGATAAGCGAAGGACGACCGAACATTCTGGCCGTAGGTGACGACGACCAGGCCATATATAGCTTCCAGGGAGCACATTACTCCAATATGGAGCAGTTCTATAATTGCTATAAAGATGTAAAGCTGATCAATTTAGTCACTAACTACCGCTCAACACCTGGCATTATTAGCTTCAGTTCAGCCTTGCGTAACTTAATCCAGGAAGGGTTGAGTCTAAGCGAAAAGGTCCAAACTTCCTCACGCCCTAAAGACAAAGGAACTATTATGCGGGTTGAGCTGGAACTGGACATCGAGCAATTAGCCTGGGTGGCGGATTATGTATCGGGACTAATAAGCTCCGGTTCTAAGCCGGACTCAATTGCCATCATCGCACCTAAGCACGAACAGCTGGAAGAGCTTATACCTTACCTGCACGCCAAGCAAATACCCCTAAGCTATGAACGCAAGGATGACGTACTGGCTGACCCTCTAGTAAACCAGCTGCTCACCTGCTTAAGGCTGGTAATAGTTGCCGGGGAGGGCGGAAAACTTGAAGATAGTTTGTGGCCGCGAGTTATAAGCCAGAACTATTGGCAGCTGCCGACAACTTTAATCTGGAAACTTTCATGGAAGGCTAGGGAAGAAAAAAAGCCATGGATAAAACTGCTATTGAATAATCCTCTAACCAAACCAATCGCTCTTTTCTTTATCCGCCTGCATCAAATTGCCGAGTCTGAGCCTTTTGAACTAATCATTAACTACTTAAGCGGAACAATAAATCTAAGTCTTAACGAAAAAGGACTAAAAGATTTTACCAGCCCCTTTTACGGTTATTATTTAGAGGATAAGCAAAAAGATAACCTTTCGCCCGAGTCCTGGCGCTTTCTTGGAGCCTTATCGTTATTAATTGCGCGCACTAGATCTTCCGGCCAAAGTGACTTAACTATTTACGGCTTTATGTCCTTAATTGACGATTATCTAAATGCGCATATCCACATTGAAGACAAGTCGCCATTTATTGAAAGCTTAAGTGCAGTCAATTTAATGAGTGCTCATGCATCAAAAGGACAGGAGTTCGATACAGTAGTTCTGATTAACGCTCAAGACGGCGCCTGGGGCCGATCTTCCAAAGGACGCGGTTATTCGCTAAGTCTTCCTGCTAATTTAAAACAAATCCGCTACGGCAACAGGGGCGATGATGAGCTGCTCAGGCTGCTGTTCGTAGCTGCTTCGCGAGCCAAAAACCGTCTGATCATGTCCGGTTACCGCGAGAAAATAAACGGTCAAGAAGCCGAGCGCCTCACATACTTAACCGAGCACGAAGAGCAGGGAAGACTTATAAGTCCGTTGCTGCCAAAATCCAGTCAAGAGATATTACAACCTTCAGCCTCCAAGTTAAAGCTAAGTAAACGCCGCCCGGAATGGTTTGACCGGCATCTGGACACCTTTCAGCCTGAAAAAAAAGCCTTGCTAAGTGCGCGCCTAGCAGATTTCAGTCTAAGCGCCACCAACTTAAACAAATATACTAATGTCGAGAGTAACGGCCCGAGGCAACTTTACCTGGAGGATATATTGCGCTTTCCTGTGCCGCCGGCCCCCAGAATGGAATACGGCAGTGTGATTCACGACACCCTAGACTGGCAGTTTAAATTTACCCGTAGTCACGGCTCAGCACCCACCGTTAAACAGCTACAACAGGAATTTATATCTAAATTAAGCAAACGAGAATTAACCAAACAGGAATTTACCCGCTTTGCTGAACAGGGTAAGAACGCACTGGCTATTTACGTCAGCCAAACTAAAGGAGAATACCTAGGAGCAGACGACTTAAGTGAAAGTGGGTTTTTAGCAACAATCGGCGATGCCAGACTGGTAGGTAAAATCGACCGCCTAGTTATAGACAAGAAAGCACGCACCATAAGAATCGTGGACTTTAAGACCGGGCTGGGATATGAAAAATGGTCCAGAGCAGTTAAGCCGATACATCACAAACGACAGCTTTACTTCTACAAGTTACTAGTGGAATCATCCCCTCTTTTTAAGGGCTACGGCGTAAAGGACGCAACCATTCAATTCGTTGAACCCGACCCGAGCGACGGGTCAATCAAGAGTATTAGTTTAACCTTTGAAGAGAAAGAGTCCGAGCATCTTATAAGCCTGATTAAAGCGGTCTGGCAAAACATAATGAAGTTAAATTTTCCGGATACCACCAACTACCCTAAAGGCGTTAAGGGAATTGAAAAGTTTGAAAGCGAACTGTTAAAAGAAGCCTCTAAGTCTCTCTAGTTTTTATATCACGCCCCTATTTTGAACATGAGATTGCACAGATAAGAATAATAAAAGATAATAGGGCGGTAAATAATAATGTTAAAAACGACTCATATAGCAAGCTAATAACCGAAAAGCAATGACTAAAAACAAGCCACGAATACCTAGCGGATTCATCGAGTATCTCCCCGCTGAGCAAATCGAATTCAATCGCTTACTGGACATAGTCCGCTCAACATATGAGTCTTACGGTTTTTTACCTCTCGATACTCCCGTAATGGAGTTATCTGACGTACTGCTAGCTAAGGGCGGTGGAGAAACCGAGCAACAAGTATACCGCTTCGAAAGAGGGCATAACGACCTAAGTTTACGCTTCGACCTTACAGTACCCTTAGCCAGGTATGTAGCAACTCACGAAAATGAACTAACTTTTCCATTCTATAGTTACCACATAGGAAAAGTATACCGGGCTGAGCGCCCTCAACGCGGCCGTTTCAGGGAGTTCTACCAGTGCGACATCGATATCATCGGATCAAATAGCCATCATGTTGACTCTATACCGCCAACCGTTATAAATGAGATATTTGAAAAATTTGCTTTTGGAGAGTTCACTATCCGCTTAAACAATCGGATGATCTTAAACGGTTTTTTCGAAGAGTTAGGACTGCACGAAGTTTCCTCCGGAGTTTTACGTCTTATTGATAAGATGGAAAAAATTAGTACAGATGAACTCAATAACGAGCTAGAAAAACTAAACCTTACTAAGGAGCAAATAGAGCAGGTACTAAACTTTACCGGAATTTCCGGTAATAACAACCAAATAATAGAGCGGCTAAACGCTCAGGATATAAAGTCAGAAACATTCAAAAAAGGAGTTATCAAATTACAAATGCTTATCTCCGCACTACGCGATATGGGCGTACCCGAATCGAGGTTCCAAATAGATCTAAAGATCGCCCGTGGATTAGACTACTATACCGGAACCGTCTATGAAACGATTTTAAACGATTACCCGGAACTTGGCAGTGTCTGTTCCGGAGGACGCTACGATAATCTGGCAGGCACCTACACCGATACCGAACTTCCTGGGGTAGGAATATCTATCGGATTAACACGGCTCTTCTACCAATTAAAAGAAGCTGGAGTAATCAACCCGAATCGCCAAGCGCTGGCCGATACGGTTATTATGCCCCTATCTGAAGAACAAATGCCCCAGGCTCTTACGGCCGCATCTAAACTGCGCTCCTTGGGGATAGCCACAATGCTCTACACCGAGAATAATGATCTCAAAAGAAAACTACGCTACGCAGACCGTATTGGCTTTCGCTATGCCGTGCTTATAGGTAAAGACGAGACGGAAAAGAACTCAATTTCAATTAAAGACATGGGGTCAGGAAAAACATCACTGCTAGGCATAGACGACGCAGTAAAACTAATACTAAGCAATGGAAGTATTTAAATATATACTTTCTAAATTAATTAATCGGCATAGAAATAAGCACTCTTATTAGCCTCTACCTCAGCAGTAGCCTCATCGTACCAACTCAATACCAGATCATCTTTAGCGATCTTCTTGCGTACTTCAATTCGTCTTTTATCGTGCATTTCAAAGGTTATTTTATGCGTCTTCCAGAAATGTCCCTTGGCCTCCATTATCAGTAATAACGCCAGTAGTTTATCCAGGGAATAAACCAGGCGCGCCTCTTGTGATTTTAATGATTCATAATCAGCTATAGTATCGGCTATCCAAGGAAACTCGGCAAAATCCACCTTAATTTTTTCTAAAGCCTCAGCTTCGCGCTGTTCTTTAGTAGCTAAGCCTTTATCATCCCAAACCGAAGTATCCCCTGCGTAAACCTCTACAAAATCATGCAAGACAGCAAAAGAAACTGTTTTCTCAGGATCTAAACCAATTCTACTAGCAACCGCGCCGGATACCATTGCTAAAGAGAAGGAGTGCTCGGCATCATTCTCATTCCTTTTGACATCTAGCGGCCAGGGAATGGCTCTTACTACAGCCGCAAACGGTAAATAGCCGTCAGACATTAGATGCTTAATATCCTCTAAACACAGCTTAAGACTTTTATGCATAACTAGCATAATACACACCTAACAGGCCAAAACAAAAAGCCTACTTCTTTATATATCTAAAGAAAAAAGCTATAAAAATAAGCACAATACCTATATTGGAAAGTAATCGCTCTATGACATGGTGTCTAAAAATAAAGACATCGACAAGTACGATGATAACCACCATAGCGATTAGATAAATTACGGTGAGTACATTTCTATCCATTGCTAATTCCTACCTCAAAAATATAAGGCTGTTACGGCAATAAATCAATGATCCTAGTCAAAAGAGCAGGTAAATATATAGGAGGTTGCCTTGAAGCAAATTGGGCAGAGGTAGCGAGTGCGGCGGTTCAAGGCGAACCAAAAACCGCCGCACTCGACAGGCAGCCTGTTAGCTGCCTCCTCTCATAGACCCGATCAAGACTTTGACCTGGCAATAACTCGGCTTAGTGCCCTTTCTTCCGCTAACCCTGTCATGACGAATGGCGTACTCGTTGTTCTCGTCTCTTAGCAGGGCTCTTTCGAGAGCCTCATGGGCACTTCCCGGGGCGGAAGGCTTTCCGTGGGGAACCACCTTTACGAAAATTCGATACGCCTCGGTGTCCATTTCGTCTTCTTTGGGGTGATAGGTGTAACCGATATTTCGTCGAGCTCCCTTGACGATTCCTTCAGCAAAGACAAACGCCTCTGATGCAAGCCTTAGTGAGCAGCCTGTTTCGGCCACGATAAGTACGATCGCCGACTCACTAAGCTCGGCATTCGTCGTATTTCTTGCGTCTGGCTTCCTCGCCCCTCTCGTTTCTGAGGAGGAAGGCGCACTTGCTGCTGATCTCGCAATCATGGTCAAGAAGACCACCTCCTATATGTGCGTCACCTGAGTCTCAGATGATATAAAAATTATAAATAGTAACTTAATAAAATACAAAATTAATCAAATTTTTAAGTAAGAAGGTCTTGCCCCTACATACTAGGACAATAAGAGCAATTTCTAAAGTGCATAGCTTCGGGCTAAATGTTAAAATATTTGCTAATGCTTACCTATTCCGTGCAGGAGAGCAAGAAGATAACCGAATCGACCTTGCTTTTAACACTGCAACGCGACGAATCTGAGCGCCCTATAGCGTTTCAGCCCGGGCAATACGCCGCAATTAGTTTTGAGCGCAGAGGCAAACCGTCTCCTGCGCGTTGTTTTTCAATAGTCAGTTCACCGACAGACCAGCACATGCTGCAATTCAGCATGCGCGTACGCGGGCGTTTCACTACATCTCTAAGCAAACTTCAGCCGGGAGATTTAGTAGATATAGGCGGACCGTACGGCGGCTTTGTTTTTGACACTACAAGAGATAAAAAAGCCGTATTTCTAGCCGGAGGTATCGGAATAACTCCATTTATGAGTATGATGCGCTACTTAGACACGCTTAAAGCGGAAAATGACGTGACGCTTCTATACAGCTGCGCTACTCAAGACGACGTTCCGTTTGGTGACGAACTTATGGATATCCAAAAACGTCACCCTAATCTAAAAGTGATGTTTGTAGTCGGCAACGGTGCGACCGATAAGCTGCCTCAAGATCAAGTCGCAACCGGACGCATTAGCCCCGAACTTCTAGATAAGGTGACCGCTAACGACTACAAAGGCCAGAAGTTCTTCATTTGCGGTCCGCCGGTATTCATGAAAGCCATGGTAGGAGTACTGTCAAGACAGGGAGCTCCGCAAGGTAATATTTTGACAGAAGCCTTTACTCAATCCTCACCTAAGCAAACCAGCATTTTACGCAGCTGGCCGGCAAACGTTTACGCTTTGGGAGCCATTGGCTTATTGCTTGGCAGCTTAGTAATCATGGTCAGCGATTTACTTAAAGCCTTGCCGCCAACCACCTCGCTAAAACCGACCAAAACCGCTCCCTTTCTAATAACTAACGCCCGCCAGCAGCAACTTGACCAATTAGTTAATACTATTCCTCCCTCTCCAAGCGTAATTACGGCACCGAGCTCAAACCAGAATATTAACCAAAATACCGCAAACCCCCAACCTCAAGCTAGTACCACTCCAATATACAAGTCTCCGATTACAGTTGCACCAACCTGCCAAACGACGCCTTCCGGGCGTTGCATTTAAGTAGCATCAATGGTTTATTATCAGGAAAATATTGCACTTGGCAGCTTAAGTAAAATCGTCCTGATTAGCGATTTAGCCGAAGAGAAAGTCGAACCCGTCTTTAGGTTGCTTTGGCAAAAAATATTTAGTTTTGAAAAGCAATTCAGCCGGTTTCTGCCGGGAAGCGAATTGTCCATTTTTAACCGCGGCTCCGGCATTAAACAAGAAATAAGTCCTGAGTTTAAAGATCTCCTTGCGGCCGCAAAAAGTTTGTCTAAAACCACCTCTGGCATATATAACCCGTTTATGCTGCCGGCAGTCCAATCGGCGGGATATGTTAATTCTAGGGTCCCCGGTTTCGAACACGATCAAGTAGACAATCACTCCGGCAGAAACGTCGTTTCATTTGAGAAACTAGAAATAGGCGACACCTGGGCACAAATTCCTTATGGAACAGCAATTGATCTAGGAGGTTGCGGCAAGGGATACTTAAACGAACAGCTACGCCGAGATATACCTGAATCTATTAGTGGTTATTGGATATCGCTAGGGGGCGATGTGGCACTAGGCGGTAAAAACGAAAACGACAAACCATGGGAAGTAAACATAGAAAACGCTTGGGATAAAGATAAAAACACAGGCAAAATCATTACTCAAGGCATCAGCGGAGTGGCAACTTCGGGAGTAACAGTCCATAGAGGTAAAACCGGCAAGCAAACCTGGCATCATCTAATTGACCCGACAACGCTGAAACCGGCTGAAACTGACGTCCTGCTGGCAACGGTCTACGATAAATCTATCCTTAGAGCCGACGTACTTGCCAGCTGTGCGGTAATACTCGGCAGTCAAGCCGGACTGAAGTTTTTAAGAAAGCAGGGAGTCAGGGGAGCCGTAATTCAAAGCCAAAACAATAAACAAAGCATTAGCCATTTCGGTAATGGTATAATAATCGAGACTTATTATGCGTAAGGCATCAGTTGTATTTACTATTTTAACCTTGCTCGCTCTAGCGTCTCCTTTTACTGCTGCAAATGCCTTTGCTGCAACCGGACAACCTACCTCATCTAAGAGTTTTACCACTACGGATTCACCTAACGTATTGGTTAACCCGCTGCCCGGGCCATCAGTATCCAAGCAGCTGGAAACCAGAGCCAGAGCATCCTGGCCCTGGTACCTGACTCGCGCTTCTGGTTTCGTGGCGGCTTTTTCGCTGATTCTATTAATGCTGTCCGGGGTGGGCTTTATTACCGGAACAACTTTTAGATTCCTTGAACCGCTAACGGCCTGGGCAACCCATAAAGCCATCGCCTTACTCTTCGGGGTATCGGTCATAATTCACGGAGTAGCCTTGCTGTTTGACAAGTTTGTACCTTTCAGTATTGCCCAGGTGCTTATCCCGTTTATGTCCCATTACCGCCAAGTGACAATAGGCGGACATCATTTAGGTTCACTCTACGTTGCACTCGGTATAATTGCTTTTTACCTTATCCTGGCAATTATCTTAAGCTCACTGCTGTGGATAGATAAAAAGCCGCATACCTGGAAACTAATTCACTTTCTGGCATACCTGACAATGATCTTCGTATTCTTTCATGCCCTATATATAGGCACCGACTTAGCTCACGGTGTATTCAGGATATTATGGATTATATTAGGCAGCGCTGTAGCGGTCGCTATTGTATATAGACTGAGACGGAGAGCTCAAACCCGATGAAACCAGAAGCCGAGATGACGATTAGAGAACGCAATAAACGGCGTCGCCTTGTCGGATGGATACTTATTTACTTGCTACTGCTAATCGTTTTTGCGCTATCTATTTATTGGCAGGGAAGACGGGTTAATACTTTAGGGTTTGTTCCGGGTACCATACAGTTAAGCGTACCTAAAACCAAGTTCACAGTCGGCGATAAGATAAGCTACACACTAAAAAACGGCCTAAGCAAACCAATAACCCTATTAAACAACTGTCCAAACGAACCGTTGTTTGTTTACTCATGGACCAATAACTCATGGGTACGTATTCACTCGACCGCCAAAGCCTCTGCCTGTATTAATCAGCCAAAGAAAAGGGTCATAAAAGCCGGGAGCAGTTATACCCAAAGTTTTGCCGACTGGCCGAGCTTATTTAAAAACCCCGGGATATACCGGATCGTTGCTTTAGCCACCAACTACACCTCGCTTCCGTACGCCGACTTTCAGGTTGTAGCCAAAGCATCTCAGCCTCAAGTAAGAACCCAGGTGGTGATTCAACAAGTTATAACACCCGTATACATAACTGCACCCTCAAGTGATGGCGGCGGTGGCGGAACGGATAATTAAAACGTAGCTGGCGGGACTTCAACATCACGTGTTGGACAATCGTCACAGGGACGTTTCACTAATCGTTCAAATAACGATTGCTTGCCAGCAAGCAATTCAAATACTCGCTGCTTTGAGTCATCTCTGCTAGCCGGGTCATTACCACGTTCGCCGGTTGAAGCCAAATTAAGCCCTCTAACAAAGCTATCGCCCGCAGCAAGTATACCCAATTTATTAACA
>JAJZNT010000030.1 GCA_021811685.1 bacterium
CCTTCCTTGAGCTTAATGTGTTTGTGCTGCCCTTCAGCCATTCGCTGCAAAGCGGCTCCGGGCTCTCCCTGGCCTCCGGTGCAAATAACTAGCACCTGTCTGTCGGGTATATTAGGCATCTCCCTCATCGGCAGAACCGTACCCTTAGGTATTTTTAATATCCCCTGGCGAACGGCAATCTCGGCATAGGCAATCATACTGCGGCCGTCTAGAGCCACCCGGCGTCCGCTTGCCGCAGCTGCATTAACAATCATCTGCACACGGTTCATGTTTGACGAGAAGATTGCCACAAACACCCTGCCCTCAGCTCCGCCAATAATATCGTGGAAGCTTTGCTGAAGAGTATGTTCGGTCGGCGTTCTGCCGGGAAGCGGAGTGTTACAGCTGTCACTCATTAGCAGCAAGACTCCTTGATCGCCTATTTCCTTAAGCCTGGCCGCGTCAGTCGGTTTTTCATCTAACGGTTCGGGATCGAGTCTCCAGTCACCGGTATTAATAATCTTGCCGGCAGGGGTGTCCACTACGATACTTGCTGATTCGGGCACGGAATGCGTGATTCGAACCAGTTCAATAAAGAACGCTCCAAGCTTAAGTCGCTCATGATTATCCATATTCATAACCACAAGTTCAGGCGTATATTCCAGTCCCGACTCGGCAAAGGCGTCCTCAAAAGTCTTAGCCACAACTCCCAAAGTAAAGCGCGATCCGTAAATCGGCGCCGGGTATTTAGGGACTATATGCTTTAGACCGCCCAAGTGATCCAGGTGGCCGTGACTAATTACATAACCGCGAATTTTATGTTTTATTGAGTCAAGGTAGGTGGTGTCGGCAATAGTGTAATTTACACCTGGTATCTCAACACCTAAATGATTGCCGCAGTCTAGAATTACGGCGTCGTTCTCCCACTCAACGACTTGCATATTCTTTTCCCCGATGGCTTCCTGGCCGCCCAAGAAACTGATTCTTAGCTTGCCGCTGTCATCCTGGATTAGATTTGCCCGCCGCTTAGGAGCTTCAGCCGCGGTGTACTGGTTGGCTATTTTCTGAGCATCCATTTGCGAACGCTTAGAAGCACGTACGGCGGCTGAGCGTGGTACGTTCAAGGAGCTGCCTAAACCGTTACCTGAATTTTCAGGTTTCTGCTTTGAGTTATAGCTCCTTTTGGGATTATTAGATTTGTTACTTTTGTTCATAAGTATTTGCTTATGTCCTTTCTTAAATTTGCTTAAGAGTTAATTGCTTATAATTTTGACTGGTTTCTGCTGCTTTAATAATTGCCGGGATTCTAGTAAAGTCATCGATCAGGGTTTGGCGCATAGACCCGTTATATAGCGCCGCTGCGGGATGGAACAGAGGAAGAAAGACGATACTTAAGTTATCGCCGCTGAAGGCCAGAGTAAGCCGCTTAGCCCTCCCGTGTTCACTGCTAATGCTCAGTCCGGGGTGAAAGCAGCTTGCCGCATGCCGGCCGAGGGCAATCACCACCTTAGGGCGAATAACTTCAAGCTGCCGCTGCAGATAAGGCAAAAAATCCTTTTTTTCTTCGGGCAGAGGGTCGCGGTTATTAGGTGGCCTGTACTTAACTATATTAGTTATGTATACGTCTGAACGCTTCAGCCCTATAGTTTTAAGCATTTCGTCTAAGAACTTGCCGGCGGCTCCCACAAACGGCAGGCCGGTTTCATCCTCTCTTTTACCGGGCGCTTCGCCAATAAAGACAATGTCTGAGTTGATATCCCCGTCACCGAACACCAGCTGGGTAGCATTTTTGGCAAGCTCGGGGCAGACCCTATCTTTAAGTATGTCGCGTTTAATTTGTTCAAGCAGCTCTTCCTTAGTGCGTGAGTGCATGTATCAGGTCTCCAATTAATCTAAAGGTAAACTTCAACCCGTAAACCAAGAAAACTAAAGTCAGCAAATAGTAAAACAAGTTGCCTTTATCTATGCTCAGGGAAAAGAACAAGTCCGTTAAACCGAAACAACTTAACGCTAAGATTAGCCTGCTACTTTTCTTTTGCTGCCACTTTGCTTGTTTCTGCTGCATGCCGTCTTCCTGGTAGTGTCTAAGCTTTCTTAGACTTAAGTTCCCGTGCAGCAGCCTTCATAGACAACTGCAATCGTCCCCGGTCATCAATTGCTACCAGCTTAACACTCACTTTATCGCCCTCTTTAACCACATCGCCAGGACTCTTTACTCTTTCCTCGCTCATTTCCGATACGTGAACCAGTCCGTCTTTGCCGGGGAGTATCTGGACAAAGGCACCGAAGTCCAAAACGCTGACAACCGGCACGTTTTCGTAAATCTTCCCGACTTCGGGCTCGGCGGTAATACTTAAGATCCATTGTTTAGCTGCATTAATACTTCCTGCATCCGGGCTGGCAATACGAATAGTCCCGTCGTCTTCAATGTCTACTTCCGCTCCGGTTTCTGAAGTAATCTTCTGGATCATTTCGCCGCCCTTGCCAATAACCTCCCGGATTTTATCCGGGTTAATCTTAATTGACTCCACTCTCGGTGCATATTCGCTTAGCTCGTCCCTAGGAGCAGACAGCACGCTGAGCATATGCTTAAGGATAAAGGCTCGTCCTTCTTTTGCCTGCAATAAGGCCTTTTTAAGGATGTCGACATTTAGCCCGTGCACCTTCATATCCAGCTGCAGGGCAGTAATACCTTTTTCCGTACCCGTCACTTTAAAGTCCATATCGCCGGCAAAGTCCTCTGCGTCGGCTATATCGCTTAGGATATACGTCTTATTACCATCAATTATTAAGCCCATGGCTATACCGCTTACCGGAGCGCTTAAGGGAACTCCGGCGTCCATAAGGGCTAAACAGCTTGAACAGGTGGCCGCCATGGAGGTTGAGCCGTTCTGGCTCATTATTTCCGTTACCGAACGGATTGCATAAGGAAAACTGGCTTCATCCGGTAAGACCGCTGTTAAGGCTCTTTCGGCAAGATAAGAGTGTCCTATTTCTCTTCTTCCGGGACTGCCTAAACGCCGGACTTCTCCAACCGTCCAACCGGGGGCGTTATAATGGTGCATGTACCGCTTTTCGCCGGTAGTTTCCATAGTGTCAATCGATTGAGAGTAGCTAAGGGGAGCAAGGGTTACAATGTTCATTGCCTGAGTAACGCCCCTAGTGAACAAGCTTGAGCCGTGTACTCTGGGCAAGAAGCCGACCTGGCTGCTTAAGGGGCGGATTTCTGTTAGTTTGCGGCCGTCAGGACGTGCTTGGTCTTTAATGATGCCCTCTCTTACGTCCTTATGTATAGCAAGCGTAAAAGCGTCATCGTATTCATGTTTATGGTCTTCGTAGTCATCACGCGTAGGAGTTAGCTCTTCGTGCATGGCCTCTCGCAAGCTCTGAACCAAATCATTGCGTTCCGGATAGGCAGTACGCAAATTTGCACCCAATTTACCTTCTACCCACTCATCCACCGCCTTTATGATTTCCTCATCGGGTAAGACTAAATTAAACTCCTGCTTTTTGGGGTTAACCTTTTTGAGCAGTTGCTTTTGCAGTTCGATTGCCGGCTGCATTGCGCTATGGGCATAGTTAATCGCTTCGGCAATGCTATCCTCGCTTACTTCGTTAGCTCCTGCTTCTACCATCATTACCCCGTCCTTAGTGCCTGCCACGACCAGATCCAGGCCGCCGCTTTCTTGCTGCTCCGGGCTCAAGAACGCCGCATACTTGTTATTGCTGTCTAGACCTATCCTCAGTCCGGCAACCGGCCCGTCAAATGGCGCACCTGTTAACAGGAAGGCAGTACTTAAAGCAATCATCGCTACCATATCCGGCCGAAAGGCAGGATCCATAGACAGAACAGTAGCTATACCCTGAACCTCGTGCCGGTAGCCTTTGGGCCACAACGGACGGATAGGGCGGTCAATGATTCTGCCGATTAGGACTGCCTCATCGCTGGGGCGCCCTTCACGCTTAATATAGCGTGAGCCGCTAATCTTGCCGGCCGCATAAAACTTTTCCTCGTAGTCAATGCTTAAGGGAAAATAATCTAAGCCGACTGCTATATCTTTAGAAAGCATAGCGGTACCTAGCACGACCGTGTCTCCGTATCTGGCAATTACAGAAGACGATGTACGAAAGCCCACCCGGTTAACCTCCAGGCTTAAGCTTCTTCCTAAGAACTCCGTTTCAACCTTTACGATCGGTTCGCCAAATGGATTAATAATGTCTGTCAAAGTATTCCTTTCTCTACAAAATCGGTATTTTAGATTCCGACTGATAAGTGTTTGGTGCAGGGTTCAAATATATTGCCGCTTGTGCCTTAATATCTGTTATATTGCAATATATCTGTAGCTCTGCCCCAGACATCTGTAGTGTACGTTTATTTAATGTGCACAAGCGCCTCTTCTTATGATTGAAAGAAGAATTAGTTTAAGCACATTCCTAGTGGCGAATTCCCAACTTCTTAATAAGTTCTAGATAGCTTTGACTGTTCCGCTCGGCAATATATCTTAGCAGGCGGCGGCGTTTGCCGACCATCTGTAATAAACCGCGCCGCGCCATAAAATCGTGCTGGTTGGTCTTTAAGTGTTCGGTTAACTGCTTGATGCGTTCGCTTAACACTGCTACCTGAGCCGCACTGCTGCCGGTATCTTTACTGCTAGATCGCACACTCTTAATAGCTGCGGCCTTTTGCTCACTAGTTATCATCTAAGCCTAATCTAGCAAAACTTGACCGTTTTTGCAATAGATGTTTATCCAATTAGTCTATAGCTTCCCAGCTGGCCTTTTATCGACTCCTCATTTATTTGTTCAGGCTTAATCGCTTGGGCTATGTCATAGCTGCCGACCGCCAATCGGCGCAAGGAAGTAGTGTAAGCTCCGGTACCCAGGCTTATGCCTAGGTCCTCTATAAGAGTTCGGATATATGTTCCGCTGGAAACGGATACTTCGATTTGTACTAGAGGATACTCATAGTTTTTCAGCTTAATCTCTTTAATAAATATTTTGCGCGGCTTCAGTTCTACAGGTTTAGACTCTCTGGCTAGTTGGTATGCCCGCTTGCCGCCAACCTTTATAGCGGAAAAAGCCGGCGGTATTTGCTGTTGTTCTCCCCTGAATTGTTCAATTGCAAGTTCCAAATCTTTTACTTGCGGCGGAATAATTTTGTCCTTATAGGGTCTTATTGATCCTTCCGGATCACCTGTAGTACTTACTTCGCCAAGCCTTGCCTCTGCCAGATATCTTTTATCCAGCTTAAGCAGTTTTTCCGCCTGTTTAGTATAGGTCTTGCCAACCAGAACTATCAGAAGTCCCGTAGCAAAAGGGTCCAGCGTACCGCTATGCCCAACCTTAACCTTCTTAGGCGGCAGCTTCTGACTTCTGCTAACTACCCTGCGCACGTAATTAACCACATCAAAGCTGGTCCACTGGGCCGGTTTATCTACCAGCAGTATTCCTTCCATGCCGGTTTCCCCTAAGAGCCGGTGGAAGGCGGCGGATTAGGCGGCAGGAAATTTGGGGGCACTATTGGCGGAGGAACCTCCGGCGGCGCATCTTCATTCTCTTCCTGGTCCAAGCCGAAGTTGGCCGGATTAAACTGTGACGAGCTGGTCTCGGCGGGCGATTGATCCGCTTGTCTGGGAGCCTCACCCGCTTCTGCTGCATTAAGCGCCTCATTCACTTGGGCTTTTAGCTCGGATAAGTGAGGACTGGAAACCGACTGTTCAATTTCGCTAAGAGTCTGGTCGTCCTGATCCTCTGCGGCGGGCGTTCCAACGTCATTAGTCGGCACAGGTGCAGGCGCAGGCTGCTGATCGTTGACCGGTTGACTCCCGGGCTGGTCATTAGAAATTGGCGTAAGCGGACCGTGACTAAGCAATTCAGCGGTTTCCGTCGGTTGAGTACTGAGAGCATCACTTGTCGGCTCTATCCTTGTATCCTCCGGCATAGAATTGGCGGTTAAGGTTCCGCTCATTGACGGCGGAGAGGTTATCAGCCGGCTATCCGGATCAGTCTTGGGCTCAGGATTATCTTGAACCTGTGGTAATTCTGCTTCGTTTACTAATTCTACCGGAGGAGTGTCCTGCAGCGGCTTACCTTCATCGTGTCTAATCTCCAGCTTACCGTCTTCACTTTCAGTTTTGGCTCCAGCCTCATTTGGCGTAGCTTGATTGGAAGCAGCTTTAAGATCAAGATCGTTACTGCTACCTAGAGTACCTTCAAGCTTGTTGGCAACCAGTTGCTGGTTGGCTCCGGCGGCCATTAGGGCCGCTGAAACACTCATTGCATTCGGGGTAGTCTTTAAATTACTGAAGCGGTTTGTAGCTGCCACTACGCCGGTTAAAAGCGCCGTAGCGATTTGCGGATCAATCTGTTTCGGATCCAGTTGTTGGCAAACATCATAAGCCATCTCGGACAGGCTGCTGGCGGAAGCATCGTGATAGTTAATTGATCCCAGCCCCTCTTCTTCTGAGGTGTTTATGGACGCAACTACGGCGTCATGCAGGATCCTGCCGTGAGCCGTTATCGCCTGGTCCAGTTCACTCTGCTTGGTTACCCCTAGGGCCACAATGGCATCAACGTTAAAGTCACCCTGGCTAAATTCCAAATCGTCAGCACTTAAGCTGGTGCGGTAAGGAGTAATAAAGATTTTAACCACCCGGTCTTCTACTTTATACCTTAGTTTATCCGCCTTGCTCTTATCTAAGGCAATAATAAAATCTCTTAACGAGTTGGTGTTCTTTTCAATTGTCGACTCGGGCTGTAGGAACTCCAGGGTGTTTGGAATTTCTCCGCTAAACACGGCGGTTGAGTGCTTGCCGAGTTTATTAAGCCAAAGTGTCATCCCTATACAGGCGGCAAGCTGGTCAACGCTCGGGTTATTGCTGACCGTTACTAAAATATTATTCGCTGAATGCAGTTTTTCGACTAATTGTGCTTTGGCGTCCATTGGTGTTTGCTTTTAGGGTAATTTAATGAGAATACTAGCATGATTTGACCCCTGCTGTCCATTTATCCTGTTGCATCGATAATATAGCCTCTTGTATAGTTAAACACCATAAATAATCTAACTTGAACGGAACTATTTAATTATGCCCATTATTAAGTCAGCCAAAAAACGATCCAAGACAGCCCAAAAGGCCGCAGTCAGGAACTCTAAAGTCAAGCGGTCACTCAAGAGTTCACTTAAGACTTTTAACTCTAAGCCGGGTAGTTCAACCCACGCAGCAGCTCAAAGCCGGATCGATACAGCCGTTAAAAAAGGACTGGTGTCTAAGCGTAAAGCTGCAAGACTTAAGAAGCGCGCTGCGGCACACGCAAAGGCCTCTAAGGTTAAGTTAGGTAGCAAAACCGCCGCGACTAAGACGGTAAAAAAGGCCGCTCCTAAAAAGGCTGCATCCGCCGCTAAGCGTACTCCGGCCAAGAAAAAAGCCTAAATACTAAGCAGATAGTTAGCTAAAGCGTCGTCGGTGTTATACGTACTTTGCTTGCTTCTTATATCTATTTTTAAAAGCATGTCGATCGCTTTACTCAACTCTTCAAGTGTAAGTCTTGAGGCTAATTGTTTAGCCTTGGATACCGCCCACGGATTCATGCCGGCGTCTCTGGCTATCTGATCGGTGCTTAATCCTTTGGAGGTCTTAACTAAAGCCAAAATATGCAGCTGCCAAGCAAGCGAACCGACAATTACTACCGGTTCAACTTTTAGTTGCCTCTGCTGCTCATACAGCTTCAGCGACAAAGCCTTACGCCTGCTGAAGGCGGCATCAGCCAAATTAAAAGTTGTGCTATCAATGCTGGGCTCAACCAATAAGTCTATACTGGCTGTCCCTATTAGCTTGTCATAAAGCAACAGCTTGTCTATCTCCTGCTTCAGACGCAGTTGATCAGTTCCGCTTAGCTCCACTAAATAGGCGGCGTCACTTCGTGAAATACTTCCTGAGTTTTGTTTCACATAATTATCTATCCAATTAACCAATTGCGCGGCATTTAAATCCATACAATCAATAAGCTCGGTTTTAGCTTTAAGTGCCTTAAACAGCTTACCTCGGCGGTCCATACCCGAATCGATAATAATGATCTCGGAGGTCTCAGGCGGAGAATCAAGCAAGCCGCTAATTCGTTCGCTAAGTTCAGTGTTTTGGCTTAAGTCCCTTATTAAAACCAGCTTTTTAGAAGTAAACAGCGACACCGACATCACCAGGGACATAACCGTTTCCGCTTCGGCCTCGATTGCATCAATTCGCTCAATGCCGTTAGCATCGTTAATATCTGAAAAAGCTTTGATGCGTTTTGTAATTTCCGCCTCTATCCTGTATGAATTTCCCCCGGTAAGAGTAGTTATGCTCATTGAAAGCTATTATAGGCGTTTTTTATTCGTCCTACTTAGCCTTTTGGCAATTAGGGCAAAAGTGAGTTCCCCGACCGGCAAGTTTAACCTTTTTTATTTCCGTTCTGCAGCGCGGGCAAGCTTCGTTGTCCCTGCGAAACACCCTGGCAAACTTAAGATAATTACCTCTCTTACCTTCCGCATCGACGTAGTTTCGATCAGTAGAACCGCCATGGCTCAAACTTAAACTGAGTATTTCTCTGATTGAAGCATGCAGCCTTCTATAGTCTTGGTCTTTAAGTTTAGCGATCAGTGTAGCCGGGTGAATCTTAGCTCCCCAGAGACTCTCATCGGCATATATGTTGCCCACCCCGGATATAACACTCTGATCCATTAATACCGGCTTTACGGCTGAACCTGACCTTCGCTGCATACGCCTTGCTAAGTCTTGCCAGCTAAAACCATCGCTTAGAGGGTCCGGTCCTAATCGTTTAAAAAATTCCAACTCGTCAATTAGTTTGGTTGGCCACAGCCGCATCCAGCCGAATTTTCGCTGATCGTTAAAGTACAGTTTGCTGCCGTCTTCAAAGCCCAAAATAACTCTTGTCGACTTATCCGGCAACTCTCCAACTAGCGAACTAGTAGGGTGGCCGGCGCCGAAATGGACTCTACCGCCGTCATATACTAGCTGACCAGTCATCTTTAAATGAACGAGTAAGCTGTAACCGCTTTTTAATGAGATGATCAGGGCTTTACCTCGGCGGGTCACGTCTGTAATGGTTTGACCCAACAAAAAGCGCTTAACATCATCTTCGCTGTTAGGAAAGCTCTTTAAATAATCGTGCTCGGCAGATACCACGCGTTTTCCCACTATTAAACGCTCTAGCCCTATTCTGATTGTTTCTACCTCTGGCAGTTCTGGCATATATTTATGCTTAAAGTATACTTTAAGCAAACTAATTTTATGGATTCTTTAGCAGACATTCTTTCGAACAAAGACTTTTCCCCTCCTGATGAAGTCAGGGCCATAAAGACTTATGTTGCCGATCAGTACGGCAGCGACATTGTAGTAAAGGTATCTTCAAAAGATATTATTGTAATGAGCCGTAGTGCCGCCCTGATAAGCAACTTAAGAGCAAACGCCCCTGCCTTGCAAAAAGCTTCGGGTAGCAGTAAACGGATTCGCTTCAGAATCGGTTAAATATTAAGTCCGCCGATTAGACTGCCGTAATTAGGCACTTGTGCCTGAAAAAGTTGAATAGTCAGGTTTAAATTGCCCCCATAGGTTTGCGTACCGCCGCAACTAGTAGCCCAATAACGCTGCTTCTGGACGCCGTTAACGCTAAACGAGAAGATATAGCGATCGCCTGTAGGGCAATAACCGCTGGCCTGTGACAATGCGGGGTTATTTGATCCGCTGTTATAGTTAGCATACTCAAGCGAGCGTAAAAACACATGAAATGCGGCTTCGCTCATGGGAAAAGTCCGATTTGCCTTAAGCTCACTATCGTAACCCTGAAAGACGTTAAAAGTAGTTGAAGTATTGTTAATTACAACCTGGACCTGGTTATGCAAAGACGGCGCATTTACCGGACCGTCGATTAACATGGAGACCTGAGCGGTGGGATTATTAGCGTATGAAGCCATAGGCGTAGTGGGCGGCTTTGACGAGCCGCTTCTAAACACTAATAGTAAAGCGATTACTAAAACCGCAACCACTAGTACTACACCAACCAAGAACCTAAACTGACTCCTGTACATGAGTATATTGTACCATATTACCTATTATTTGCAATATACTTATGTTACCGGGTGCTTTTTTAGTATCTCTAAGCCAATCCAACCATGAGCTTGTTTAGAGCATGCATTTGTTCAGAATTTATAATTGTTCCTGCATGGTCAATGATCATAGTAGTTCCCTCGTGAGGTGTTAGGGCAAAACTAGTATGGTTAGCTTCATTAAAAGCTCTTAGCGCTTTATCCATAATGGGAACTTCATGACCGGGTTTTAGTTGGTGAGCAACATTCCAGGTTAAATCATTTAGATTAAACTTGCTCGCTACTGCTGAACCAAGTTCATGGGTTGCATCGTGAGACGTAGCTGCAGATATATCACCGATTAGATCCTTTGCATGTCCGGTTTCAGGAGGAATAGCTGTAGATGCGACTCCGTGAGCACCGCCAATATGAGTACCGGTCTGGCCTATTACCTCCTTAGCGTGGTGTCCGGAGCCTCCCCCGAATCCGCCAAGCCTATATGTTAAGTATCCGGCGCCAGCAAGAGCCATAACTGCTGCGGCACGACTTAAGATTTCCCTTCTTTTTTGCTGTTTCTCCGATAAATCTTCCCACCTGCGCTCACGCCTTAAGACGGCATTTGCAGCATTATATGCTTTAACGGTTGTTTTTAGGTGTAGCTCGCGCAACGCCCCTCTAAGCCTACCTAGTCTTCCTTGAGGGGTTGGCAATTCTTGTGTAGCACCGGACTCTGCTGCCGATACTGCTGGTACAACTTCAGTTAATGGCTCCGGCTCTTTAGAGTCCGCTTCAGGAGTTTGTTTAGCACTATCGGCTAGTTGGGTTTGTTCTTTGCTCCGTTCTGCTAATTTAGCTGCTCTGCTTTCCAACTCTTCGTAGCTAAGGTTCATCATGTTCTTAATCTGGTTTTTTACCTTTTCAGGAACATCTCTCGGCGCATTCTTATCTGCACCCTTTTGGACGTAACTATCAATCATTTGGTCCTTTAGGTCTTTTGGTATAACATCCTCTTTGCTGATAGCGGTACGTTTGTCAGGTTCTAAGTCGCGTTCTGAGCGAATCTTACTCACCTTTGAGTCGTAAGCAGCTTTAAGATCAAGAACATTATTGGGATCTAGCATTAAATCAATGTCGTGCTCAAGTTTTTCTTCCTGATCCTGGTTTTTATTCTCTTCAGATCTCAAAGAGCCTAAGCCGTTAGTGCCAATTACTAACTTCTGGGCAGCCATCTCATCAGGTATAACTTCTATTTTTGAACCCTCTTGGGGAACGGCATGTCCGGGAACTAGCAATTCACCGCCGGCTGTTTGTACTGAATGAAAGTTTTCATATGTTTCTTGCATAACCATACTCTAGCAAGAATATTGCTTTTTAGTCATCTATGTTACGTTAGTATATTATGCCCTTTCCGGTGTATTTCAATGAATTATTAGGAAATTTGCATATGTATATCGCGTATAATAGTACCGGTATTTAAGGATTTCTGATTAAAGATGGCTTTTAAACTCAAGTACGAAACCGGCATAGCAGCGACCATACAGTTTATCTCACTAACTCTGCTTAACTTCATTAGCGGTGCTTCTACGACTGTCAGCGAATGCACCAAGGGTAACGGCAGCTGCATGGGCAATGTAGTGCTGTCTATCCTTTATTTTCTGGTGATTACTGTATGGTTCGGGGCTTTATGGTTAGCCGGTTTTGCCGCTCAAGACAGACGCAGCAAACGGATTGCTCAAGCTTTAATTCTCGCAGAGGGTATGGTCTTCTTGGTCGGACTTTACGATTTCTCAAAGCATAAGTCGTCGCTTATTTCCTCAATAATTTCAGTCGTAGAGATTATATCTTCGGTGTGGATTGCCTGGCTGGCATTAAGATTAATCCTGGCTAGAGGCGGAAGGGTCAGGCCACACCACATTGTTAGAAGCAGACATTCCAAGATTCAGAGTTGACCCCAGTTATCTCCGATTTTAACATCAACGTCCAGCCGAACCGGTAGCTCATAAACATTTTGCATAATCTCTTGAATATCTTTAGCTACACTGTCGGCAACAGCACTAGGGCATTCCACCAAAACAGAGTCATGAATCTGTAGAAGTTGCCGGCAATGGTTATGCTGGCTCCTTAGATACTCCTCGCATTTAATCATTGCCAGCTTCATTAAGTCAGCCTCTGTTCCCTGAATCGGCATATTGATTGCCGCTCTCTCTGCTGCGGCACGAACGGCAAAGTTACTTGAATGAATATCCGGCATAGGACGACGCCGGCCAAAAAGAGTTTCCACATAACCCTGCTCTTTAGCGCGTATCAATACCTCTTCCATGTATTTAAACAGCGGTTGGCGCAGACTCTTATACTTATCTATAAAATTAACTGCCGCTTCCCGGCTCATACCGGTAGCTACACTAAGCCCGTGCGGGCTCATTCCATAAAGAATTCCGAAGTTTATAACCTTGGCCGCCGAGCGCATCTGCTGGGTCACGTCTTCAGGGCTGCGTCCGTATACCTCGGCTGCAGTCATTAAGTGGATATCTGCTCCGCGGTTAAACATCTCGATCAGCCCCTGATCCTTAGCCAGCATCGCTGCAAGCCTAAGCTCAAACTGAGAATAGTCGGCACTGATTAGCTTTTTACCTTCGCCGGCAACAAAAGCAGTACGGATTTTTCGACCCAGCTCGGTTCGAATAGGAATATTTTGCAGATTAGGATCGGTGCTGCTTAAGCGTCCCGTTTGAGCAATCGTCAGATTAAACGTAGTATGCAGCCGGCTAAATCTATCTACTTGCTCCGGCAATGTATCGACATAGGTATTCTTTAGCTTAGCTATTTCCCGGTAGCGAATTATTAACTCGATAATCGGATGCGACTCAATTAGTTTTTCAAGCTCGGTTGCAGCCGTAGAAAAGCCGTTCTTGCCTTTTTTAATACCTGTTTTACTCAGTTTCAGCTTATTAAATAATATATCCGCTAGCTGGCTGGGGCTGGCTATGTTAAACTCGCTGTTTGCATAGCCGTATATCTGTTGTTCTACATCTGAGAGCATGTCGTCGATCTGCCCGCCAAAACGTTTAAGATATTTAGTGTTTAATTCAATTCCGGCAACCTCCATGCGCGCTAAAACGGGAATAATCGGCCACTCAATGTGTTCTACTAACCAAGGATAGGCTTTTATTTCATTCAGCTTTCTGCTTTGAAGTTCATAGAGGCTCTTGATGGTGGAGATTATTACGGGGCTGTTCCTGATAAGCTCGTCATCGTCCAACTCATCCAGCGGTGCACCTTGATAGCCCAGGTCGGTTCTGGCCATATCAGTAAGATTTTGATCCCGCCTGAGACTGCTCAAAACAAAAGCGGCAATTAATACGTCATGTTTAACTTTGGGTAAGTTATCTACACCTAAATTAAGCATCAACTTGAGCGTAGATTTAATATCGTAGCCTATAAGCGGCGGTAAATTAGAAAGAAACTGCCTAAGTTCGCCTTGCGGCAACTTTATCGCATCCAGCGCATAGGTGTTGCTTCCATCCAAGCTAATAATTATAAGTTTGGGGTCCTGACCGTGGACACCGGCCGCCCGGCTAGTTATATATACCTGCTTATACGAATCTAGGCTAATCGCGCTAAGTTGATCTTTACTTGTGACATGCTGGCATTTGCCGGGCAGAATATGATCAATCGAGTAGCTGTGTTGTGTCTGATTAATCTTGGTGGCTAATACCTCAGGGAGCTGCCGGAGCAGGCTTTTAAACTGCAGTTTGGTTAATATATCCGTTACGCTGGTCGGATCAACCTTGTTCACGTCGGTCGCCTTAAGGTCCAGCTTAATTGGGGCGTCGGTCCAGATTGTCGCAAGTTTTTTACTTAAGTAAGCCATCTCTTTGCCGGCAATCAGCTTTTTTTGAACAGAGGTTGGAGTAATCAGCTCGCTATTCTCATAAATATTGTCCAGGGTTTTATATCGCTTCAGCAGGTCGATGGCGGTCTTTTCGCCAATCCCGGCCACTCCGGGTATATTGTCGGCCGAGTCACCTTTTAGGGCTTTTAGATCAAGAAACTGGGTTACATCAATACCATACTTAGCAGAAAAGGACTTTGGCGAATAAAGCTCAACGTCGCTTAAGCCGCGTTTTAGGGCATAAACGTGAATTAAGGGATCAATTAATTGCAGCATGTCCAAATCGGAAGTTATAAGCATAGTTTCTATGCCTTTTTTAGATGCCTGGACTGCCAGAGATCCCATAATATCGTCGGCTTCATAATCGTCTAATTCATAAAGTGGCCAGCCGAAAGCCTTGAGTAATTCACGCAAGATTTCTACCTGATCGTAAAAATCCTCAGGCGCCGGCTTTCTGCCTGCCTTATACTCGGGATAAAGTTCTAGCCGCTTTCGGATATTGGTTTTTGGTTTGTCCCAGGCAACTGCTACATAATCCGGCTTAAGCCGTTTAATTACTTGCAGCGCCATGGTAGCGAAACCGAATACTCCGCCTGTCGGCCTGCCGTCTGCCGTCGCCAAATTAGGCATAGCGTAATAGCCGCGGTAAAAGACACTCTTGCCGTCGATAATACTCAGCTTTTTGCTTGCCATAGCTAACTCCTAGTATAGACTTCGGGGTTAAAAACCCAGCAACCTATCCAGCTGCTGCCTAAGCTCATCAAGATTATCGTAGTTATTAGTCAAGAACAGATCGCTTTTAGCCTTTACCTCAGCCATGGAAAGCATTGCCGCGTCACCACCTTTAGGCCGATGCATCTCCGCCTCCTCATCAGCCATAAATTCAGCAAAGGTCTTATTATCTTCACTCGCCCGCTCGGCGCCGCGCTGAGAGGAACTAATGCGTTCGTAACGTATTTTAGGATCAGCATCCAGCCACAACACTATCCCGCCGTATTTATGCACGCTGTCTACTTCCCCCGGATTACGCAGGGATGCCATAGCCAACCCGACATATTTTCCCTTCTTGCTGTCATAGATTGCCTTGGCTTTATCAATTAACACGCCAAGGCCCGACTCTCTGCGCCACTGCGCGCTTAATGCCCTGGTGTTCTCCCTGACTGTCGGCAGTCCGCGATCTATCAAGTCCTGACGCAGAATATCCGTTACCGATACAAATAAAAAGTTATGATACTGTGCTAGCATTTTACCAACACTGTCTTTACCTGATCCGTTAGTTCCGCTAATTCCGATGATCTTTGGCGGCATAGACATATATTTAACTATTTAATGTAATCGTGTAGTTTTTTAGCGTCCCGGTGTTTTCTGAGCTTAGCCAGAGCTTTGGCTTCAATTTGCCTGATTCGCTCTCTTGTGACGCTAAACTCCTGCCCCACTTCTTCAAGCGTATGACTCTTCCCGTCTTCCAAGCCGAAGCGAAGTTTAAGGATCTTCTGTTCCCTCTCGGTAAGCGCACCGAGCATATCCTTGACCTGTTCTTTTAGCAGCTGCCCGGTAGCCGATTCTTCGGGGCTGATAGTATCTTCATCCTCAATAAAGTCAGCCAGAACCGAGTCTTCTTCATCGTCCCTGATTGATGCGTCAAGACTGGAAATATCCTGTTTGATCTTCATAATGTGTTCAACCTTGTCTACGTCAATCTCCATAGCTTGAGCGATTTCCTCATTAGAGGGTTCTCTGTTAAGCTCCTGGGTTAGCCGTCTTTGGGTTCTAAGCAACTTATTAATAGTCTCTACCATGTGCACCGGTATCCTGATCGTCCTGGCCTGATCGGCAATCGCCCGGGTAATTGCCTGACGGATCCACCAGGTGGCGTAAGTAGAGAACTTAAATCCCTTATCCGGATCAAATTTTTCTACAGCCCTGAGCAATCCGGTATTGCCTTCTTGAATCAGATCAAGCAGATCAAGACCGCGGCCGACATATCGCTTGGCTATTGATACTACCAGGCGCATATTGGCTTCGGCCATCTTATCTTTAGCTACTTTATCGCCGGCCACGACCTGTTTAGCTAGAGCTAACTCTTCTTCGGCAGTCAGTAAGGGAATCTTGCCGATTTCTCTAAGGTATAAGCGTACTGAATCGTCAGCTATATCATCATCAAGGTAGACTGTCGCCGTTTCAGTTTCTTCACTTATTTCTTCATCTGCCCACTCATCGGTAAAATTGCTGGCTTCGGGTTGATCCGAAGCACTGATCTCGACATTTGAATCAGCTAGCTCGGTATAAAGCGCATCCAAGATTTCCGTGTTAGCCGGTTCGTCGGGTATAACCTCAAAGATCTCCTGCTGGGAGATGTGGCCCTCCTTCTTGGCCTTGGTTACCAAGCTATCTTTTCTGGCATTTAAGTCATTAGCTGCCAGATCGTCTTCTTTTTTCTTCTTAGACATTAATATTCTCCTCTAGATTAATTCTTAGCAAAGCATCTAGTGAGCGGACCTGCAACAGCAGTCTTTTGCTTGTAGATTCATCCGCCGAACGTAGTTGTCTTGCAATATCTGTTTTTTGCCTTTTTACATAATTCTCTATCAATCGTGTCTGCAACCGAGCCGCTTCGTATTTGATTTCGCTAAGCTCGAGACCCTGATAAAGCTCATCGTGTTCTAACATTAATATTTTAACATATTCTTGAAGATCGGCTTGTCCGGTTATCTTAGAGAGGGCTCTTCTCTGATCGTCTTTCAATAAAAGTAGTAGTTTGGCTGGAAGCTCGCGGGTCAGCATTTCCGGAGTTAATGAAGACAGCTGTTTGTTAAGCGTCGGGTATTTGAGCAGCAAGCAAAGTAAATGGTCCTCGGTTTTAATTGTTTCGGCTTGATCCTTATCTATCGGCTCAAGTTCAACCTTGGCCTTTTTTAGAAGCTTCGGCATAGCTCTGCTTGACGCCTTATTCAGTTTTTCATCGAGCGACGAACGCGAGACTTTGAGTTTATCTGCAATCAAATTAAGGTAGTGGTCTTTCTCAACCGGATCCTCCAGATTGGAGACAGTAGGTAAAATCGCATCGCTGAATTCCCTTTTGCCCTCTGCTTTAGATAAATCAAAGCGCTGAGCGTAAATTCCGATCAGCCAATCAAGGGCGTAGGTATAATCACCTATTGCTGTCTGCCAAAGCTTAGGATCAGTCTTTATAAGCTCGTCAGGATCCTTTCCGACTTTAAGCTCAATAATATTCAGCGATACATGCATTTTACTGGCCAAAATTATTCCTCGTTCAGTTGCGCTTATACCGGCTTTATCACTGTCAAAACATAGCCTAATATCGGCAGTAAACCTGGTAAGCGCCTTTAGGTGGGCTTCAGTTAAGGCAGTTCCGGCAGTAGCAACCGCCTGACTAACTCCAGCTTGATGGCTCATAATGACGTCAAAGTTTCCCTCGGTAATTACTGCAAACTTAGCATTTCGTATAGCCTGCTTAGCTAAATGCAGCCCGTAGATGTGCCGGCTCTTGTCGTAAAGAACAGTCTGGGGGGTATTAATATACTTTGGGCCATTATCATCTTTCCTGAGTAACCTGGCGGTAAAACCAATCACCTGGCCTTGAGGGTCCATCAACGGAACCATTACCCTGCCCCTAAACATATCCCGCGCTACACCATATCTCCCGCTGCTAAGTCCGGCGCTCTTAATTTCCTGCTCAGAGTATCCGCGTTTTTTCAGATAATCTACAAGTGCTGATCCGGTATTTGGTGAATATCCCAATCTGAAAGCAGTGATTGTTTGTTTGTTAAACCCCCGCTCATTATAAATATAATTCCATGCCGGCTTATTTGCTTTTAGCTGAGCCTGGTAAAACCTGGCAGCATCATCGTTTAGCTCCAGCAGACGCTGCTTATTTGGCCCGCCGGATCGACCAGGCGAACTTCTATACTGCTCAAGGTCAACCCCGGCCTTACGGGCCAGCAGCTCTAGCGCCCCTTTAAAGTCCAGCCCTTCCATCTCCATAACAAAGCTAAACATATTCCCACCCTTACCCGAACTGAAATCATGCCAAATCTGCTTATCCGGACTAACCATAAAACTCGGGGTTTTTTCGTTTGTAAAGGGGCTTAGGCCCCTAAAGTTATGACCGGCACGTTTAAGCTGGACGTATTCACCGATAACGTCCTCAATCGACAGCCGGTTTTTTACCTCACTTGCCGCATCCACTATGCTTAGTATTTTACACTTATAAGCTTTGTCAACTGTAACTAGTTTCTCTCTTATGGTTAAATATGCTCATGCAGCCGACTCAAAACCCGTATCAGCCTCAAGTTGACCCTTATGCCTTTTTGAATCAGGCAGGAAAATCAAGATACAGCTTTAATCCGCTTAAAAACCTGTTTAGCGGCGGTAATGGCAGTTCTTTTAAGCGTAAACTGATGCTTTTTGGCGGCGTAGTTATAGCACTAATTATCCTGATAGTTATCTTAAAAATTGCACTCGGCGGCAATAGCAATATCAACCTGCCAAGTATCTATGCCGTATTAGGCGAAGAGCAAGAAATAATCAACTTATCTCAAAGCGGCCAACAATCTTCAAGCCAGGCAAATCTTAACTTTGCCTATACCGCACTGGGCTCCGTTACTACTGACCAGACAAACTTAACTAAACTCCTGAGCAAAAACGGCATCGGGGTATCGCCTGGCCAGTTAATCCTGCAGCCTAGCGCCGACAACCAACTTAAACAAGCTAGCGCATCAGGGGACTTTGACTCCGTATATGTCAGCGTAATGCAGACTCAGCTAAAGCTTTATCAGTCGAATCTGGCTAAAGCCTACTCGCTAACCTCTTCTTCTGTATTAAAAAGTTATCTTAACCAGGATTACAAAAACGCGGCTCTTCTGCTTAAGATGTTAAACAACGCCTACGTTTGAACCTCAGCCAAAGCTAGATTATAGCTATGGTCAATCAGGGCAGTAATTTCATCAAAACTTAACTGGCCGCTTATAACAATTGTTACCCACCGCTTAGGATCAAGTTTATGTCCCCTTGCAACTTCTTCATACTTTTCCAGCAATAGCTTAGATAGCTCGGGATCGGTTCTTAAGCTTAACCTTAATGTCTGTTTACCGGTTTCCAGATAAGCAAAAGCTGTATCTTTAACCGTATAGACCGCCAGCGTTTTTTCAAACGGATAGGTCTTAACGGAATTCGTTTTGTTTGACAGGTAGCCAGCTATGGCAGAAGTTTCACTTGGGCTGAGCATTGTTATTAAACCAGTCTAGATAATATTGCATTTCAGCAATTGAAGCCTAATATCATCAAATGCCCGGTGGACTTCTTTCTTCTCAAAGAAAACAGCGTATTTTGCCTGCATGATAATTTTAAAGGCCGACACGTCAAGCATGCGGTAGTGCAATAAGGCGTCGACATCCGGCCAGCCCTTCTTTATGAAGTTCCGGTCATTATGGATGCTGTTACCCGCAAGAATTGCCGGGGCGCCCTTAAATTGAGCGTTAATAAAGCCTATAAGTTCGTGCTTTACTTCGTTCTCATCACGACCATTGTGCTTAATTCGCTCAACTAAACCACTACTTGAGTGCTGAGCCATTGACCAATCGTTCATTCTCCCGAGAACTTCATCGCTACGGCTAATACAAGCTTCAAAACTGGCAGAAGTTACAAAGTTAAAATCAGTAACCTCTGCGGCAACTTCTAAAATAACATCATGATCGACATCAAGGCCGGTCATCTCCAGATCAACCCAAAGCAATTTGGTCGGAACCTGGTCTCTTGGGTTGTTATCCATGCCAGCCATTATATCTCAGATGATAGCTAGCCTTAAGAACACTATTTATTTCTGGCTGTAGATAGCGCGTCGCTATACCACTTTAACTCTTCAAGCATGGCTTTAAGTGATACTTCCGGGTTATAGTGGCCGGCTAATATGTCCTGGCTTAAATTGCCTTCTTCGTCGAGCCCTTCGCTCACCCCCATAAACGTTACTTGGGTTGGGATTACTACTGCGCGGCTTTCACTTAAGATCTCTTTAAGATGCATAATCGCTCTGGCGCCTCCGACAGTTCCATGACTAACAACTGCCGCTGGTTTACGATCAATCTCCCAGGTTATGTAATCTATCGCATTCTTGAGCTCGCCGGGTACCGAATGGTTGTACTCGGGGGTTACAAACACATATGCGTCATAGCTCTCGACTTCTTCAAGCCACTTTTTAGCTCCCGGATCAATTTGCCGTTCATTATTAAAGCGCGGACTGATAGGTTCATTAAAAAATGGCATGGGATAGTCCGCAAGGTCGACTAACTTAGCATCTACGTCTTTCATGCTTTTTGCGTAAGCTAACACCCATTTGCCTTCTTTAAGCGAGCGTCGATTTACTCTAGTAGAACCGACAATAACTGCAAGTTTCATATGTTTTGTATCTCCTTTATGCTATACTTTATATAGTAACTATCACTATACAAAGTATAGCAATGCACAGTTTAAGTCAAGCACAAATTGAACCAGCACCCGGCTGCATAAGTAGCGCCATAAACGTAGTAGGCAAAAAGTGGACAGCCTTAATTTTGCGCGATCTAATGGGCGGACCTAAACGATTCTGTCAGCTAGAACAATCTGTAGGCAAAATTAATCCAAGAACCCTCTCCCAACGATTAAGTTGCTTAGAGGATCAGGGAGTTATTACTAACAACGACGGTGATTATATGCTCACTGCCAAAGGCCACAGTCTACTGCCCATAATCAAGCAAATGGCTGATTGGGGAATAAAGTATCCCACAAGAAGTTAATAACTAATATTTTATTTCTTAGACACGCTTTTTGGAGCATCTATTCCCAGCAGGTTTAAGCCATTTTGCAGGCGATCAGCATACACACTAGTTAAGTAAGCTCTTAAGCCCTCGCGATCACTCCCTACTACTCTGTTGCTCTCGTAAAACTGATTGAATACCTGGCTTAGATCATAGAGATATGTGCATAACAAATGCGGACTAAGTGTAGCTGCAGCTTGAGAGACGATCGAGCTAAAGCGTGACAGCTTTAGTGCCAGATGTCTTTCTTCAGCATTAAGTGTTTGCTCTTTATGCTGTTTAGGCTCGCCCGTCTTTGCGAGTATGCTTCTGGCCCTGGCGTGGGCATACTGAAGATACGGTCCACTGTTGCCTAGGACGTTTACTGATTCTTTGGGGTTATATATAACATCCGGCCCTAGACGATTCTTTAAAAACGCATATTTAACAGCCGCCAGAAGAGTTTTTGAGTCAGACTTCAGGTCTTCTGCGGCAATCGCCTCGTCTGCTGCATGTAGAATATCTTCTGCCTTTAGAATGTTGCCTAGGCGGCTGCTCATCTTTTTTCCGCCTTCCATTCTTACCATCCCGTGAGTCAAATGCTTGGTGTTTTTGACTAGCTCGGGAGCAAACTGTTCAACGGCTTTGACTACTACCGACATATACTGTTCCTGTTCGCTTCCGGTAATAATAATCGATCGGTCATAGTTAAAATCCTGCTTTTTCAATTCCATCAGACCAATATCTTTGGTCTCATAGGTTGGCAGTCCTTTAGAGTTAATAAATACTCTGGTGTGCAGGCCGAACTTATCCCCCCTAAACACCACCGCTCCATCACTTTTCTCAAAAACGCCTCTCTCCAGTTGTTTTTCTACTATCTTGAGGCCGACCGGCGCCGTCTCACTTTCCGGATAATACTTATCAAAAAAGATGTTCAGCATAGAGTAAAACCGGTCAAATTCGTCATAACTCCAGCCTCGGGTAATCCAATAAATCTTTGCTAAGGAAGATTTATGGTCGTCTGAGTCTTGTATCTGGTATATTTGCTTGTTTAGCTCCTCTATCTCTTGCTTAAACTGTTTATCCTGATCGTAAGCCGTATTGCCTTCAACATATGCCTGGCTCATCCAGCTCACCCGTTCACTTTTTGAAATCTCTTCTAGCTTTTCCGGCTTAACGCCTCCAAGCTTTTGCAGCATCGCCCACATCGACTTCGCCACGTGAAGGCCAACGTCTCCACCGTAGTTAACCCGAAAAACTTTGGCTCCTGAACTGGATAACAAATTGGCTATGGCGTCGCCTACTATGGAGGTATAAAGATGACCGGCATGAAGAATCTTAAACGGATTAGGATCTGAGAATTCAACTACTGCTACTTGATCGGACAACGGCCGATCCTGTTCTTTCTCCATCTCTTTAAGTAATTGTTCATCACTAAGGGTAACGTTAATAAATCCCGGCCCGGCAACCTCTACTTTCTTTACTTCCTTAGACAGCTTTTGCTTAAGACTATCCGCAATAGATTTAGCCACAATCAAAGGATTGGCTTGCTCAAGCTTAGCCAGTTTTAAGGCAATATTGCTTGTAAAATCACCGAATTGCTCATCGGGATAATCCAGTTCAATTGTAGGTTTTGAGCCGTTTATAGCAAAAACCACTTCGGCCAAAGCCGATTTTAGCTTTTCTTCCATCAGAGTAAGTATAGCTTAACTGTGCTGATCCCGTTTAATTCTTGCCGCTAAGTCTGATGCCCCGCGTTTCCACTGCAACCTGGCCGCCCTGAATACCAACGCATAAGTTACCCCTATAAATATAAAGAAGCTGAAGACCGTACGTGCCATATATGAATAGTTGCTTGGTTTAAGCAGCACGTTAGATATATCAAATAACAAAGCTCCGGGGTTGACCACTATATCCCAGCTATCCCAACGTAAATCCCTGCCTAAATAAAGAGCAAAGCTACACCCAAGCAGAACAACAATCATTATGAGTGTTGCACTAAGAGGCCTAATCCGCTTCTTTAGTTCAGAGTGCACCTGATACAAACTGGCAAAACCCATAAACATCGACACAAAAACGAAGGCGCTAAAAAGAGTCGTGTCGTAGAGTATGGTACTACTTAGCGTTAGTTGAAGATGAATAAAGTCACTAAGCACATAAAAGCTGCCGGGTAAAAACAACAACCAAAGAAAAGTTAGTAAAAGCGGCTCCCAATCCGACCACCGCCTGTGACGCAAGCTGACGCCTAATCTCCAAGACAGAAGTAAAGGAACCAGCGCTAAAAACAGGTTTATTACTAGGTAAGGAAAGGCGATGCTATGATTAAGTACGATGGAATAAAGAAACAGGGATAAACAGGCAAACAAACCAAGAGCTAGAAAAGTTGCCAACTCTGCCCAAGGACGGTTCAGCCAGCTCTTATCCATCAAGACCGCTCGTCAGCCAACATTACTTTAAGCTTCTCGACTAAGTCTACCGGCTCAGGATCAGTGCCCGCGGCAATCGCCGCATAAAGAGTTACGAAATCTCCAAGTTGTACACAATATAGCAACTGCTCAAGAATGTCTTTCCCTTCAGCATTAACTACTATTGGCGCCGGCCTTTGACCGCTTAATAGCCTCTCACTTAAACTAAAACGTTGCGATACTCTGGGGTGCTCCAGGTTGGAGCGCAAATCTATTACACAATAGGGCTTATCTACCGGCTGCTTGCTCCACCCTATAAACTCATTATGATTAAACTCCGGGTATGTGCCTGTCCAAGCAACCTGTTTGGCGTTCTCATTAAAGCTGATCTTCCACTTATAGGCAGCCGGGGCTAGCAGTGGTCCGCCGTAGATAACTGCAGACTTACCGATAGCATCTAGGGCAATTTGCTTTGCCAAATTGTCTTTAGTCGGGCTGTTGGCGTTCCACTTTAATATATTGCTTCTCAGAAAAGCTGCTACCTCTTCAAATGATCTTCCCCCCGTTTCAGCTGCCACACCAGTTCTGGTAATAATTTGGTAGAGCGCCTTAAAGCTATAAAACACTGCGTATCGTGGCTGTTTTGTCTTCGGCAAAACGGCTATAGGGTAACCTTTTTCTTCAGCAATTGACGCTAGTTTACCTCCCCCAGCCATAACTACAATGTTTTTTGTCTTAGACTCAGCCTGATTCAGAGCCGACAGGGTTTCCTCGGTGTTACCGGAATAACTTGAAACAATTACGAGTGAATGATCATTAGTGAATTTAGGTAAATCGTAGCCTCGAACTACTTCAAACGGAACGGAATATTGCGGCCAGCTAAGACTTAAGCTAGCAGATAGAGCCGACCCGCCCATGCCAGCAAATACTACGTTAGTTATATCCTTAATTCCGCTAAGATCTATATCAAAGTTGTATAACAGCTGGTCCGGTTCGCTGGCGGCAATTCCCAACGCGTCAGATTTATCTACTTTATGAATATATGCAAGATCGTCTAACATAAAATCTCCTTGGATCATCTTGATTGGCTGTAGTATAGTATAACCTAAAGCAATATGATCGGGGGGAAAATGATGTTTGGGCACCAAGATAATGATCAAGACAGTAATCAGGCTTTTGACGAACAGCCGACTCTAGCGCCGAGCTCGACAGACGATATGCAACAAAACCCGGACTCGTCGTCTACTCCTGTTGTAAGCGCCTCTCCGCAAGCGGACATGAACGATGATAGCGTTACTCCCCCTGTAGCTGGTGATTCGGCCTCTAGCGTATCTTCTAGTGGCGGCAATGATGATTTACTCAACATAAAGCAGCAGGCGCTTACTCAACTGTCTCCGCTTGTCGGTCATTTAGACCAAGACCCGCTGGAGAAATTTAGGACCTTAATGATGATGATTCAAGCCAGCGACAACCAATCGTTAATTAAGGAAGCCTATGATGTGGCATCAAAGATTGGCGACGACAAGCAAAAAGCTCAGGCTCTGTTAGACATAGTTAACGAAATAAACTACTTTACGCACCCTCAAACAAATAACTAGATATATTGTTGTTAAAATCCCGTAGCCAAATAGGTCATGGTGTTTCTTTTTGGATAAACTCTTTTACGCTTTTAATGGTATCTAAAAACTGATTAGGAAAGACAATAGTACTGTTTTTATCCGAGGCAACTTCAGTCAGTACTTGAAGATTACGCAGCTGCAGAGCGATCGGATGTTTAGCTATAACATCTGCCGCTTCGGCTAGTTTAGCGGCGCTCTGGGCCTCTCCGTCAGCAGCAATAATTTTTGCTCGCTTTTCTCTTTCGGCTTGAGCTTCTGCCGCCATCGCGCTTTGCATGCTTTCAGGAAGCTGAATGTCCTTTAGCTCAACCGCGCTAACATAAATTCCCCAAGCTTCGGTAACTTTATCCAAGATTTCCTTAATTGCCAGGTTAATCTTGCTCGTCTGGCTTAGTACGTCGTCCAGCGAGCTCTTGCCGACTACGTTACGAACTGTGGTTTGCGCTATCTGGTAAGTGGCACCCTCTACGTCCTCTATGGCTATTATTGACTTTGAGGCATCTTTAACCTGGTAATAGGCTACGGCAGCAACATCAATAGATACATTGTCTTTAGTTATTATTTTCTGTGAGTCGACCGGTAGAGTAATGATTCTCATACTGACTTTCTCTAGCCGGTCAATAAGCGGAACAATCCAGGTGAGTCCAGGTTGTCGGATACCGCTCCTTAGCCTTCCTAAGCGGAATACTACGCCTCTTTGGTATTGTGAGACTACCCTAAATCCAAACATACTTCAGCGCGGCATATATAGCTTTCTTAACAGCCACCCTTAAGATGCCGCCTCCTTATATCTTTAGTATATTACCGGTAGTCAAATTAGCTATAGAATTAGACTACATCATTCCCATGCCGCCCATGTCGGGAGCCGGTGCGGACGACGTTTTTGGCTCAGGAACATCTACAACTAACGCGCCCATGGTAATAGCTGTACCAGCAACACTAACGGCGTTTTGCAGCACTTCCTTGGTTACCCGGGCCGGATCAATAATTCCGTTTGCTTTTAAGTCCACCAGCTTAACCGGGTGATTAACATCAACTCCGGTGCCGCTTTTTGATGCTTTAACTTTAGGCAGCCATTCATCAGCATTTAAGGCAGCGTTAGACAGCAGAATTCGAAACGGCTGCTCTAGAGACCGGAACAAAATCTGCTTACCGGCGTTTAGAGAATCTTCTTCGTCTTTATTGATGCTTATTGCCGATTGCAAATTAATCAGGGTTACACCGCCTCCGGGAACAATTCCGTCACCTAGTGCCGCCTTAACGGCAGCTACCGCATCATCAACCCGGAATTTCTTTTCTTCAATCTCAGTCTCAGTAGCCCCGCCGACTTTAATAACTGCGACTTTACCAGATAGGGCAGCTGAGCGCTTCTCTAGGTTTTCACGGTCATACTCGCTAGTTGACTGCTTTACCTGAGCCGCAATCTGCTTTATCCTCTCAGCGACCTCTTTCTGGTTTCCTCCGCCTTCAATAATCGTAGTATCGTCTTTAGTTACAATTACCTTGCGTGCAGTTCCGACTACATCAAGGTCAACATTCTCAAAAGTCATGCCCCGGTCATCAGTAATAACCTGTGCGCCGGTTAGAATAGCAATGTCGTTTAGAATGTCCTTTCTGCGGTCTCCGAAGGCCGGAGCCTTAACTGCAACCGTATTAAATACACCCTTTAAGCGGTTAAGCACGAATGTGGCTAGGGCCTCTCCTTCGACATCTTCGGCAATTAATACAAGATCCTTTTTCCCGCTTTGAGCCATTTTCTCGAGCAGAGGCAAGAATTCCTGGATAGAGCCAATCTTCTTATCTGTTATGACAATGGCCGGTTTATCGTAAACGGCTTCCATCCTAGTAGTATCTGTTACCATATAGGCGCTGACAAAACCGCGGTCAAAAGTAAAGCCCTCAACTACTTCTTTTTCAAGAGCCAGGCCCTGACCTTCTTCAACCGTAACTACTCCGTCTTTACCAACCGTTTCCATAACATCGGCAATCAGTTTGCCTATCTCGCTATCTCCGGCAGAAATGGTTGCCACTTCTGCTACCCTTCCCTTTTTGCCGGCAATGTCCTCAACCAGACCGGGAAGCTTGCTTATTACTTCGTGTGAAGCCGCCTCAAGACCCTTACGCAACTGCATCGGGTTGTGTCCGGCGGCAATCAGCTTATTAGCTTCGTTTAAGATGTGATAGGTCAGTACAGTAACGGTAGTTGTACCGTCACCCGCCACGTCATTCATCTTACTCGCAGCCTGCTTAATCAGCTCCGCTCCAACCTTTTGT
>JAJZNT010000015.1 GCA_021811685.1 bacterium
GTAATTAGTGTTGTCTTACTAGGAGGAACCGGAGCCTATTTTGTGCAACAACATATCGTGAACTGGCTGCTTTCTCCTTCGCACAATCAACAGTTTATCTATACAAGTCCGGGCGGGGGGATTGGCTTTCTGTTCTCTCTTTGTACGTATGTAGGCATCATCTTAGCTATGCCTTTTATTGTTTATGAATTGTTAGCCTTTTTGAGTCCCATTATCGGCAAGACCAAGAAATGGCTTATTGCCAAATATAGCATCTGGTCAATTTTTCTAGCAGGGATCGGTTTGATCTTCGGGTATTTTGTCGGTTTGCCTGCAGCACTGCACTTTTTAGGAAACCAATTTAGCACTAAACAGATCCATCCTCTGTTTACGATCCAGGAATATCTTTCCTTTGTCAGCCTATACCTATTGGGCTCAGTTTTAATCTTCCAACTACCCCTGCTGATACTGCTTATAAACAAGATTAAGCCGGTTAAGCCGGCTACGCTACTTAAGGCTGAGAGATACATTATTGTCCTGGCATTTATTGTGTCAGTACTGATGGTGCCGACAGTAAATGTTATGAATCAGCTCATTATTGCCGTGCCGATTATTATGATGTACCAGGTGGCAATCGCCCTAGTGTGGGTTAACCACCGTAAGAAGCGTAAACCGGGCTGGTTGGTTGACCTTCTCGAACAGGATAATCTGGTTCAAGCGGAAAGGGAGGGGCGACCGCGGTCCTCTCTACCCGTATCCTATCTGGCTACAGACTAAATAATCCTTCTTGACACTATTTCCATAAGCGTATAAATTGAAATAGTAAAAACAAAACAAAAATGCAACAAAAAACACCAATGGAGCAGCTGCTCTCAACGGAAGTATCCCGTAAGGAATTTATCCTGCTTATGGCTACAGGAATTGTCTCTATATTGGGTATCTCCCAGATACTCCACTTTATTACTGGAAAGAAGGTAGGAAGCAACTTAAAGTGGCGCTTTACTCAAGGGTACGGCGGCGGCGAATACGGCAAATAAAAGGGGGCAATTTCTAATTAGAGTAAACAGGTTTAAGCCCTGTTTAATTGGGCACTCACAGGATTATCCAGGGGTGTAATAGGCGGTATTCCAACGAAGGCGGCGTAGCGGCGTTTGCTGTTATTAGAGGCTCACTTTGTCCGCCAGACAGCTGATTAGCATTTACGGATATATTGCCGACAACCGCGCCGGCTCTTGCAGGAACCTTTAAGGAGTTAAGGTTTACCTTAACAAGCGCGGATTGTCCTTGAAGTATGTAGGTAGACAGGTTGCCTCCCGCAGAGATCTGGACCAAACCACCCCATGGCTGCTTAAACTCCCCTAATACTTCGCCCTTGTTTATTAAAACTGTTT
Source organism: bacterium (assembly GCA_021811685.1). Taxonomy (GTDB): domain Bacteria; phylum Patescibacteriota; class Saccharimonadia; order Saccharimonadales; family UBA4665; genus JAJZWH01. The sequence continues at coordinate 1,371 of JAJZNT010000015.1, forward strand.
GCGCGAAGTCGTTTTCTAGGGACACAACCAGCGGTACAGTGTCGCTTAAAGAGGCGCTTAAGTCCGGCGCCCCCATTATTGCGGTTAGGACGGTTACATTTTTTGAATTAACTTTATTAGTTGCAGCAGACAAGAAGACGCCCCCTGCCTGATTAGAATTACCGGTTTTTATCCCGATAATATTATCTAAGCCCAGGATGTTGTCGTAGTTATGCATTACCCCAACATTGGGCACATCTACGGATTTCATGTTTACTATTTGTTTTAGTACGGGATTGTTCATGACATTTTCACCTAAGATAATTAAGTCACCGGCGGTTGAAGTGGTTAACGGGGAAAAACCGCTGGCATCTCCGCCTACTGTCGTGTGGTCCATTCCGAGTTGCCTCACGAAGCTATTAGCGAAGCTGTCATAAGAAGATATAGAGCCGTATGCCCAGCGCGCTAGGGCGTCGGCAATATTATTGCCGGAGGGTATTAGCATTGCTTCCAACATTTGGTATTCACTTAGCGTCTCGCCGCTGTATATCGGTACAACTGAACCCTGTTCATTTACATAATTTAGGTATATCGAATAATCTGTAGCATCAAGAGTAATAGTGGGACCTTGCTGGCCAATTGCCAGAGGGTATTTTTTGAGGACGGATAAAGCGGTAATTAATTTGGCTACACTGGCAGTCGGTCTCGGCGTTTGCTGTCCGTGGGTCTCAACTATACCGCTGCCGGCTAAGCCTACTGCCGCTTCTCCGTATTTTGGCCAGGGCAGGTTGCCTTTAGGAGTAGTTATTTTAATTGAAGAGGATTGACCCCTGGCGCTTAGAGCCTTTAGTGGCAACAATAGGCATAGTCCGGTATATAATGCAGCCAACAATAAGATAAAAAAGGCAAAATATAGTCTGGACCGTCTTGATTTGCGTTTTACCATGCTACCTATGATACACACTAATGTATAATGAAAACCAGGCTAAATAAGGAGTAATTAATGCCCATTGTAATTATTGTCATTATTGTAGTTGTAGCTTTTTTGGCGATCCTGTTCTTTAGTGCATATAACGGACTGGTGCGCTTAAACCAGCAAGCGGATGAGGCATGGAGCGATATAACAGTTCAGTTAAAACGAAGATATGATTTGATTCCCAATCTAGTTAATGCGGTTAAAGGCTATGCCGCTCATGAAAAAAGTGTTTTTGAGGAAGTTACCGCCGCCAGAACTAAGGCTCTTTCTGCTAGCGGCGTTGCCGAGACAGCAAAAGCCGAGAACCAGTTCCAGTCAACACTTAAAAGTCTGTTTGCTGTCGCCGAGAATTACCCTGATCTTAAAGCTACACAGAATTTCCAGGAGCTTCAGAACGAGCTGGTCGATACCGAGGATAAGATCCAGGCGTCACGGCGTTTTTATAACGGAGTAGTAAGGGACTTCAATACCAAGAGGCTGACCTTTCCTACCAGGATTTTTGCAGCCAGAGCCGGTTACAATAAGGATAAAGAGTACTTTGAACTTGATGAGGGCGAAGAAGCTAAGGTCGAGCAGCCGGTCGAAGTTAAATTTTAAGACGAGGCTAGGTTATGTATTCGGAAATTGCTAAGAATAAACACCGCTCTATTTTGATTATGGCCCTATTCGTACTGATAATAATCGGGCTGGCTGACCTCTTCGACTATATTTATGCCGGCGGCAGCCCGGCGATACTGATAGGAGTGGCCGTAGGCGCTCTGATCTATACGCTAATCAGCTACTACATGGGTATGCGTTTAAGTCTGGCCGTAAACGGCGCTCGCCAAATCCAAAAAAAAGACAATCCGCTGCTGTGGAAAGTAATTGAAGATTTGGCAATAACCGACGGTTTGCCTATGCCAAAGGTGTATATCATGAACGACCCGGCGCCTAACGCCTTTGCAACCGGAAGAGATCCGAAACATGCAGCAGTCTGTGCCACATCGGGACTACTGGACATTATGAATAAGGATGAACTGAGCGGAGTATTTGCTCATGAAATGGGGCATGTTAAGAACTATGACAGCCGGGTAAGTATGATTGCCTTCGCTTTAACAGCGGCGATCGCGCTGCTGGCCGATATTTTAATCAGGATGAGCTTCTTTAGCGGGGGAGACAGGGAAGAAGGAAATCAGCTGGCTTTATTTGTGGGAATCCTGGCGGCAATTTTAGCCCCCCTCGTGGCTTTTCTTATTCAAATGGCCGTCTCTAGGCAGAGGGAATATCTGGCGGATGCGACCGGAGCCCTGACTACCCGTTATCCCGAAGGCCTAGCCTCTGCTCTTAAGAAGATCGAACGGACAGGCAGTGCTCTTAAGCGTCAGAATACGGCTACGGCGCACTTCTTTTTTGCAAATCCCCTAAGAGCCCACACCATCACAAATCTGTTTAGTACTCACCCGCCAATCGATGAGAGAATTAAGCGCTTGGAGAATATGGAACTTCATGCCTAGAGCGGCTAAAGCTAAGAAGTCAAATCATCGAGTCAAGAAGGCCGTTTCTCCGAAGTTGCCGCAATCATTATCTCGCCGCAGCAAGCTGCCAAGCGTTTGGAAGCTGTCGCAAGCCAGCTTATCTGTTCTCTGGCAAAGCAAGTGGCTGTTTTTAAGTATCGTTCTGGCTTACGGAATAGTAAACCTCGCAGTAGCTCAGGGATTCTCCAGTGGCTTAAATGTAACTTCTGCTAAAAATCAGCTGAGCGGTTTATTTCATGGGCATGGCTCCGAACTTAGCGGCAGTATTACTATTTACGCGCTGATGCTGTCTTCTCTAGGGGGCGGTTCCAGCGGCAGCGGTTTTGGATACTCGTTGATCTTTGCGGTGCTAGCCAGCCTGGCTATTATCTGGACCTTAAGGAACAGGACAGGCAAGGTTAAGGTTTCGCTGCGCGATGCCTATTACCGAGGGGTATATCCCCTAATCCCTTTCTTAGGAATCCTGTTGATTATAGGTCTGGAGCTAATACCGATGGTTTTCGGCATAACTCTTTATATAACGGCAGTTAACAATACAATAGCGGTTAACGCCATTGAAAGATTAGGCTTTATTTCACTAATGATCGGCCTGTCTTTTATTACTCTTTATTTACTTAGCAGCTCAATATTTTCCCTATACATAGTTACCCTTCCGGATATGACTCCCTTTAAAGCTCTGCGTTCGGCTAAGGACTTGGTGAAGAAGCGACGGATAGCCGTGCTTTTAAGGGTCATCTACCTTCCTTTGGCTCTGCTGGTTGTATCGGTAGTAATCGTATTACCCTTTATAATATTAGCTTCTGCAGCTGCTTCCTGGGCATTTCTGCTGCTGTCTTTAATCATGTTGGCTGTGCTTCACAGTTATCTATATAACCTTTATAGAGAGCTTTTGCTATGAATAAAGCCGAAGCTAAAACACGGATCGAAAAGTTAAAAGACCTTATTAATGAGTATCGTTACAAATACCATGTACTTAATGAATCAATAATGAGCGATGAGGCGGCGGATAGTTTAAAGCACGAATTGGCACAACTTGAGGAGGAATACCCGGATTTGGTTACCCCGGACAGCCCTACCCAGCGGGTTGCCGGAGGAGTATTAAAAGGATTCTCCCAAATCGAACATAGCCGGCGCATGCTTAGTTTAAATGATGTTTTTGATGAAGCAGAAGTAAATGCCTGGATACAGAGGATATCTAAATTAGAGCCTGAATCAGGTAAAGAATTTTTTGCAGATATTAAGATGGACGGACTGGCATGTGCCCTAGTCTATGAGGACGGCATACTAAGCCGAGGTGTAACCAGGGGGGACGGCTCAGTAGGTGAAGACGTAACAGCAAACGTTCGAACCATTGAGTCTATACCCCTATCGTTAAGAGCTAAAACCAAATACCCGCAGTTCCTTAAAGGGGTTAGCGAAGTGCGCGGGGAAATCGTAATGTACAAACAGGATTTTGCCAGGTTAAACGAAGAGCGAAAAAGCCAGGGGTTGTCATTGTTTGCCAATCCCAGAAATACGGCTGCTGGTACAATTAGGCAATTGGATCCCAGTCTGGTAGCGGCCCGGCCGCTGCATTTCCGGGCTTATGACTTACTGCGCGAAAGCGATGACGAGGTACCGACTAATGATTTTTGCTATAGTGCGCTTGCTGATCTTGGCTTTAGCGTTAATAAGTCCGCTAAACTGGTCTATAGTGCCAAACAGATAATGGGATTTGCTAACGAATGGGAGGAAAAAAGACAAAAACTTGAGTTCAATACCGACGGCCTGGTAATAAAAGTTAATAACCGAGCTCTATATAGACGCCTAGGAGTGGCCGGCAAAGCACCAAGGGGCGCTATAGCCTATAAATATGCCGCAGAGCAAGCAGTAACTGTCGTTAAAGATATCTTCATTTCTATAGGCAGAACCGGCGCCGCGACGCCAGTAGCCGTTTTAGATCCCGTAAGAATTGCTGGCAGCACAGTGCAGATGGCAACCTTGCATAATGAGGGGGAAGTTAGGCGCAAGGATATCAGGGTCGGGGACCATGTGATTGTACACAAGGCCGGAGATATAATTCCGGAAGTAGTCCAGGCTTTACCTCAGCTTCGGTCAAGCGATGTAAAACCCTTTAGAATGCCCCTTGATTGTCCGGAATGCGGCACCAAGCTTATTAAGCAGAAGATAGAAGATGCCGCCTGGCGCTGTCCGAATTCATCATGCCCTTCAAGATCGTGGAAAAGAATCCAGCACTTTGCTTCTAAGGAAGCTATTGACATTGAGGGGATGGGAGAGAAAAACGTAGTTGCCCTAATCGATGCCAAGCTAATAAAAGACCCGGCAGATATTTATGCACTATCTACGGATCAGTTAATGAGCCTAGAGAGGTTTGCAGAAGTCTCGTCAGTCAAGTTGCATCAAGCTATATCTGCCAAAAAACAGCCCGAACTGGCAAGATTTATCTATGGACTTGGTATTAGACATGTTGGTGTACAGACTGCAATTGATTTGGCCGAACGCTTTAAAACCATTGAGGCCTTATCCGAGGCTAGGGTTGATGAGCTATCCAGTATAGACGGGGTAGGAGAGGTAGTTGCCGAAGCCGTGGTGGAATACTTCTCTGAGCCGCAAAACCGTCAATTGTTAGATAAGTTTAAGAATCTTGGAGTATGGCCCATGCCCTTTAAGCATAAAGGTAGCAGGCTAGACGGGGTTAACTTTGTTATAACCGGCACACTTAAACAGATGTCTAGAGAAGAGGCTGCTGCAAGGATACGCGCGCTGGGAGGAAGATTTCAAACCAGCGTAGCTAAAGACACAGAGTATTTAGTTATTGGAGAATCGCCCGGAGGCAGTAAACTGGCTCAGGCTGGAAGCTTAGGAACCAAGACTTTAAACGAAGAAGAATTACTTAAACTACTTGACTAGAATAGCATAATCATTATCCTATAAGAGGAAGGTACGTGCGCTAGGACTCTTGGCGTTACGCTAAAAACAAAAACTTTTGCACAAACAAAAAGGGCCCTATGGTGGGCGCGCACGTCGCCTCATCCAATTCCGGCCCCTAAAAGCCGGTTTTTTGTATTAAGGGGCTAACTTGCTATTATTAGGTATGAATTTGCGGGGCTATGGCGCAGTTGGTAGCGCGACTCAATGGCATTGAGTAGGTCGCGAGTTCGAATCTCGCTAGCTCCACCATTAAGGAATGGCGCTTTAGCTCAGTTGGTAGAGCAGAGGCCTGAAGAGCCTTGTGTCCCCAGTTCGAGTCTGGGAGGCGCCACCATACTTATCCACAGCCATACTTACATTAAGTGTTTAATTAGTAGTACGTGATGATAAAATAGAAAAAAATCAAGCGGGGGGAGAAGAGGGTATTAATGAAACTAACTTATAGAAGATACAGCATTACTCAAGGTGCACAAAAGGTAAAAACCAAAGCTTTTATAGCAATATCTGCAATCGGCCTACTATTTGGCGGAGCCGGTTTTTCGTTAATATCTATTACTGCTGCACATGCTGCCGGTGGCACCAACACTGTTTGTGCGACGACAGTAGGTACTTGTGAGTACAGTTCGCTGCAAGCTGCTGTTAATGCAGTGTCTAGTGGCTCAACGATTAACATTAAAAGTAATCTGACTATCACTGATGGAGTTACTATTAATAAGTCGTTGACTATAGATGGCAACAACTACACATTGAGCCCTACGTTCACGAAGAACGGCAATTCCGATAACGCAACTCTAATGATCGACAGCTCAAATGTTACCGTAAATGATTTAAAAATCAATGGTAGTCAAGGCAAGTATCTCCACGGCATCAACATATACGAGGCTACCGGAGTAGATTTAAATAATGTAATAACCGAAAACAACAATCACTATGGCATAGTAGTCGATGGGTCAACCGTAGAAGTCAACAATATTACAACTAATAATAATGGTTGGGGTGGAATTGATGTTGATCAAGGAGTGGGTGTAAATACTCCTGCTTCTCTAACAGTTTACGGGCAAAGCACTCAAAACGAAACTGCAGCAGATATTTACGTTGACAATAACACTAATCCTAACGTAAAAGTTCTCGACCCACTTAAACAATACTCCTCTGTTAACTTTGCGCCATACGCAGCAGGCAACGGCGATATATATCCTAGCACCGCTTATTTCCTTAATGCGACAGTACCCACCGCTAAATTTTTTGCAGAGCCTAGCAATAAATTTGTTCCTAGTGATGGTTACACAAACTCGTTGCACTTTAAGTTCGATTTAAAGTCAAGGAATGCGGTTCGTTATCAGCTGAGATACTGGAATGATATTCCGGGTTCGCAATTTACATCCAGTTCACCATGGAACCCTACTAATCTGAGTTCTGCTGGTCACATGGCGCAACTTGGGACCTATACCGATCTATTCACGCAAGGACAAGGTAAACACTACTTCTCGTTTAGTGCGTGTAACGTAATTAATGTGTGTACGTCGTACTCTACGCCATATGTAATTACCTACGATACGACTCCGCCGGTAATTACTATCATTCAGCCAACCAATAACACAAACAGGAGCATTACTGTTTACGTCAGTAATGCTGGAAACTTAGTGGTTTCTGGAACGGCAACCGATAATCTTAGTGGTATCGCCTACAATAAACTAACATTAGCCATCACAGACGTTACTAAGAAACCAATTAAAACGGAATTTTTGAGATACCCAATCGTGCAGTCTAATGGAGATTGGTCTGCTATTGTGCCCGCACGGCAGTTAACTGACGGCGATAAGATGATTATAAGTGCCGCAGCTCGTGACGGAGCCATGAATGCTGGAAGCGACCATGTTTTCTTTACCGTAGACGACTACCCAACCACTAAAGGTGAGTGCATGGATTACGGATGGAAAGAAGTACACACAAAAGCATTCCAAAAATTTAGAAATCAAGGTCTTTGTGTGAGCTGGGTTGAGCATAACGTACTAGATCATGGCACACGTGCCGATAACCGGCCTAGGGGCTAGTTAAAATACAAACAATAACTGACCTTCTGTGCGCGAGCTCAAAGGTTCGCGCACTTTGTGTTTAATAGGGTATTTGTTACAATTTTATCGATACGTTTTCTGCGAGTGTAGCTCAGTTGTTTAGAGCGCTTCCTTGCCAAGGAAGAGGTCGAGAGTTAGAGTCTCTTCACTCGCACCACTTGTACGCTGTTGAACGTTTTCCTAACAGCTTTAGAGATGACAACTAGTCTAGCTTTAGTAAAATTTGAGTTATCCCAAAACTTCATCTGAGATTTTAATAGAGCCCCTTAAGCACCAGATAAATATATATAGTTTATGAAAACTCTAACGTATAATAATACATGGGTCATATACACAACGAGCCTGGACAGCATGACTATACAGTTGGAGCTTATATTATTAGGGTTGATTATCCTGAGCCAAAGGTTTTGCTTCATAGGCACAAGAAAATGAAAAAACTCTTCCCTATAGGTGGCCATATTGAATTAACAGAAACCCCATGGCAGGCAATTCATCGTGAGATAAAGGAAGAATCGGGTTATCAAGCTGATCAATTGAAAATCCTACAACCAAAAATCAGGATAAAAGAGTTATCAGACACTGTATTACATCCTCTACCGGTTGTAGTAAGCGATCAAGATGTTAATGGTAGTCATTTCCATACAGACCTTGGCTATGCATTCGTTGCTTATTCTGACCCTAAGGGCAGGAAAGATGTGGGCGAATCAGAGGAGATGGGTTGGTTTAGCAGATCAGAACTCAATAAGCTTAATAACGAAGACATTTTCCAAAATACCCTGAGAATATATAACTTTATATTTGATGAATGTCTTACCAATTGGGAAACTGTTTCTATTGATGAGTTTAAGACATAACATGACAAGAATAAGCAGATAGTGATTAGTTAACTAATTAAACCTTTCCCGAAAAATACCACCCTAGCATATTTCTAGCTAATCCTATTTCATTAGATAAACTAACTCCCTAGTAAAGCATTAGTGTCTTATAAGTGTTTAATAATATAAAGCTACTTGACTCGAACAGACCTAAGTGTATAATCCAGTATATACATGAAAGTCAATTCTAAAGCATTGCAGTTTGAATGGGACTCGGGAAATTCTAATAAGAATAAACTTAAACATGCTGTAGAAGACTGGGAATGTGAAGAAGTGTTCTTTGATAGCAAGAAAGTTATGTTTAACGATAAACTCCATTCTGGTAATGAGCAAAGGTTTATTTTGCTGGGTAAGACCAAGCAGGAACGGCTACTATACATAGTTTTCACTACCAGAAACGAGAAAATAAGGATTATATCTGCAAGAGATATAACTAAAAGGAAGGAGATTGAACTGTATGAAAAAGCAAGTTAAAGTTCCAAAGTTTAAGAATGAAGAGGAAGAGCGTAAGTTTTGGGCTGAATTGGATCTTTCTGAGTGTTTTGAGCTTAGCGACTTTGAGCCTGTTAGTTTTCCTAACTTAAAGCCTACCACTAGACCAATATCTATAAGAATTCCAGTTTCAGTATTAAACCGCGTCAAAGAGCGTGCTAATGAAACCAATGTTCCTTACCAGTCCCTTATTAAGGAATATATTCAGGAAGGTGTTAGTTCTCATCGTTAGGAATAATTGATTAGTTAAAAATCTTAGCTTATCGAGTTATACCAAAAGATTATTTCTAGCTAAGCCTATTTCTTTAGACAAACTAACGACCGATCTATAAGATTCCATTCGGAATATGCCTAATAAGTGGCACCACTTGTACGCTGTTGAATGTTTTCCTAATAGCTTTAGAGATGACAACTAGTCTAGCATTAGTAAAATTTGGGTTATCCCAAATCTTCATCTGAGATTTTTATAGAGTCCCATGAGCACTCATACACCAAGGGTAGCAATAACTAAGAAGATGTTATATAATATTGCTTATGTCAGAACAATTGAGGCTAAAAGAATACTACCCAGGATTTGATCAAAAAGTAGTTGATACAGTAGCAGATGTTGCGCAACAGCAACGCTCTAGTTCATGGGAACAGATAAAAAGTGAACTGCCAGATAATACTGTATTTTCAACTGAGGATTCATCTATAGAGTTATTGGATATTGTGCCAAAAGACTATGACGAAACTTGGGTGTATCATCTGCCCATGGGTAATCCCTTGGCCGACCATATGCAACTTCGAGTTGCTACATTAGCAGCGGCTAAAACAGATAAAAGGATTATAGCTATAGGGAACCCAAGCGGTCCCAGCCAGGGTGTTGGCAAACTTCCTGCTGCATCTCTTCGTACTGTATGGTCTGGTAACTTACGACCGACTATTGATCCTGTAATGAGATATCTAGGTTCACAGCAAATAGAGCAAGCTACACATATTGGTTTTTCTTATGGAGCCGAAAAAGCTGCTACAGCATCACAATATGCCGAAAAGTACGACCAACATGTACCATCAGGATTATTCATGGAGCCAGTAGCCATCAAACAACGAGGCCTGCTAGAGTTGGGCAGAGATTTTAATAGTACAGCAGCTGCACTTGAAGGCTACGTTAAAGCTTCAGCAAGTGGCCCAGTGGAAGAAGCAGGTAAACGAGCTGCAGAGAAAAGCCACGGTTTGGTTGGGTATGGATTAGGGTTACTTCGCATGAGCAATATTGCCATAGCTCATGCTCTAACTAAAGAAGGCTTTGAAAATAGAGTTGACAATGGTCTGACAAGTCAAGCGGAAATGCGAGCACATTTAGTTTGGGGCACAGAAAGTGAACTTGCAACTCATGGCTTAATGATTGAGCTTGCAGGGCGGCTTCAGTCTAAATTTGGGGTTGGACGTGTAAGTACAATGGAGATGGTTGGTCAAAAGCACGCCATGGGAGATGATGTATTCTTACATACTGCTATGGTGTTACAAAACCTTAACAGATAAAATCAATTCCTGAAACTTTGCACGAAAAATACGCAAATATTGAGAAATATTAAAATTAGTGTCATAATATGCACTAGATTTTTTAATTTAAAGATTTATGCCTAAACCAGTAGAAATAGTCCACTCAGTCTTAGACATCCCAGAAGATGTTACGGCCGTTATAGCTTTAGGTAAGCAATACGGTGTTGACTCAAATCATGATGATATTCTAGCTAGTCCAGACCATCTTAGTGAAGATAGCCGAATAACTGTTATGGGCGTAGGCTTTACCTGTCTCTATGCCATGGAAAAGGGACAAGAGTTACGAGTTCTATTTACTGGAAATAAAAATGCACTATTTACAGGCTCTGCTGTAGAGTTTATGTCTAAGCAGTTTCCTGAAGTGCCTGAGGCTTGGTACGATAAACCCGATGAAGGCTCAGTTACTACAATGGACTCAGCCTTAAGAGTCCCACAAATCCTAAGAGCCGAAGGACATTCAAGTGCAGTACTTGAAACAGTTAGCTTTCATGCAAAGCGAAGTCGTAAGCAGTTCACTAAAACAGCAAGTGGATTAATTAAGTGCGTTGCAGCTACTGACTCACTAGTCGCTGAGCATTCCGAAGAACATAAAAAGCGTATTGAAACTTGGTCAAGTAGCAGTAGAGTTAAAAAAGAAAGAATAAAAGAAAAAGTAGCTATTGTAGTTGAGGCTGGTGTTATAGGTTCACTAGGAAGAAAAGCTGTAAAAGCTTATCGTCCTTAACTTTTAAAGCAAGTCGGGTGATAAATTAAATAATTCGACCAAGTCTTTTAGTTTAAAATCGTTGGTAGCATCTATTGAGCATGTTTGCAATGCGTCAACTATGCTGCACCAACTAGAAACCAATAACCTCAAGACCTGTTATATTTGAAAATCCTGCATCATTTGATGCTAATTCATATCCGTATTGCTTGCAAATGGCTGCAATCCAAATATCATTTTGCTGCATAGGTCTACCGATTCTTTTAAGACCAGAAGCTATTTCCCCAAACAATTTAGCTGTTAATTCATCAATATGTAGCACATCAATACGAGGTAGCGCCAAAAACCGATTTAGCCTTGATAGATTTTCTGGCTGTTTGCTTCCCGCAAAGATACCATTATAGAGTTCCCCGAGTACTATAATAGGTATCCCAACTAACGATGTGCCTTTAATAATCTTTGCAAGATCGCTGTTGCCGTCGTCTAGTGCTCTATAAGCATTTGTATCAAGAGCAATCTGGCTTGCCATTATGTCTCCGTAGGTAGGTTATCAAGCCACGTCATTGCATCGTCAAAAGCTTTGTCATCTAAAGTTTTTCCACCGATAAACCAATCGAGGTCATCAAAACTAGCATCTGGTACAACCCCGCTACCTTTGGCTAGCGCCTCAAGTGCAACATCATTAAGACTTCTGCCTGTTTTTTTAGCACGTTTACGTAATACTAAATCCACTCTGGACGGAACGGATCTAATTGTATACTGTGTGTCATTCATGCCTACATTGTATATAAAAATGCATACTATGTCAATAGCCTGTATCTGTCCATAACATATTTCTAGCTAAGCCAATTTCTTTAGATAAACTAACGACTAATCTATATGATTCCATTCAGAATATGCTTAATAAGTGGCTCCGCATGTACGCTGCTGATTGTTTTCCGAATAACTTTAGAGATGACAACTAGTCGACTCTGTGCTAGAGCATATTCCATCGAAAATTTCATCTGTTATTTTGGTAGTATCTTGTAAGCGCTTGAGTATTTCATTAGATGACAACAACCAAATAAAGTATTACTACCCAATACAGTAATACGTTTACACAATGTATTACGTTTGGTATAATACTAAACATGACGTTTTATTCAACGGTTACATCAAAGGGCCAAATAACTTTACCAACCAGTATTCGTAAGAAAATGAATTTAAGGACTGGCCAGAGGGTTAGTATTACTCAAGAAGATAATGGCATAGTCAATATTCAAGTACCACCATCAATTGACGATATACGAGCTCAATTGCAAGTTAACCTACGTAAAAAAGGTTTCACCCCAGAAAAGTTAAGAAAAATGGCTGAAGAGTATAGAAGCGACGACGGTTTTGCTGCCTATGTTGAGGAAAAGTATAGTGAAAACCGCTAGTCTTGATGCCTGTTGTATCTTACGGTGGTTGTTGCAGGATATTCCTGAGCAAGCACAGGCTGTGCATGATCTGTTAAGCAATCCTGGAAGTTACCATATAGCCGATACAACACTAATGGAAGTAGTTTATGTACTCGAAAGAATTTATAAACAAGAAAGATATTTTATTACTTCCTGCCTAAACCTGATTTGTTCATTGAATCAAATTAAATGCAGTAGACAACTTATTAAGTCGGTAATTCCTATTTATGCGGAAAATTCAGCATTATCTTTTGCTGACTGTTGGGCTGCAGTATGTGCCGAACTAAATAAGGCGCAACCACTACTGACTTTTGATAAAAAATTAGCTTCAAAATTACCCCAGGCTGAACTTTTGGCAGTATAAGTTTTAGCAAGCCATTAACCGAAAAATACCCCCACTAAGCATATTTCTGGCTAAACCTACTTCTTTAGATATACTTACTACTGATCTATATGATTCCATTCGGAATATGCCTAATAAGTGGCACCAATTTTCTACATTTCCACATTTCTTCATAAATTTTTGCGCTAGTTATAGAAAAGATAAATGGCAAAACTTAATTTATCCAACAGCTACGGATAATATATTTTTAACTTTTTTAACCGTAGTGGGCCTGCCGGGAATGGCTGTCAGGAAGCTCGTAAGGGCTTATCGGCCTTAGTGCTCTGAGTATCTATTGGCAGACCGTGTGACTGATAGGTTTTTTATAAAACCCTCCCTAAATTATCTTTTTTTAAGCATTCTGTGATTAGATAGTCTTAATGGGTTTTGGGTCTAAGACAAAAAAATTATCTTTAAAGGCAAGACGCTTAATAAGCCCGTTATACTTGTGCTGATAGTTTGTTTGGTGCTGTTAAGCTTAAGTGTAATTCTGGTACAGCAAACACATTCGTATGACAGTGATGACGTTTCTTGGCAAACAACACTACTCAGCTGGAGCCCGTTTAGTGGAGCAAAAGCTTACGTCGGCTCTAAGGATAACTTCATTATTAACTTACCTTTTATTTTGCTGGCTAATCATCTGGTTGGGCCGGGGCGTACGCAGCTCCTATTGACCTCATTATTAATGGCTCTGGTTAATTATGTGTTGTTTTATTTCGCAAGTATTTATTTTTTGAAGAAAGCTAAGATAAAACTTAATTACAAGACGCTGATGCCGTTTATCTGGCTCTCCAGTTTTGGCGTAGGGCTTATATCACTATTCCTTAATACTGCCTGGCGGGATTATGAAATTGGAGTAAGTTTTGTATATTTTGTATTGGCTGCTAAATATTATCATGATGAGATTAAGCCGTTTAACAGTCTCTTATCTAAACTGGTTAGCGCCGTATGCCTATTTATAGTAGCGTTATTCGTTCAAAGCGATCCGTATTTTTTCTATCTTAGTGTGCTTCCGGTTGCTACTTTTTTTGTAATCGAGTTCATATTTAAGAAAGTCACAAAACAGAAACTTATTATAGTTCTTGCCTGGACTCTGCTAAGCGTATTAATTGCAAAAGTAATGACTAGTATGCTGGCCAGGATTGGCATATTTGAGCCGCACGGGGGAATTAAGTTTATCGGGCTTAAAAGCTTAGGACCGTCTTTTGTTCATTTTATTCAAGGAACAGCTAAGATATTCGGAATTAGCGGCAGCGGCCTAACTATATGGGCTATCGCAAACCTGTTACTGGTTCTTTTAATACTATATTTCTTACTCAATCAACTTCTCTCGAAGCAATTACTCAATAAACTTAAAAGTGTATCGGTAGAGACCTGGTTGTTGTTTTTCTGTGTTGTATTGCTTCTGGTAGCAGCAGCATGTATTGTTGTTGACCGAGGAGGCATATATAGCTATCGCTACTTGGTACTGGCTGTCTATTTAGGTGTACTCATTTTGGCAATTAAAGCTGCATCCATTAAGGGACTATTAAGCTCGGCAATAGTAGGGATACTGCTGGTAGCAGCTTTATCTAATACCTACTCGAGTTATAGTACTTACAGATTAACCGCCAAGACGGCTACGCCTAATAAAATTAACCTTGATGAAATTGCAGTCGTCAGGAAGCTTGGCCTCATCAAGGGCTATGCCGGATACTGGGACGGCAATATAAATACCTACTTTGCTCAAAACATACAGTTCCTTCCAGTGACTTGCTACAAGGATCAGACTGTACCGCTGAGACTGCTAGTTAACGGCCAGCAGTTTAAAGATCTGGCTTCTAAGACTTTTATAATGTATGACCCAGGTATGAGCCCCAGGCTTTGCTCTTTAAATCAGATGATAGCCCAATTCGGCCGGCCACTTAAGCAAATCAAGCTATCAAACAAAACAATCCTTGTTTATAACTACGACCTTTTTTCTAAAATGGGCGATACTGCCGGTATTTAAGTAATCTTTTTTATGCGGCGTTAGGCACCGGAGAGCTTTTGGCTTGATCTTTTTGCACTGCTTTCCGATCCAGCAGTTTATAACCAAACAACTTAACTCGGTCGGTAATAACAAACCAAACCAGCGCATAGCCCCACACTAAGGCTACCAGTCCCCATCCAAGCGGCGTCATTAATACTCCAATCCCGGAGAGTAAGGTTGCTACGGTTTCTGCTCCTAAAACCGCAAACAATAAGATGTTCTTTGGCCTTATTGACCAAAACGGCCCGCGGGTACGGGTAAGGAAAATGGTCAAAGATCCGGCAACTGATAACATTAAGTACATCATTGTTTGAAGGTGTGCATGATTCAGGTGCAGGAAATGTACACCTATAAAGAATAGCCCAAATGCGGCTATCGGGCCGATCAGCCCCAGGATACTGGCAATGCCGATTACCCGTTTCATATTCCAGGCTTCCGGAGCGGGGCTTTCAAGCACATTGTCGTAAGCAATAGATAAAATAGAGCCGTCGTTTAGTAGAGCTAGAACTACTATCATAATTGCCGTCACCGGGAAGAAATTAAACACCAGGATAGCTAGGGTTACAAATACCAGTACGCGCAGAGTCTCAGCTATTCTATAAATCGCATAGCTATTCATGCGTTCCACTATTTTCCGGCTTTCTTTAATGGCATCGATAATTACCGAGAGGCCTGGATTGGTCAGAATAATTGACGCGGCTTCCCTGGCGGCATCGGTTGCTCCGGCTACTGCTATACCGCAGTTGGCTTTCTTTAGCGCCGGTGCATCATTAACTCCGTCTCCGGTCATTCCTACATAGTGTCCCTTCTTTTGCAGCAGGCTGATGATGCGGTATTTATGCTCCGGGAAAACCTGAGCAAATCCGTCTGCTTCCTCAATCTCTTTTACTTCGTCAGAGCTTGCTTTAAGATCGTTTCTATCGAGGCTTGCGGCGTCGACTATAGAACCGCCGAGCCCGAGATTCTTTGCCATCTCTTTGGCGATAGCTAAAGAGTCGCCGGTAACCATTTTTATTAAGACGCCCATTTTCTTAGCAGACAAGATTGTCGATTCGGCGTCGTCACGGGGTGGGTCAAACATGGGCAGAATGCCTAAGAATTGCCACTCTCCCCGGCTATTGGTTTTAGCTACACCAAGAGCCCTATACCCGCGCTCGGCAAAAGTATTAACTGCTACTTCAATACTGTCTTTAATCTTCTCGGTATCGGCACAAAGAGAGAGTATAACTTGAGGCGCACCTTTAGCTACCTTGAACTCTCCGTGCTCACCTTTAATCTCGGCCTCAGCCCTTTTGCTGACCGGATCGAACGGAGTAAACTTAACCACCTTGTATTTATTTAGCTGATCCTTATCCTTAAGAGCATTTAGTACAGCCAAATCAATCGTGTCATTATCTTCTTTTCTTGAGGCTAAGGATGCGTATAGCACTACATCTTCCTGTGATACTTTATCAACCGTGAATGGATCACCTAGCGTGAGTTCGTTTTTGGTAAGAGTTCCGGTTTTATCCGAGCAAAGTACATCAACCCCTGCAAGCTCTTCAATAGCTACCAATCGGCTAACGATTGCCCCTTTCTTAGCCAGCAAGCGGGCTCCGACCGCCATAGTAACAGATAAGACTGTCGGCATAGCGACCGGTATTGCCGCAATGGTCAGAATAAGTACGAACTGTAGGGTAGACAGCAATGACTCCTGCCTAAAGATAGATACGGCGACAATGATGGCTACCAAGGCTAGGGCTAAGAGAATCAGGTATCTGCCAATCTGCAAAACGGATTTTTGAAAATGGCTGACCGACTTAGTATTAATGACTAGCTCTGCAGTCTTACCGAAATATGTATGGTGTCCTGTAGCATAGACCACTGCATCGATTTCTCCCTGTCTAACAATAGACCCGGAATAAACAGACGATCCGGGCTTGCGAGATACGGGGAGTGATTCTCCTGTTAATGCAGATTCGTCGCATTCTATAGGGTCACCATCCAGCAGTTTGACGTCGGCCGGCACTATATCCCCAAGCCGTATACGGATAATGTCTCCTGGAACGAGTTCCCGGGCCGGGCAGGTAATCCACTTGTTATCCCGCAGAACCTTCGCCTTAATCGCTAACTGGGCTTTGAGAGCGTCGATAGCTTTACCGGCTGAATGCTCTTCCAGATAGCCGATTAATGCATTGGCCAGCAGCAGGATTGAAATAATAATTAAATCAGGCCAGTGCTTTAAAATCCCGGATAAAATAATGGCTATCTCGATCATCCAGGGAATAGGCCCCCAGAAGTAGGAGAGGAACTTCAGCATTGGATTAGTTTTCTTGCTGCTGATCTCGTTATAGCCGTAAGCTACTAACCTCTGCTTAGCCTCATTCTGAGTTAAGCCCTTAGAGGATGTATCTAAGTGCTTCTGTAGTATGCTTAACGGCAGTGAAGCAAGTTCATTTCTATTTTGTTTTTGATGCTGATCTAGGGATTGTTTATTTTGAGCTTCCATTCTTCCTCTTAATTACGTATCTATATATCTATAACCAGTCTACTCCCTATGGGCAATTGGGCAAAAAGAGCCGGCCACTGAAGTATTTTTTTAAGTCCGCCGATTGGCTTGATCGCACCAGATTAATATGTTTATATGATGCTTATTAGTAGTTTTTAAATATTTGGAAGTAGAGTATGCCCGAATTAGGATGTGAGTATTTGTTAGCCAAAAGCTCCAGTAGAACATCTCAAGAAGTTAGGGTATTTAGTGTGACTGAACCCGAGACGAGTACGGGGACAATTACAACCGCTACACTAGTCGCTTATTTTTGGGGCTCAACAGATGCGTCTGCAAGACATAACCGGTTCGACGGAAATTTGCCGGATTCAGTCAGATGGCTGTCTGGTGGAGTTATGCTCGATCCGGAGGAGAGAGAAGGCTTGGAGGTAATTCACGAACCAGTCTCAGCGCAAAGAGTATGTCAAGCTGCAGTAAAGCTCGGAAGAGAAAACGGTAATTTGGGCGCGTGTTTTTACGAAGGCACCCCAAAGGAAATAATAGACGCAATAAATCGAGCAAATGATATTCTTTCTTCTGGAGATATATCGGGCGATGATAAGCCGGAGCCACCCACCCTGGAAGACAGAGCAGCTAATAGTAGTAGTTTACGTACAGGGCTATATCTTTAGGCTATTCAATCGAGCCGCCTGATTCCTGGATATTTTTCGATGTACCCAATTGTCTATTTACAAACAACATGCTTTAAGCTTATGCTTGGCTTATGAATAAAATAAACAACAATGAAAATGGCTTTAGTGTTATAGAGTTAGTGCTAGTAGTTCTTGTGGTAGCCCTGCTGGGTGTAATTGGCTGGTTGGTATATAGAAATCAAACCAAAACTACTAGCACTACACCAACTGTATCTACTACTACGTTAAGCCCTTATCTTGGATGGAAAACATATTGCGACTCCAGCAATATAGGGTGCTTTAAATATCCCCCAAGCTGGCTACTGCATACGGATACCTTACCGACATCATCATACGTCGCAGATGTACAGTTGACGCCACCTAAAAACTCACCAAACATGTTAACGGTAATGTATAACCTATATGTACGTGGACCAGGGACCTATAGCGGCGTAATAGCTAAGAAGCCGCTAAATACTCCAATTAACGGGATGCAGGTAGTAGAGGGTGTCTTTACTGGCACAACAGCTCCATATATAACTCTGGGGAACAACTCAGGATCTATGTCTTTCACTAAGGGCAACTTTAACTGGTCGCTAAGTGTTAATTCAGACAGTACATTTAAAACAGCCGCCGAGGCAACCAGCTGGCTTTCAACTCCTCAAGCTAAGGACGCATCATTAGTACTTGAATCCTTCTATTACCAATAGTTATTTGGGCGCTAATCCAAAAAAGCTAAGCAGACTAGAACTACGTGCTACAATTACCCTGTAATCTAACTTAAGGATATATAAGTAATATCATGAAAAAATTTGTTACTGTTCTATTAGTAATACTTGCCGTTCTGTTCTTAGCTCTAGCTGTTTACTACTTTGTAACTCCCGCGGATAAAGTGCCGGATATCATATCTAATACCGTATCCGGATATCACCCGGGACGGACGAGTGTGAATGTAAAGCACGGAGTGGCCGCCATAATTCTGGCCGCCGGCAGCGGTATACTTGCCTGGTTTGTCTCCGGAAACAAAGGCGCTGTGCCCGTCAAAGACCAGCCTAGCGAACCAGTAGATACAGAGAAGCAATAGCGCCGGCTATAACACAGTAAGCCGCAAAAGGGTAGAGAGTTTTAGTCTGGAAATATTTTACTAAGAACTTGACCGAGAAGTAGGCTGCTATGCCGGCAAACACTGCTCCAATAATTGCGGCAACGCGCATTGAGGACATTGAAGCGGTGAACATGCCGGGGATTTTCAGTAATGCTGCTGCACCAATAATCGGGGTTGCCAGCAGGAAGCTAAAACGGGCAGCATCTTCGTTATTTAAGCCAAAGAATCTTCCGCCGGTCATAGATGCTCCGGAACGGGAAATGCCGGGAATTAAGGCTGCGGACTGTATTACGCCAATTCCTACTGACTGTTTCCAGTTGAGTTTTGTTGAAAGCCGTTTGTCACTTTGAATTTCTCCGGGAGCCTCACGCTTCTTAAATTTATGAACCTTTTCGGCAGCAAACAGTATGATGCCGTTAACTATTAAAAACGCGGCGGCAATTTTAGCCGAAGCAAACAATTTGGTTAATTCAGCTTCTAAAAACAATCCAAGCAGACCGGTTGGTATAGTCCCTACAACCAGCAGCCAACCGAGGCGGGCATAAGTATCATCAGGATCAACGTAGCGGGCCTTAAGCGAGCGGAATAGACCTTTGACTATCTTTACCCAGTCGCGCCAAAAGAAAACTAGTAGCGCTATGGCTGTAGCTAAATGGGTTGCAACTAAGAAAGTCAGGTAATTTGAGGCGTTAGAGTCAATGTGCCAGCCGAAAAGTACCGGCAATATAACACTATGGCCCAAACTGGAAATCGGGAACAGCTCAGTAAGCCCCTGTACTAAACCTATAATTATTGCCTGGAAAACACTTACCATTTCCAAACAAGCATAACCTAGCTAGACCCAGATCTCCAAGCAATCTTTTAAAGGGGCATCAATTATTCTCTCGATGCGCAGCGGCTGATTTTTACTCATACCCCCTCCCAGGTTTAATCCTTAAATTATCCGGTTTTTGACTATAAGCACAACTTTGGGCGTGGTGGTTCTATTACTCATATGCTACTAGAGGTGCAGCATTGACTACATAACAGTTTAAGCGTAAGCTATTAATTACAATAAATGATAAGAAGGAAAAACATGCGAAGACACATCACGAAACTAGGGCTAATCAGCTCTGTGATAGCACTAGCCACGATTAGTGGGTCGGCGGTATTTGCACTACCCTCAGGAGCTAATGCCCATGCCCAGTCAGCCGGGAGCCCAGGCTATAGCAGTACAAATAATCCCAGTACAAATGGTAATGGCCAGGAGCACTTGGCTGCAGGTAAGCTTAAAGCTTGCCAGAACCGCCAAAACGCAATCAATAACATAATTGGACGCATCGATACGCGTGCCCAAAATCAGATAACTTTATTTAGCACCATTGCTACTAGGGTTGAGAATTTCTATGTCAGCAAGGGTAAAACAGTAAGCAACTATAGCCAACTGGTTGCCGCAGTTGCTTCAGCCAAGACTCAGGCTGAAACTGATCTTAGCTCTATGCAAGGCAACAGCACATTTAGCTGTAGTGCAAACAATCCTAAAGGAATGGTTATGGCTTTCCAGGGATATCTCAAGACTGAAATAACCGATCTTAAGAACTTCCGCACCACAGTCAAGAACCTTATTGTCGGTGTAGCCACGGCTAACGGCGTTAAGCTATCTTCTTCTAGCCAATCAAGCACTAGTACGGGCAGCGGCAATACAGGGAGTACCGGTAGTACTGGTGCTAGTAGCACAAGTGGCACCGGAAGTTCCGGAACAAACACCCAGGGAGGGCAATAAAGTGAATAAGCAAACTAAACAATCAGGTTTCGCAGTTGTAGAGCTTGTAGTAATAGTCGTATTAGTAGTGGCCATAGTAGGTGTAGGCATCTACGTCTGGCGCGAGCACAATAAAAGTAATAGCATAACTCCGGCAACTACAGCCTCAACTTCCGCATATCAGTCACCACCAGTAACTACACCATCGGCTCCGCAAATAACTACTAGCTCCAGCCTAAACAGCGCTATGGCCGCTCTAAATCAGACGAGCATCAGCTCAAGTAGCCTAGACAGCGGACAGTTAAGTAATTACACTTCAACCTTCTAGTAACGGTAGTTAAAACTAGACTAAATTAGTTTTAGGGCGATGTCTCCTAGAGCTAAGATTAGGACTACTCCCGCAAAGCCAACTACTACCCCGACCAGCAATAGTACAAAATCCTCAAAGATTAGCGACAGAGACAGAATAACTACAGCTAAAGACGGAAGGGTATCTAAGCCGGAGAATGGGGGAGCTATGAAGGCAAATAAGGTAAAGCAGAAGATAAGTGCGCTAATGACTCTTATTGCCACCCGCTTTCTAAGCAGTTTGCTTAGACGCGGCCTGGACAGTTTTTCAAACCAGTTAATTATTCTTATAAATTTTGGCAAGGCCGTAGTCTGCAGTCCTTTTGGCAGCGGTTTACTGCTCCAGCGCTTAGGCAACCAGATAGTCTTTAGACCGGCAACCGACTCAAGAGCTAAGAGCATGGCAATTATTTCAAACACATGAGTGACTCCTCCCGTAGGCAGAGGCAGTGCGGATAAGGCCAAGAGCAGCAAAAACAATAAGGCAAAGCTTTTCTCGGCAAAGTCTCTTATCAGCCTGTCCAGGGTTAAGGGCCCGGGTGAAGATAGTAATTTTTGCAGTCTTTGACTAAAAGTTGTCACTATTATAAGTATAGCTTTTTTGTGGTGGTAAGGGGTGAACTTAATTTTACTAAAAAGGTATGAATAAGTATGCCGTTGAAGATATGCGGTTTGCTATAATCTAGTTTATCGATTGCTAAAATAAACCGGATGGCTAACATAAACGATTTTGAAGGAAAAGTTTCCAAAGTAATTAGCGAAGGGGTTAGCCATGTTCCCGGCGCATCCGCAATTTTGCCAAAACGCAAAGTCATAAAGCGGCTAAAGTTTAACCGTATACTGAGAATTTTAGGTCCAGGATTAATAACCGGCGCGGCCGATGATGATCCTTCCGGTATAGCTACCTATTCTCAAACCGGTGCTCAGTTCGGTTTCGGGCAGCTATGGACCGCTCTGTACCAGATACCGCTTTTAATAGCGGTGCAGGAAGCCTGCGCCCGAATCGGGGCAGTAACCGGCAAGGGTATCGCCGGAGTAGTCAAAGATAACTACACGCGTAAGGTGCTTTATGGCATTGTGCTATTAGTAGTTCTGGCTAATACGATAAACGTGGGTACGGACATTGGTGCTGTAGCTTCAGCCGCGAGGTTAGTAGTAAATATTCCGTTTATAGCCCTATGTGTAATCACCGCCCTGATTATTGCGGTACTTGAGGTGGCCGTTAGCTATAAGCTTTATGCCAAGATATTGAAGTGGCTTGCTTTAGCCTTGCTTGCCTATCCGATTACGGCCCTGATTATACATGAACCATGGGGCCACATCCTTCATGCTACCCTTGTTCCTAACATAAGTTTAAGCTTTAGTTTTTTGTTTATCATTACCGGCGTATTTGGTACTACCATTTCCCCTTACATGTTTTTCTGGCAAAGTTCTGGGGAAGTGGAGGAGGAAATTGCTGCTCACATGGTTGCCCAAAGAGGGGGGGTACCGAGACTAACCCGAAGGTTTATTCACAATCTTCGCCTGGACACTACTATGGGTATGCTCGCTTCAGAGATTGGCCAGTGGTTTATTATTATTTCAACTGCAACCGTTCTATTTGGTCATGGCATTCATAATATTAATTCGGCAGCCCAAGCGGCTAAGGCGCTTCAGCCGCTGGTACACTCTTTCCCCAATTCGGGTCAGCTGGCTAAAGATATTTTCGCGGTAGGTATTATCGGGCTGGGATTTTTAGGTATCCCGGTCCTAGCAGGATCGTCGGCTTATGCCATGTCAGAAGCCTTCGGCTGGAAGGAAGGGTTGTACCGTAAGTTCAGTAAGGCTAAGGGGTTTTATGGTGTTATTATTGTCGGCACCTTAATAGGCCTGTTAATTAACTTCTTGGGAATAAACCCGATCAAGGCCTTAGTGTTTACCGCCGTATTTAACGGAGTATCATCGGTACCTCTGCTGTTTCTTATTGCCAGAATTAACAGCAACAAGAACATAATGGGCGAAAATAAAGGCGGACGTCTTTCCAGGTCGGTAGTTTGGTTTACTTTTGGCATAATGGCCGCTGCGGCCGTAGCCATGTTCTACGCGCTCTTTTCGGGCGCTTAGAAATTAAATAGCAATCAATCATTCCTCTTATCCTATATAAGATATAATTTGACAACACGTTTAAGTGGGACTACATTCGTAAATAAGATTAGCTTAGTTTAGCAATCCTAGAGTGGGGTACATAAACGAGCGGTGCGGTCGATCACTGCCCCTAACTTTGCTAGGAGGAAGAGATATGAAGAAGATAGCTGCTAGTTTAGCTATGATTGCTGCAGTTGCTCTGTTTGCTACTGCTGCAACGACATCATATTTGAGCAGTAACGCCACCTTAACCGGCATTACTTTTTCAACGGGAAACGCCAACCTTGAGTTAAGTCCAATTTGCCAAGGTACATGGCACAATAACACCGTTTCGCTCTATACGTTTAATTATGACGTTGCGAATGGGTGTCAATTTAACTTCAATACCAGCAACTGGTATCCTGGGAAGACTCAGACTGACTCACTATATCTGGGTAACTTCTCTACAAGCGACATAGCGCTTAACCCAACACTAATGGTTAACGGCCTGAAGCAATCAATCGGCGGCCTTAACGACGTGTTATGGATGCGGGTATATTGGAGCGGTAATGTAGTAGGTACAGGCATGCACCCATTAAGCTACTATGAGAATAATGCAGTAGACTTGCCGCAAGTTGCACACAACGGCAAGGTAGGGCTCAATTTCACAATTGAAATGGACCCGGCTGCAACCAATGTGTATGAAAACCAAAACGTCAGCTTCAATCTGTACTTTGACGCTGCCCAAGCCTATTAAATCTTTAGGGCTTTAAGAGCCGGCTAAAATTAACCGGCTCTAATAAGCTCTATAAAGGAGAGCAGTATATGAGAGCAGTCAAGATATCCTTATTGTCAGCGGTAAGTATTTTAGCGGTGCTGGTTATATTTTCATCGGTTCACATATTTGGGCGCAGTTCTTATGCTGATATATCCGGCTCAATGTATCCAGCCATACATACCGGCAGCATGGTGGTAGACGAATCTGTGGCTACATATAAGAAAGGGGACATTATCACTTTTAAAAAGCCCGGAGACAGCTATACGGTTACCCACCGCATCGTAGCTGTCAAGAAAGATACATCGGGAAATGTTTTTTACCAAGTAAAGGGGGATGCTAACTCGGCGCCTGATCCCGGGTTAGTGCCCCAAAGCAGCGTAATCGGTAAGGTTATGTTCTCAATCCCTTACGTCGGCTACTTCATAGCCTCCCTAAAGACATTACCGGGGCTACTGCTGGTTATCATTATTCCCGCAACCCTGATTATTTATAGCCAATTGCTACAGATTAAACGAGAGGTAAGCTCTATAAAAGACAAAAGAAATAAAAAGTCGCTAAATACCTTAAGCCGTAAGCGCAACGGTTTTAATATCCATAGTGCCGGCAAGTCCAGTGCCAAAGCCTCGAGGCCGTTACTGATTATTTCAGTTTTTGTGCTATTCGGATTAAGTGCGTCAGTTCTCGGAATAATGATAA
>JAJZNT010000017.1 GCA_021811685.1 bacterium
TCTTTAATGAGTCTGGCTCAGGCTTCAGCTGCCACCTTAACCAGCGCATCGGTTACCTTATCCGATAGCCGTCCGGGTGTGACATCGAACTATACGTTTCAGGCTTCTGGTTATACCACAGCAACTGTCATTAACTGTATACAATTTAAATTTAACACCGCTGCCGACCTCTCAGGTACGGCTCCTACAGGCATGGTAACCAGCGGGGCAACTTTAGCTTCCTCTAGCTTAGTTACCGCAAGTAATTGGACCGCAGCAAGCCCGGCTGCTGGAACAGTTCAGCTCACATACACAACCGGTGCGGCTCCGGCAACCTCCGGCAATATAGTCTTAGGGGGTATTACTAACGGCACTACCGCGGGCACAGCATATTTCCTAGTAGTGAATACCTACACCAACACTAACTGTTCTACCGGATTAACTGATACGTCAACCGTCGGCTTTATCTATACTGCCGGCCAGGCAGTTACCGTAACGGTTAACCCTGCCTTTACATTCTCTGTTGCTGGTACAACGACAGGTTCATCCGTAAACGGTGCTACCACTAACTTTGCGACGACTTCAGGCACTATACCGTTCGGTACAACCCCTACAATAACTACTAACGCTATCGGCTCTCAGGCCTTAACCGTATCGACCAACTCCGGTAACGGCTATAGCGTGGCGGTAAGCTATACCGGTCCGCTTTCTAACGGCACGCATAATTTCACGGACTTTGCGGGGACTAATGCCGCACCGACAACCTTTAGCGCTGCAGGAGTAGAGGGCTTTGGCTATACCACCAATAATGTTAATTCTAGCCAATTCTCGTCAGATAAATGGGCGGGGCTGTCTACGACACCGGCTATAATTGCATCGAGTTCAGCGGCTATCAGCAACGCCACGACCGACGTTGGATACCAGGTAGGCATATCTACAACCACCCCGACTGGATCCTATTCAACAACTGTTATATACACAGCGACACCTTTGTATTAGAATAGTATCAGTTAAGGCGGATCGTACTAGAGACTAAGTCAGTATAGGGTACCGTCGCAGCTGTATTAACCGATGAATAAAAAGATAACGCTATCCACGTTGGCCATAGTAGGCGCAGTACTTATGGGCTTGATTATTGGCGGCGGCAGTAAGGCGCTATCGGCGAATGCGTCTACTTTAGTGGTGTCTCCTCCGACATTTGATCTTACTGCAAATCCGGGAGACACTGAAAACGAAAGTATTAAAGTCGAGAACGTTTCAAGTAAACCGATTAGCGTTGCCACTAAAGTAGAAGACTTTGTAGCGGTAGGTACCCAGGGCGCAGTAAATTTAACGACCCAATCTAACCATTATTCTCTGACTTCCTGGGTAGATGTTACGCCTTCAAGCGTAACGATTCCGGCTAAGTCATCAACCATATTTAATGTGGTAATCAATATACCGAGTAACGCCGAGCCGGGAGGTAAGTTTGGCTCTATTGTATTTACTACCGGTTCGCAAAAAACCAGCGCTTCAACCATTGCCGTAGCGCAGCAGGTAGGCAGCCTTATTTTGCTGCGGATTGCCGGTAAAGCCGATGAGAACGCAACAATTACCAGCTTTACGGCCAATACTTCCGTCAAGGGACAGCAAAGCACTATAGAGTTTAGTGCGTTAATAAAAGACCTGGGGAACGTTCAGGTTAAACCTGTTGGCTATATCAGTGTTAATAACATGTTCAATCACAAGCTGATAACCATACCTTTTGACAGTAAATATGTTATACCGGGTGCCTCACGACAATTTCCCGAGTATTGGCACCACGGTTTTCTCTTCGGTAAGTACTACGCCAATATTACGCTGCTGTACGGCACTACTAATAAAATAATGAGTGATTCGGTTAGCTTTTGGGTAATACCCTGGAAGCTAATCATAATTGTATTAGCAGCAGTAATAGTTGTAGGTTTTCTGATCTGGAAAGTTAGGAGGCGTATCGCTAAATCGATTAAGATACTCTTTGGTAAAGAATAATAAACATAAGGCTCAATAAATGAGTACCCTAAAAAAGTTACATAGTAAATTCTTCTTTGTTGCACTGATGTTGCTTATAGGGTTAGGTTGGTTCCAGGCACCTCAAAGAGCTATTTCTCCCGGTCTTAAGCTTACTTCTAATATTAGCGTAACCCTTGACGTGCCTGAAACCTCAATAATCTTCGACTGCTTGACTTCACCGAACGCCTTTATTATTGTCAGCGAGAACGGCAGCACAGTAGCGTCAACAACTTCAGATTCAAATGGCAACTCGCGAGCTTCGCTTCTCGGCATAACCCCGACTATTCATAACCTGAAACTTTATGCAGAAGATAGCTCTGGCGCAATAACCTCTACCGCCAGCATCAGCATAAGCGCTGAATACCATGCCCAGGCTGTAGTAGACATCTTTTTAGCCCCGACTATCGGTCTTACGAGCAGTAGTTACAAGCAAACTGAGACAGACATTCTAAGCGGACAAACATATCCAGAGGCGACTGTTTTTCTGCAGTTTGCCAGCGGTTTAAGTGTGGGCGTAGTCGCAAATTCATTAGGAGTATGGTCACAAGACCTAGGCAAACTTAATCTTCCTGTCGGTACCAATTCCGTGTATGTTTCGGCCAGTACAGCATCTGGGCTGCAAAGCTATCCGTCAAATTCAATAAGCTTTGTTGTAGATAAGGGGCCGAAGCCCATTATAAGCAGCACTACGTCAAGTTCAGGGGCTCAAAAGAATAACCCTACCACTACAAGCACGGAAAACACACCTAGTATCCCTAATACCATTAAACCATTACTGCCTTCAAATTCCAGCCTGCCCATTAAAGAATTGCCCTTGTCAAAAATTCTAATCAATCAGCCCTCAAAGAGCCAGGGACTGACTACGGCTTACGCTACGGTGCTTACAGTTGTTGTCTTATTTAGCTTAGCCGCTTTATCTCTAGCTGTTATGTTGTTTCTTTGAATCAGGGTTAATCTTATACTTTTCTTTAATTAGCTTTACACTGATAGCGAAGTAAAAGGTAAGAATTAACATACCAGTAAAGAATAACCCTCTGACTAAAACGGAATACGGAGCAATTTTGGAGATTGTATTGATTCCAAAATCACTCGTAGTGTTAAAAAAGACGCTTAACGTGCGGTTGGCTACTTTTACTTCTACTGTTTTAGTGATCTGTCGGCCCTTATATGAGTAGGGCAGGCTATATATTGTTTTATTGTCACTCTTTATGGTTACCCCAACTTTGCCGTAGGCAGTTATTGGCTTAAATATGGTATTAAAAAGAGTATTGGCGTTAATTAGGGCAGCTATATAGCCTATAGGAGTTGAGCCACTGCTGGCTTGGACCGGGCCTATCTTGACTGCGGTGTTGTAAACAGGCAGCGCCACCATTAACGTTGAGGATAAAGAACTGCCGTTTAGCGGAGTTAATTTTTGAGCAGCAAGCGCAGGGGTATCCTGCTTGGCGGCTGAAGTAAGGGCGGATGCAATTAAAGGGTTGGAGAAGACGTCGTAGCCGATAAAGTTTTGGTTAACGCTGGAAGGGGCTATATAGGTAACAACCGCTAATGTCTTGTTGCTGGATGTTCCAGGTGCAGAGTATACCTTAAAGGCGGAGCTTTTAGCCAGCTGCTGGGTATTAAGGTAGTTAGTCATCGACTGGATTTGCGTACTGTTTATGACAGACAAGTAGGCTACCGCCTTTATGCTGGGGTAGAATTTTGTAAGGTCTAGATGATCATAAAAGTTGTTCCATGTTTGTCTTGAGGCAGTAGCGCCTGAGCTGATTAAAGAACGACCGGAGTACAAGACCGTTCCTCCTAAATCGAATAGCTTACTAAGGTCAGAAGTATCGTTTTGTATAACTACACCAAAGTGACGTTTGGCAGAATTGATATTAGAGCTTACCGTGGTAGCCCAGACAAACCAGGTTCCGGCAACACTAAGCACTATTAGGAAAATAGCAAGCAAGCGTAATCTTTTGAATTCCTTGCCTCTTAGGTATATCTTTGATTTGATCACCATAGTATAATAGCAAACTTCTTATTCCGCTTATCTATTATTACTTATCCATGAGTAAAACTGAGTATGACAGCAATTGGTTTTTTATTGGGGATAGTCAAAAATGCTAACTTTTCTAGCTCATTCAAAACTAAGCATAACTATTCTGCTTAGTACAATTACCTACTACTTAGTGATTAAGAGCTTCCAGTGGTCGTAAACGTTTTAACTAATCAATATCTATACGTAATACTTTAGCCTCTAGAGATTGCGCATTATGATTTGCGTATAAAAGGTGCACGCAAACTCTCTCCTCTCTTTAAGTAAATTATTGCTGAAAATCCAAGTTCTTGGACCCAAGTCAATCATACAGACCAGTACTTAATTTTCCGCGCCTCGGCATCTTACCTCTTCTCTAGTAACAAATACTCCAAAAACCCCAAGTCTCCTTTCTTCACTTTTAATAATGCAAATCACTAAATTAAATCGTAAATCGTTAATACATGATCGCAATAGGCTACTTATTAATATTAAATAAGTTTTTTTACAATTTTTCGTATTTCTGATTGTATGTCATCTATGGAACGCATAGATCCGTCTTTCCCCAGGCACTGTACCGCCGTAAATTCACGAGGATATATTTTGCATAATTCTTCGTAATTAGCCTTAGCCCTGTCCAGGTGCGAAGCGTCAGCCTCGTGTATGTCCCGAGTCTTAGGCGTATAGGTTCTCTTGCTCTTTTTGTCCACGTTTGTTTGGGCAATTTCGGTCGGCAGCAACAGTACTATATTTAAGACCGGCCTAGGTATTCCCAGAATTCCGTACTCCATGTTCAGAGTCCTCTTATAAAAAGCCAGCCTTTCTCTTTTGAGTCGTACTTTTGTTCCTTGATGGGCGAGATTTGAGGCTACATATCTATCGGTGATGACTATTCCGCCAGGCTGCTCAAGCTGAGTTTCTATTAGGGGTTTTGCGGCGAATCTATCAATCGCAAAGGGAAGAGCTCCCAGGTCAGCCGGCACATCATCAGCCGATCCAAAAGCACCGTTTAAGTATTTTGTCGCGTAATACGATGATGGCTCATCGTACTGAGGAAAGCTCATTTTTAAAACAGATAGCCCTAATTCTTGCGTCAGGTAGTTATGTAATATTTCGGTTTGTGTAGCTTTTCCCGACCCGTCACCGCCCTCAATTGCGATAAAGCCTCCTCGATTCGGCATTTTTATCTCCTATTTGCTTTATAGTGTACACCTAATAAGACAACCAAATGCACTTTCGTACTATTTTATAGACCCATCTTTTGCTCTATTCTGACTTATTTACTTAGCCTATCTAGATTTTATTAGACGAACGTCGGAAGTCGGCAATCATAAAATTAATTCTTAATATAATCTTTAATCATATCTAGTTAGTTCTTGATGGGTTTTAGTTCAATGCCAACAGAGCTTCTTACAATATTCCTAACGCTCTCTAAGTCTGTCGCAGTCAATCTTGTCAAGGGCTCGATCACCATCCACTTTCAAATATTCATTGTATGTTTATTGTGGTACGGTCATCAAAGTCATGTCTGCACCTGATTGTCTGTGTGCTACCAGATTTTTCGATACTGAAAGCGCCGTCGTATATATGATCGCTGGGTAAGATCGAGAACTAATTATGCATATGTTCATGAGCGTATAGTAACAAATAAATCCATAGCAATTAGTGGTTGGTGCAGTGCTAAAAAAGAAAAAG
>JAJZNT010000008.1 GCA_021811685.1 bacterium
AAGTCACAAGCGAATACGAAGTCCAAACGCACGCTAAGGCGTTAGCGAGTTTGCTCATTTTTGCCAAATAAAAACAGAGGCCTTACATGACCCCTGTTAAGAGTTTGATAATTATCACTTGGTACGCGTGGTAGGATTCGAACCTGCGACCTTTGGCTCCGCAAGCCAATGCTCTATCCAGCTGAGCTACACGCGCATATATCAACAGATTAGTTTAACAGCTTTTTTCCTATCCTTCCACAAAGGTTAAGAAGCAGTTACAATTGTACTCGTTCTTGGAGAGGTACCGAAGTGGTCGTAACGGGGCGGTCTCGAAAACCGTTGTACGGGCAACCGTACCGAGGGTTCGAATCCCTCCCTCTCCGCCAATCACTTTATTAAACCTTTTCTATTTAGTTTATCCAGCTTTGTTATGAATAGTATCTCTTGCCCCTATAAGACGTATAGGCCATAGCTTACGTTCTTTTACTACGGCTATCTCGATAGAATAAAGCAAAACTTGTGTTTCCAGATAAATCCAGGCCAACAAACCAAGAGTTGTTGCAAAAACGGCAGTATAAAAATCCGAATAGTGTTTAAGGCTGTGAGTAACAATTAAGCTTCCGGCAAACTGTAATAATCCGAAGCCTATTGCCATTAAAATAGCACTGTTAATTATTTTATGGGCTTTGTTTCTGGCAGGTAAAGCAAGCTTCAATACAGCCAGGAAAACAAGGGTAAGCAGGCCGACTCCGGCTATTCCTATCAGTATACGGAAGCCTGTACCGTGCCCTCTGGCAAGAGCCCAACTGTAACCTATTGCGCTCAGCACAAATCCGCCGCCTCCAATAAACACAATACCAATGCCTCTTAGCCAGTTATGGGGAAAGCCTTCGCGCTCTACTTGAGGAACCATAAACATATCGTTAACTATTTCCCTAAAAGCCATGGCAGTACCTCTTACCCCGTAGAGTGTCACTAGTCCTGAAACTATTATCCCGCCCGTTGTGTCATTTGAGTTATGCGCTACTATATTTAGCTGTTTTCCGAGAACAGGGAAGTATGTAGTGGCTCCGTGAATCAGTGTTGATGAGGCTCCGGGAAAATGGGTATTAAGCAGGTTAGCAATTAGTGACAACCAGAACAATAAAGGGAATAAGGATAAAAACAGGTAGTAGGTAATTAAAGCTGCACTGCGGCCGCCCCTGTCTTCGCTGTAGTGCTTAATGATTGCTGTACTAAAACCGACTGCTCGATGCTTGTACTGAAAGTCGTCAAATGATTTTAGTAAGTTCATAAGGGTAATGGCTTATCTAAATTTTAACAAAACCTGAGAGTAGACTGAACATTTAGCCTGGTTGTAGTAATGCTTACAGTTAGATTGCAGCGAGACGAGCAATACTGGAAATACGGAAAACCCGTAAACTCATTCGGCAAATAAAAGGAGGGCTTTAAAATGTCTGAAAGAGAAGCAGAACTAATAACCAAAAGGTTTGAAAAATGGGATCAAAAGCAAGCTAAACACGACTTTATATCTAAGATGGAGCGGAAAATGTTCCGCAGGGAAAAGATCTTTCACAGAAATCGTTAACTAAAAAGTTGTTGGCTGTAACCGTGTTTTATTAAGGCACGGTTATTTGTTGTTAGAAGCGAATGCGCCACATTAAACTATCCAGCATGTCCTGTTTGTGCTCTTCCATAGGTAAATAGGCAGATATAATAGATATGATCTTTTGCTCGTCCTCGGGATCATAATAGGCTGACAGACTAAGTGAAAACCGTCTTAATGGAAGAAAAACCAAACTAGAAAAAGCTCCTTGGCGCATAACTGCGAAAGACCTAAAAGAGTTGAAGGAATGTAGTTGCCCTCCTATATGCAGCCCGTCTTTGTCTATACGGTACTCAAGACTGCGCGGCTTTTTCGCTCCGAAAATGGCTAGGACTATAGCCACGACCACAAAAGCACTAGAGGTGATCACATCTTTAGTCAGTAGCCAGAACAAGAAAGCTATAACAACCGAACCGACGGCTAGAACAACGTACCACAATGGACCCTTATTGTGGGCGATAAACTCACTAGCTGTCCAAGTAATAGAGCCCTCAGACCCCGTAGGGGGAATTGCTGTAGCTTGGGATTGAATCGGCTCAGGACTAACCTTAGAGTCTGCTACAACTATACCGCCTTCATCCTGTTTTGGTGCATCTGGCTTCTTGTCGTCCATTAGCGGTATTGTACTCTATGGATCATTGCTTGGGCTAGGCCTAAGCAGAAATAGAGATGCTCAATAAAGTATTAATTGTCCTATAAACTGGCGGAGAGGGAGGGATTCGAACCCTCGCGGGGAATTGCTTCCCCCTATCGATTTAGCAAACCGACCCCTTCAGCCTCTTGGGTACCTCTCCAACTGGGTAGTTGCCAGGGTCACATTATATATCAAAAATCTTAAGCCTAACACTTGCATAGGACTTTGGCATATACTGCTACTAACAAGATAAATGAGAAGATTTTTAAAAAAGGTGCGTCCGCCTAAACTAAAACAGCTGCTGTTTTTCATTCCTCTAATCGTGCTGGTTGTTTTTTTGCTAGGCTTTAGCATAGTTTCGTCTCATCACTGGACTCAACAGTTCAGCTTTCTGGCCCAATCATTCTTGCATGGCAAACTTTACTTTCTGCACTCCATAGGGGGAATTAGCCACGACCCGGTGGTCTACCACCATCGAATTTATTGGAGCGAGGGACCTTTTCCGGCAATTATGCTGCTACCGTTTGTGGCAATCGGATACGGTTTCCACTTCTTCTTTTACCAGGGGTATATCAGCTGGCTGCTGAGTCTTGGTACTCTTTACTTCATATATAAAATCGGACGGAAGTATAGTTATAGCCCTCGAGATAGCTTGTTGTTGGCTCTTACTTTTGCTCTAGGTAGCGTATATATTGCCGCCAGTACCATAACCGGAGTTTATACCTTTGCCCAGGTAGTTACTGTTTTCTTATTGTTCTGGGTAATGTATGAATACCTGGTTCGTGAGAAGACGCGCTGGTGGTTAATCGGTATAATATCTGCTTTTATAGTACTTACTAGGGCCTCTGCGGCACCAATTATCGTATTCTTCCTATTAGAACTAGTTACTTTAGTTAGGAAAGATCCTAAGAAAACTAAAAACTTTTTAGCCCTACTTTTACCGGTAGCTCTTGCTGTTGCTCTGGTCGGAATATACAATTTCTTGCGCTTTCATAATTTTTTTCAGAGTGGATATAAATACCAGTTAGCATTTCCAAGATCTGCAGCATCTAAAAACCTTGGGGTGCTAAACCCGATCCATATCCCAGCCAACCTTTATAGTCTAGTCTTAAGACCGCCGCTAACTGTGCTCCGAAGCGCCAATTCCTGGACTTTAAAGTTTCCCTTCATTAAAAACAATATGCTTGGGATGAGTATGTTTATTACCTCACCGTATTTACTTTATTTATTTAGCCAAAAATGGAAGTCTTATTCAGGACAGCTAAAAAGGCTGCTCATTGCGTCCGGACTAAGCATATTGGTGGTTCTTAGCGTTTTCGCCATCGGAGGAATGCAATACGGATACCGTTATTCGCTGGATTTCCTCCCCGAGCTATTTGTTGTATTTATGGTTCTTTATCGTAAGCATAATTCTAAGCTCAGTTTCGGTATGCAAAGCCTACTAATTGCTTCAATAGTTATTAATTGCTATCTGTTCCTTCCGGCACTTTTTACCGGTTCTTTCGGTTACTAAATAGCTTTAGCCGGTAGTGAAAATATTACTCTTGGTAAATAAAATTTGGCGGGACACTCGAGCCTGGAGCTTTTCACCTATTCTAAGCTCTTCCTCCCATCTGTCCAAAAATGAGACACACAACTGGACTTCTGTCTCATTTCATAGCCCATTATATCTGAAAATGAGACAAATGAGACACTGCTTCGGCATATTTCTCTCACTTTGTGTTTGATATTCCAATGACTTTATTGTCTAAGCGCAACCTGAATAATATTAACAGGGGCGGCAAGTTGACAAGAACATTAAAATATGCTAGTATGTAAGAAGTAGAACGAAAATTAAAACCTAAGAATAGATCATAATACTATTATGCAAACGCCAGGCAGCCAATTCTTACACGAAAGAAACCCCAATCTCCACTCCTCTCAGGAAGTCGAAGGAGTTGTGGACTATTTGCGTTCTGGTGGCGAATCTATCCCTAACGAACCATCAGATAAAATCTCTGCCTATTTAGGATTTCTAGCTAACGGAGACTATGTTAATGACGGCATTCTAACCGGTGACCAGTCTAGTATTGATCGTCAAATAGATGCTCACGTTATAAAAGCTGGAGATGTTCCAGAAGGTTATTTTGAGCTTCAGAGACGCATAGCTCGAGAACAAGGGCACGGAGACATTACCATTTCCAGGGAAATGCGTGAGCAAATGATCGAAGCAGTTCAAGCCGATCAACGAGTTGGTCTTGGCAAATGGGTAGAGTATCTTGGCGGTGAAGATGGTGGCTACCCTGACTGGTTCAAGCATTACACCTTCAGTTCGGTAACAAAACTGGGTGGCTTCGACAAAGAAAAAGGTGAATTCCTAAAACGCAGTAAAGGCACAACTGCATCCTACCCAGAACTTAACCGTGAAGCTCTAGCCTATGTCTATGACACGCTAAATAAATCAAGAGTGCAAGGTGAACGGGTTGATGACGTAGAACTCCAAAAACTTCTAAAGAGTGGTAACTTTGGCAAGCTATATGCCCATGCTGTTTTAGCCACCGCTCCAACCTCACCTGAACTGCTTAAAGATACTCGTGGTTCATGGACAAAGTTTAATCAAACAAATGACCCAAGAACTGCCCGACGTTTATCTGGTTCTTTACAGGGTCATGGTACTGGTTGGTGTACAGCCGGTGAAAGTACCGCTAAGTCGCAACTTAGCGGTGGAGATTTCTACGTTTACTACACCCGTGACGAAGATGGTAAGGACACAGTTCCCCGTGTAGCTATTCGCATGCAAGGAGGAGAAGTTGCGGAGGTGCGCGGTATTAACGCTACACAGGAATTGGAGCCAGAATTAGCTGATATTGCCTCTGAGCAGTTGCAAGGGTTACCTGGCGGAGAAGAATATATCCGTAGAGCCGAAGACATGAAACGGCTAACCGCCATTGATAAGAAAATAACAGCCGATCCGAGCATTGAACTAAGCAAAGAGGAAATACGCTTTCTTTACGAATTCGATCATGAAATTCAAGGTTTTGGATATGAAACCGATCCAAGAATTGCCGAAATTCGTGTCAAGCGAGGTGAACGAGACTATCCTGAGCTAAAAGTCTTGGCAATTGAATACTTGCGTGAGAGTTTTGAAACAACTTATGCTGGATATAACTCACTGGCCACAGAGCTTAACAAGCTTAGACAAGCTAATTCTTCGCCAACGAAGCGTCTCTTTGGCCGACATTCTTCTGAACATGGCCCTACAGAGCAACTGCCAATTTTAAGCCGTGAGCAGTTATCAAAACTATACGAGGACAAACTAGCAGAATGGCAGGAAAATGGCATATTTGACTATGTGTATGAGCGAATTGTTACACACGGCGAGCGTTACACTCCAATTGCACGACCTAATGTTGTTACTACAACTGAGGAATTAAAGCAATTAGCACACAACTTTGCCAAAAGTCAGGGCTTGGATGAAGCATATGTTTATGATCCCCTGTATGGTGCATATACTACCTATAAAGAGCTGGTCATGTTATCTGGCTTCCGCGAGAATGGTGACCCTGTAGAGTTTAGCTTAATGCCAAACAAGTTTTCTGATGAGCTTGGTTATAAGACAGCAGAGGATAATCGCCAAACTCTAGCTGACATGCAGGCTAAGAAGCCAAAGCTAAATATACGAGTTCCGAGCGTATTGGATAGCCTAGGCCTTTGGAGAACTTTGAGAGCCTTAGGAGATAAACTCAAAAGCGGTGACGTCTATCAACGTACCGGTATCCGGCACTTCAACTTGCCCGGAAAGCACGTGGACGGCGACGTTCTTGTGCCTTACTCGATTGTGGGCGATGGTGTCGGGCCTATCTTGAGCGGCTCGGATACTCGGGTTGTCCACGATGCGCGTGTCTCGGTGGGGTAAATACTTTATCCTTGCTACTTAATTTGTTTCTTTTCACTTTATCTTTGGCTTAAAGCCAAAGATCGTACGCAAATTTTGCTAAAATAGCAATTAAGAGATAAGTAATCCAAAGGGTGATTTACTTTACACCGAAGGCCTAAAAGCAGCTCCAAACAGCTATTTAAAAGAGTATGCGGTAAAGGCCTTGGCACAAAATAAGATCTTTTGGCAAGCACTTCCTACCTCTATCATTGTCTTTGACCTCGGGAAAAGTTCCAAAGTCTATCTGGCGGAAGGGGTGGGATTCGAACCCACGGTACCTTTAGGGGTACGCTGGTTTTCAAGACCAGTTCCTTAAACCGCTCGGACACCCTTCCAAGAAGCGGATAACAGATGAGATTATACCAGTTAAGGGCCTAAAAGTCGCTGTTGTCTTTTTTGTGTTGTAAATAAAGAGTGCTCAGGTTGCTAAGGGGGATGGTTCTAGCTATACTAAAAGTAAGACAAAAAGGCAAATAAGCCAATAGACAAAGTAACTCTTAAAAATGGAGGGTATAGAATGGCACGCCGAAATCACGACGATGACCTATTATTAGAAGAAGACGAGTTGACTGCCTTTTTGGGTGATGACACGCAAGACTCAGCGCCAGCTGAAGAAAAGGTTCCCCAACCTACGGGAAGCCCAGAGGATGAACAGTGGGATGATGAAGACGCGGCGAATGTTCCCGGCCAATTGGCCGTAGACGTTTATGAGACCAGGGAGAGGCTTGTAGTAAAAGCAAGAACTGCCGGGGTTAAGAAAGATGAGCTGGATGTCAGCATTGCAGACAATCAGCTTACTATCCGCGGAACACTAAGCGCCGGTAATGAAAATGACGTTGAGAACTACTTCCTCCAGGAATGCTATTGGGGCGAGTTCTCCCGCACCATAGCTCTGCCCGTACCGGTTAAGGAAGATGACATTAAGGCGCTGCTCCAAGACGGCGTGCTGACTATCAGCTTCGGCAAGGTCAAGCAGGACACGGTCAAGAAGATCCAGGTTCTCTAATACCGCGTCGCTATAAACGAACACACCCCTTTTTTCAACAAGGGGTGTGTTTTATGTGTATATACTTCTATACGGTTTAACCGGGCTCTAATGTAAGAAGCCAACAATCTGAGACGTAGTGTTCAGCACCCAGTGAACAATCACCTGTGCCAGAAAGACAATTACTAGTCCGACGATAGCATAAAGTAAAGTGTTTTTAGCGGAAGATACGCTATTGCTTTCTCCGCCTGAGGTTATGTAGCGGAAACCACCGAAGATTAGCATAATAACGGCAACGATACCGACTACAATTGACAAAATGTTAACAACTATTTTAGCGGCATTTTTAATTCCGCTCTGAATCGTGGTGGTAGAGCTACAGGTATTATTTACTCCAGCTGCGCTAAGTCCACTGCCCAATTGGCTTTGAATCGAGTTAGAGCAAGTGGTTGCTTCGGCTATACCATAGCCGCCTAGCGGGATTGCTATGGGAAGAGCAACAATAAACAAGCTAACTATAAGTGTTAAGTGTTTCTTTATTTTCTGGCGCATTCTAATTATGACCTTTCTTTCTTTGCTTGATCTTATAGTAACATGCACATTAATAAAATCAATATGCATAAGCATTAACCAAGAACAGAGGTTACTCAATTGCAGTATACACTAGACTACCCCCACCAAAATAGTTTCAATATTATGAACAGTTCTCTTGTGGGAGAAAAGTACTAAAAGTGTATCAGACCGACAACCTGTGAGGTGGTGTTCAGTACCCAGTGAATTATGGCTTGGGCCAGAAAAGCTAACACCAAACCGACTATGGCATAAATGAGAGTATTTTTGGCTGCAGCCACGCCGTTTTGCCCCCCTCCTGAGGTAGCAAAGCGAATGCCGCTAATAATGATCATGATTATGGCAATGCCGCCAAGAACCAGGCTCAGTATTTCAACGATTGTCTTAATTAAAGTCTTTAGGCTTAAACCTTTAGAGCTACACCCCGGACCCCCCAACTCCCCAACGCCGACGCAGGCACAGCTTTTGGCTGACGACACGCCACCAGAACAGCTTGCGGCAAATGTAGAACCATCTGCCCTAAAAGCCTGCCTGCTAAACGGTAGGTTAAGAGCCGAGGCTGAACCCAGCAATATTACCGGAGTAACGAGCGTGAGTATAAAGGTTAAGAAAAGGGGCTTTTTCATCCTAGGCTTACTTAATAATATTATCTAAAACAAATATTACTATCGACTGGGCCAATACCACAACAACTATACCAATAACTGCTCCGAGCAGGCCTTTCTTAGCTCCGGCAACAGCATTTGATTCGCCTCCTGAGGTAGCAAAGCGAATGCCACTAACAATAATAATTATTACCGAGATAACCCCGACAGCAAAAGACAGGATATCTATGGCGTCCTTAATAAGCTTGATGACGGTGTTGCCTGACTGAGCCTTATAGCCTCTACAAACCGTAGTACCACTAGCTATTCCACTAGAATTACATGCAGGTATTACGGTATTTGAGTTAGTTTCCGCGGAAGCCGAAGTAGAAATAAAACCAGTAAGAGGCAAAAACACTAAGACCATAAGGGCTATAGCACCGCTTAATCGTCTCATTAAACGAACCCCAGAACGAAAGTTACTATTACTTCAGCTAGAATGGCAACGATTAAACCGACAACGGCATAAAGAATCGTGTTTTTTGCTTCTTGCATAGCCTTCGGATCGCCGCCGGACGCGGTATATCTAAGCCCGCCAATTACCACAAACAATACCGCTAGAGCCGCTAAAACGGCAAAGAAGATTTGTAGCACCGAATGCAAGGTTGTGGAGGTCGCCGATACCGTAGGCAGATCAGTGTTATAGCAACCTTGGCCGGCCCCGCTATAAAGCTGGCTGCCGGTGCAGGCAAAAATACGTACTAGTAAGTGCATTATGCTCCCCCTACGCTTTTAGCAATAAAGGCAACCAGAAAAGACGCGGATATAGCTATTAAAAGACCGGCAACAGAATAGATTATGGTGTTTCTGGCTTGAGCGGTAGCCTCGGGATTACCCATGCTGGTTGTAAACCTAACCCCTCCGTAAATTACCATTAATACGGCGCCGATTCCGCCAATGTAGAGAAGCATATCGACGACAGCCGCTACGATTAACCAAATGTCTTTTAACTGGTTAAACTGAGGGGAGCAAGTGGTGGACGTCCCGGAAGTGGTGGTAATCGTCTCCGAGTGCCCGCTTAGATACTCATACCAAGTAGGTATACCAAAGAAAGTTCTACTCGATAAGGTGCAGGCATTGCTGCTTGCATAGGCCGGAGCGGCCGCAAAAAAAGGCAGCATTACAAGCAGGAAACCGAGAGACAAAGTAGCGTCTTTAGAGGCTAATCTTATTCTTTTAATAATATTCATTGTCCGAATACTCCATTGGGTATTATGAAGTTAAGCAGAGCATAGGCAAAGATAAACAGCAATAGAGCAATAGCCGAACTCTGTATACGTTTTGTGGCATTAGCCACCGACTGCGGTTCGCCGCGCGAGAAAGTATATTGGATACCGGCCAGTATAATCGAAGCAATTATTACCAGACCCACTCCGTCAGACAATAAACGAATGATTGCAAACGACAAGTCAATAATCGGGTTATGGGGTGACGTACAATATGGATTGGTGTTGCTGTTTACGCACACATCTCCGTAACAGCCGAAGTTAATGCTGGTGTGAACCACATCGCCGGCATTATAGTTACTACTTCCACTAGTACCTGAGCTGCCGCACTGATAAACGGCAAAGTCAGATGCGCCTACCGGAAGTGCAGAAGCTGGCTGAGCCACGCTAATAAAACCTACGCTCAGCAGTAAGACAAACGCCGTGTATTTAACAATCTTTTTGATTTTACGCATCTTGTGTCCAAGTAACAGTTTAGCATTAAATATACTCTAGTTCCTCACTTGATTAAACCTATGCATAATTTCCAGCTCTCATAACCCCGCTTTAAGCCTTCCCTTTGGTATACTTAAGTTAAATGGCGACATATAAATTAATCCAGGATATTGAGGCCGAGGACCATATCCTTGGCCCGTTCACCCTAAGACAGTTCATCTACGGGATGATTTCCGCGTTCTTGTACTACATCTGTTTTGTGGTGATCAGCAAACATGCCGAAGTACTGCTCCTCTTTTTCTTACCTCCGACCCTGCTAACATCCTTTTTCGCTTTCCCGTTTAAGCGCGACCAGCCCACTGAAGTATGGGCGCTGGCCAGGTTGCGTTTTCTGTTCAAACCGCGCAGGCGCATCTGGAGTCAAAGCGGTATTAAAAATCTGGTAACCATTACCGCACCTAAAAAGGTTGAGAGAAACTTAACAAACGGTTTATCTACAACCGAGGTGAAAAGTCGTTTGCAGGCTTTAGCCCTAACCTTGGATACCAGGGGCTGGGCGGTTAAGAACTTGGTTGATGTTCCCGTTGACTCCCAAATCTACACCCCAGATTCTGACCGGTTAATAGACATGGGGACTATCCCTAAGCCGGTACCCGATTACTATGCGGCTCCGGATGCAGACATGTTTGACGATCAGAACCCCAAGTCTCAGCAAATTGCCGAAATGATCTCTAAAAGCTCTAGGGCTAGCCGCCAGGATTTAGTGTCTATGCTCAATAAACTGGACAGCAACACGGGCAATAACCAGATGCCTGTAAATAAAATTGAAGAGGACTCACTGAGTGAGGCGTTGAAACGCAATACTGAGAACTCAAATCTGGCTTACTCAAATATGCAGACACTTTCTTCTTCGCCTAAACCAGCCGCTCCTAAAATTCAGGCAAAACCAATAGCTAATCAATTGCCGCATATCGATCGTGCTAAACTAAACTTTGCACTAAGTAATCCGGGACTAAGCGTTCAGACTCTCGCTAACGAAGTTAAGTCAACTAAAGGTAGTGATGGGGTGGTAATTGATTTGCATCATTAAATTAATTTCTTTCGTCTTATGAATCCGCAAAGTAACATTAATCAAAATTTGGCACCCACGGGCAGACCCGTTAGTGCCCAAAACGGCAATATATATGGGCCACAGGTAACTCAGGCTCCGGCCGGTAAGGTACCGGCTAAGTCCAACCCCAATAGTACTCAAAACATGCTGGAAATTGCCGAGGTCCGTGACGGTATAGTTATCATGAATGATGGCAGTTTTAGGAGCGTCATTATGGTAAAAAGCATTAACTTTGACCTCATGAGCCCCCAGGAACAAGAAGGAGTAGAGTTTGCTTACCAGGGTTTCTTAAATTCACTTAGTTTTCCCGTTCAAATCTGTATCCGTACGCAAAGGGTGGACATGCAGCCCTACATAGAAAAACTGGATAAGATCCGCTCTGAGCACGATAACATGCTGCTGGCCGTATTAATGGATGACTATATTAGCTACATTTATCAGCTAAGCCAGCAGACAAACATCATGGACAAAAGTTTTTATTTAGTTATCCCCTACTACATAACTGTCGGGGATGAGTCTAAGACAATTGCTCAGGGAAAGACGTTCTTGAGCGGTGTTGCTCAAATGTTCAGCAACAACGAAAAACATGTAGTAATTAATGAAGCTCAGCTGGAAACGGCAAAAACAGAATTGCGCAACCGCGTACAGTCAGTCTTAGGAGGACTTGCCCAGGCCAGTATTCAAGGAATACCCTTAGATACTCAAGAGTTAATAGAGCTTTATTATGATGTATACAACCCCGATACAGCCACCAGACAAGAACTTCAAGACTTCAATATGCTTAACGCCGACGTTATAACTAAGGGTGAAGGCACCGCGCCGCAAGCACACCTGCAAAGGGAATTAGGGTAGAAATCATGGCTTTTAGAAAACCGGCGGTGGACCCTATAGCCGTTGCCCAAACTCAGCAAGCTCAGGAATCAAGGCAAGTTGAGGCGGCTTTTCAAAAGGGAATCACAGCCCTTAGAGACTTTATTGCCCCAAGCTCGGCAGAATTCAGCAGCTCTTTCTTTCAAATGGGCACCCGTTTTGCCAGGACATTTTACGTATACGGTTACCCCAGACAGGTATATACCGGCTGGCTGAGCAGCATGGTTAACCTTGATGAAGTTATGGACATCAGTATGTATATTTACCCGGTCGAGAGCC
The DNA here is from genome assembly GCA_021811685.1 of bacterium. Taxonomy (GTDB): domain Bacteria; phylum Patescibacteriota; class Saccharimonadia; order Saccharimonadales; family UBA4665; genus JAJZWH01. The sequence continues at coordinate 12,259 of JAJZNT010000008.1, forward strand.
AGGTAGTTTTAGAGAACCTGCGCAAGAAAGTGACTCAGTTAGAAGCCGGACTTCAGCTAGATGCGGAAAAAGGTAAGGTTAGAGACCCCGGCAAGCAGGCTGCAGTTACCGACGCCGAAGATATGCGGGACCGTCTGCAAGTAGGGGAAGAACGTTTTTTCAGGTTTGCCCTATACTTTACAATTTACGCCGAGTCCAGAGATGAATTGGAGTTCGTATCTAACAAAGTCGAGTCACTGCTTGGTCAGCAACTGGTTTATTCTAAACCGGCTACCGCACAGCAGGAGCAGGCTTTCAGCTCGACTATTCCGCAACTAACTGACCAGCTCCAGATACGCCGTAATATGAGCACCGGCGCCCTGAGTACCAGTTTTCCGTTTACCTCTGCCGATTTAAGCCAGGAGAACGGTATTCTCTACGGAGTAAACATGCATAACTCCGGGCTGGTAATTTTTGACCGCTTTAGCTTAGAGAATGGTAATTCGGTGGTGTTTGCAAAATCCGGTGCAGGTAAGTCGTTTAGTGTTAAGCTCGAAGCCCTGCGCTCAATGATGCTGGGTACGGAAATATTCATTGTCGACCCCGAGAATGAATACCAGAAATTATGTGAGGCCGTCGGTGGAGCTTATGTACGGCTAAGCTTAAATAGCGCGGTTAGGATCAACCCGTTTGATCTGCCGAGGGTAGTAGACAACGAAGAGGCGGATAATGCCCTGCGCTCCAACCTGATAACCCTTCATGGGCTACTGCGCCTGATGATGGGCGGAGCCCAGGCTCAATTAGTGGGAGGCAACGCGGCACTGATGCCGGCACTTTCCCCGGCCGAAGAATCCGACCTGGATACGGCACTAATTGATACCTATGCCAGAGCGGGAATAACCAACGATCCTCTAACCCATACCGGCACACCGCCTACTATTAATGATTTATACGACACGCTACTGCACATGGGCGGTACCGGACCACAGCTGGCCCAGAGACTGCGTAAATATACTTCAGGCACCTTTGCGGGCATTTTCAGTCAACAGTCAAACATCGACATTAATAACCCCATGGTCGTGTTTAATATCCGCGACCTGGAAGATGAGCTCAGGCCGGTAGCCATGTACATAGTCTTAAATTACATCTGGAACAGGACTAAAACCGATATGAAAAAGCGTATTCTTATAGTTGATGAAGCCTGGCAACTAATGAAGTATGAGGACTCGGCCAATTTCCTGTTCAGCATAGCTAAAAGGGCCAGAAAATACGGACTGGGAATAACTACGGTTACTCAAGACGTGGAAGACTTTATGGGCAGCCGCATGGGCAGAGCCATAGTTGCAAACTCGTCAATGCAGTTCCTGATGAAACAATCTACTTCGGCAGTTGATGTGTTGAGCGACGTATTCAAACTGACCTCGGAAGAGAAGAAACGCCTTAGCCAGTTTCCCGTGGGACAGGGGCTATTCTTTGCCGGACAAAACCACGTTCATATCCAGGTTATAGCAAGCCCGACCGAAACTTCGCTAATTAGCACAAGCCCGACATCTAATAACCGTACAGAAATGAGCGAAAATATAGACCTGCAAAACGGAGGAGCAACTGCAGCAGCCGGCACAATCGACCTAGCTAACCGCCTAACGCCAAGTTCATAGAAATCTTGGCTTAGAGCTAAAGGGTTATGTTTTTATTTAACGCTTTTGTTTATAATTCAAATATATATGAACTGCCGTACAAACATATAAAGGGAGGGTCCAGTAAGGGCTAGAAATGAAAAGACTGAAAAAAATATATTGGCTTTCTTCCTCTATATTCTTTTTAGCTACCTTATTGCTACCCTTAATACCTACTGGGGCCAAAGCTGCTACATCGTCGGGAGGTATTCAGAACTTAACCACTGGTAGTGTTGTGTTCTCTTATGCAACGAATAGGGCTCCTAATGGTGTAGAGTTATGTATTCCTGTTTCGGGGGCAAACTCAACTAATCATTCAAGCTATACTTTTACTATTTCTTCTGTCGCCGGCAACACAGTGACCATCCAAAAGTTTTACACTTCATCTTTACCCAACTGTTTCTTAACAAATAAGATCACCGGCACGAGCGGCTTTAGCGGCTCTACTTCTGTCCAGTGCATTAATCAACAAAAACAAAGTTCCGGCAATAATCTCTATACAATAACTGTAAAAAATGGGACAAAGAGTGCGACCGCCCAGATAAGTTTATGCAGCTTGACATTCGGAGAAGCATATTATACGAGTGCAATAGTCCTATCAACTCAACAGTTCCAGAAAGTGCCGCAAGTAACCGTTGATGCATCATATGCTACTCCCGACGCATGTACGACTAATTGTACGGGAACTAGCGGAGTCCCAATAAATCTTCTTCCGCCAGCTAGCTTGATAGCATGCTTAGTTTACGTTGGCGGAGTTAATGCGTCTAACCCATCAAGTCCTACCAATGCTTGCAATAACAACCCTATAACATTAAGCGGTGTTAAGGATGGTGTATTTGTTGCTAAAGGAGTTCCTTATGGTAAATACGCGGTAGTAATTAACTATGTAACATCCCTGGACACACCCTACTTTGTAGCCACTTCAGATATTTATCATACTTTCGCGTCAACTAGTCCAATAAATACAAATGTAGTTTTAACTTATGCACCCGGGGGTAGCCCATCCCCAATACCAAAGATAGCATCACCTACAAAAGTAAACACTACAAGCCCTACATGCGAATCAACAAATTTTGTATTGTCCTGGATTGTTTGTGGAGCTATTAACCTTATTGCTAAAGCCGAGAGCAGCATAGAGGGAGTAATAAATAATCTCCTTCAGACCCACCCTTTTAACTTTAACGCCAATCCGAACTGCACCGGCAGCAGTACTAGTTGTAGTAACCAGAAAGTTAGTGCTGCTATTTACAGTGTATGGTCTAACTTTAGAACCTACGGGGATATTGTTCTTGTAATAGCTTTGCTGGTGGTTGTTTTCAGTGAAGCTGCCGGCGGAGGACTGATTGATGCCTATACGGTAAGAAAAGTCCTGCCACGAATTTTAGCAGCAGCAATCTTACTTAATCTGTCAATCTACATAGTTGCTGGATTGGAAGATGTCTTTAACATTCTGGGGGCGGGTGTAATCAATCTCTTGGAGGCACCGTTCAAAGCTGCAGGAAGCGGATTAACCAGCTCAATTCAGCTATCCAGCAGTGGGTCTGTAATCTTTAGCTTAGGACTAGTCGGATTAGCTACGGCTACAATCCTAGTGTCTGGGGTTATAGGAATTATACTTCTCGTCGTACTTATGGCATTTATTGCCGCAATAGGGGTACTTATAACCATAACGATTAGGCAGGGGTTAATTGTGTTCCTTCTCATGATATCTCCTATAGCTTTTGCTCTTTATGTACTACCCAACACGGAACGCTATTTCAAACAATGGTGGAGTCTGTTACTTAAAACCTTAGCCGTTTATCCTATTGTAATGGCGGTATTCGGGATGTCCTTTATATCCGGAATTATTATGAATAACTTATCAAATACTGGAGATAAAGCGCTTTCACAAACCCTAGCTCTTCTAGCAGTCGTAGCTCCCCTATTTCTTGTGCCTTTCGCCTTCAAAATGTCTGGAGGCGCTATTGGGGCAATCCAGGGAGCGATGTCTAAATTTACCTCCGGCGCTAACAAGCCCCTGAAGAAGATTGCCGGAAGAGAGGCAGTAAAGGGTTGGGGTAAGACGAGAAGTTATGGACGCTTTAGTGACAGGAATAGACTTACTAGAAGAGTGAATACTGTCCTGGGGGCGGCCACTCACCCCATGAGAGACTTACGGCACGGTGTCCGTGGTATACAGGCCGGTAGGTATACCAGTATGTTGGCCAGTGGTGCCGGAGAGCTTAAAGAAGACCAAACCTTCCAGACACACCAAAATGACGACAACTTTTTAATAGCATTGGCAAACAGGGGTCTTGCTGAGGAAAAGCTAAGAGATGCGGAGGAAGAATATTCTAAAGCAACAACAAAAGAAGATAAAGCTAAGTACCAGGCAGAAATAGAAGCTAGAAGGAACGGATTGCGACTGGCCGACCAAGTTAAGTCTAGAAGGTCAGCAGGAACACAGCTAAATGCCCTCCAAGCCCTCGCTAGAACAGGATACCAATTTTCTGACGGCGAAAAGGGATATAAGGAGCTGCAAGATTCTGTGAGAGGTATAGTCGGAAATGACCATGAGGCTTTCTCTTCATCAATGAATACTGCACAGTACTTTCTTAAAGAAGCTGGGCGTTATGAGCTTGGGGGCATAAATAACGGAGCCGGTTACGACCCTGCCGCCGGACTAGGCAAGGCAGATCCTTGGTCACTTGGAAACAGAGCTAAACCAAGTGCAATTAAAGCCAAAGCTGTATTAATGCGAGAAGCCTTTGATAGGGGTGATTTCGAACAAGCGGAAATTCACCGTATGGAACTTGAATCAGTAGCCCAGAACGCTACTGGAGCCAACCAAAAAGCGGCACAGGAAGCACTTAAGGCTCATGATACTTATCTGGACAACGATGCTCCCGGTGTCGTACAGCCACCCGCTGGGTCAGGACTACCCCGGGTTACAAGGCGTACTTCTCTAGACGGATGGCTAAACGCTTCTTTACTATCTAGTAGGCCCGGTGTATTACCGCACCCAACAGTAAAGGATAGGGAGTACTACGACACTAGAGGAACTTGGACTGCAGAAGATCGAGCAAGGGGTTATGCCATTATAGAAAGGGATAAAACAAACAGGGACATCGCTAGAGAGAAGGCTAGAGGTTGGAGACAACCGAACCCTAACGAAATATAGTTCTTATATTTCATGGTTGCTTTCTCAAACAATTAGTGTTATAGTATATCTATGTCATCAATAGAAAATTTAAGCCAAAAATACCATGATACTATGGGCAATCTAGCAATACGCCGGATGGAACAGGCTGGCAGTGTCCTTCAGGAAATGGACAGGAAAGATGCTTTTTATCAACAGCTTGGCCGGGAAGCACTTGCTGAGTTACCTGATAGGTCGCCCAAGCCTATGCTAGATGTTGACCTGGAAGTTCTAGCTAAGTCTCCTCCTCCTGTAGCAACTCCCCCAAGGCCAAAAACTTTATTAGAGCGGAGAGCGGACAGAAGATTGGCGAAAAGATCAGAACGTGCAGAATGGGACAATATTCATCTGTGGCGGCAGAATAGTACGTTCGGGCCAAATCCAAGGGAGTCAGTATATTCTCTTGGTGAAATAGTTATGGGACACTCTAAGGGAGGAGTTGCCGACAGAAAGTCGGCGCTAGCTGAACGAGTGGATGAGCTAAGACACGGTCCCGCAGTTCCTGGTGTCGGTCGGCATGAGAAGAAAGAACGTTTAAGAGAAGTGAAACGGGACGTTAGAGCGGGGAAGATAAACGCAAGCGAGGGTAAAATTAAGCGGGCAGAGATCAAAGCCCTACCACTAAGACTGGGAGAAAGCGGTTATCGCCTAGACATAAAAGGGGTCAGGCGTTCTGGTTCTTCGGTGCGCACTACAGCAAGACATCTTTATGCTCCTCATAACCGAGGAGAAAAATGGACCATATCGCAGGCTACCGGCTCACCGGCCACCTATTTTAGAGACAGGCGGAGAAGCAGAGCTATCAGTAGAGTTATTAAGAATCATGAGCGGATGAAACGACATGGTGGGCCTAACGCCGACACGGAATATGCTAAGCGACTTAGGTAGTGTTGGTTCCGTTAAAGATACTCTTGTTCAAGTATAAAAATAGCGCCAGGGAACTGGTTTATAAAAGGTCTTTTTACCAAGCTACCGCTCTGCATTCTATATAATTTACCCCAGAGTTTAATATTTTGACAAATTTAGGTTACTCTCTTTGATATACTTAAGCATATATGGTGGTAAAAATTATCGTTATGGGTGACGTATAATCTGTATTGGAAAGGCTTTGAAGCAAAATAAACATGTCAGATCGCGGTTTTTACCATTCCGACTCAGAAAAAGAACCAAAAGTTTCCGCCTCACCCGAAGAACTTCAGGACAGAGAACAGTCGGCAACCGAAGATGGTGAGAGGGGTGATGCTTCTGAAGATCGTTCTCTAGATAAAGGCGGTCTATATAAGGCCGAAAGCGGATCCGGACTTGCCTCAAAAGGCTTAATGGCAGCCGCAGGGCTATCCGGCGCAGGTGTAGCGCTAAAGTTTCTAAAAAACCACAAAAAAGGTATTGGTATAGGAGGTGGTGGAGCTATTGGCTTTGTTATATCTTTAGTTCTCTTCTTTGGATTTGTAGCCTCCTATGAGCTAGTAACTATCGAGAAAGACATGTTGCGCTACGAACAAAAGGGACTTTCTTATGTAATAAAAAAGGCTGCTAACGATGTGTTCAATAAAATGTACTGTAGAACTCAGTTAGTTAATCTCGCTAAGGTATCTGGCTGCTATTCTAGCAACAAAGCTGATGGGGTTAGTGGCCAAGACGGAAATAAGGTTAAGGCGCTTCAGGACGGCGACCCGATGACCGCTGAAATAGACTCATTTAATTTTACCGATCCTCAGGTAGTAAAGTCCTTAGCTGACCAGGGTATACAAGTTGAAAAAAGCGGCACACAAGTCAGGCTTCGCGACTTGAATAATGGAAATAAGCTTATTACTTACGAGGACTTAAATAACCCGGATATTGCTGCACGCATCGATACCGCTATACCCGCTTTTGATATAGGCCAGCTTCAAGCTACTAGGGGTATGCTCACAATGGATGAGGGTGCAGACTGGGATATTGTCAATGCCTCAGAGGAAACACCAAACGAAACCCAAGCCGAGGTAGATACCCAGGTAGATAAAGCCGTTCGGGAAAGCATCGATGGAACTCTGGCAAACGAACCGACCCAGCTTCAAGAGGCTCAAGCTCAAGAAGAGCAATCGAAAACGGGTAGTGGCTCAACCACAACTCCCCCAGAAGACGTTCAGGTAGGAATAGCAACAGATAATCAAATCATAAATACCGCGACTGCCGCCGAACAAGCGGGCAACTCCGAAGCAGAAGTTATAAGTAAGACTGAGGCGGCAATATCTCCTAAATTGGGTAATGCGCTGCTTGCAACAGCCGTATTAGCCACTCTATGCTCAATACAAAAAGCGGCAACAACAGCCTCAAATTACCGAATTCCGACTATTCTAGCCTATTTGGTTCGCCATAGTTCTACACTTTTAAGTATTGCCGATGAACCAAAAGTGCCCGGAGCAATTACCGGAAAGCAACAAAGTGCCTTTATAAGTCTACTTAACGGTAATAGTAGTGTTCAGTCGACTTCTAAAGCTCCCGATCAAACAATTAAAGACGCCGCCATGCCATTCTCGAGGTCGGCAGCCTGGCAGCGTATGATAGGCAACCCAGTAAACTCGAACCCGAAAAGTAGTGGCTATAACCCTGATTTTAGCCAGTCTTTACTGCCGGTAAAAAACGCGGGGAATAATATAGTTAACACCATAAATAGCGTGCTTGGCGATACGGGCCTTCTTTTAGTGTGCAAGGTTATAGAGAATTCATTTTTTGGCCATATTTTTAGTATCGTAGGCACGTTAGCCACCCTAGCCATAGACTTTTCTACGTTGGGTGTTTATCAAGTAGCCCTTTCTGGAGCAGTTATTACGTTCCAGCAAGCAACAAAACATGTGATTATTCCGGAAATAGTAAAGTACTTTACGCCAGTTGCTATGAATGGCATGGAAAACGCCGTGCAGTGGATGAATAATGCGGACGCTGGCACAAATATAGCTACGAATATGAATATGCAGCGACTCGGCGGTGTACCGCTAACCACCGCTCAAGCAGCCGTACTCAACGCCAAAGGCACTCAGTTGGCTAATGCGCAAGAGCGCAGTCAATCTTTTGTTAGCAGAGTGTTTTCCTTCAACAATCCGGAGTCGTTAGTATCTAGGCTTGCAGTAGATCTGCCCTTATCCCAGTCAGGAATTATTAACTCAATGTTTAGTGACATAATTAAAGCCCCTTCTCTGCTGGCCCACTCTTTGGCTGATTTAATCGGGGGTGCTAAGGTTTTTGCGGCAACCACAACAAACCCCGGGGCTCCTTATGATATTACTCAGTACGGGTTTACGTCTATAGATACGCATGACCCGATCAGAAACGAATACTTCCTGTTCCATACGGTAGTTCCTTATGGAAACAATACTAAAACTCTCATTCAGTTACTTGGAGACCCTAGTAGCTACCCATATGGATCTTATGACACCAACACAAATGACTTAATGCACTGTTTCGCCCTTGATCCGTTTGGCCAAAACGGGCAAGTGTCAAGCTCTCAACTTTGGGCGCAACAAAGCGGAACCAATAGTCCTGACCCCATATGCGGTACGATGGGCAACCTCTCAACTGACGTAGCTCCAGTACAAATCCAAGCCTCCAATGTTGCTCAATACGTGATCTGCCCGGTTATAGGATCTAGCTCTTCCAGCTCGCAAAACTGTGATAGTACAGTTACCAGCTTTTTACAGAGTAATGACGTTATAAACCGCTATAGGCAATATATTCTTGATGATGAAGTAACCAGTTATATAAACGTCTATCAAAGTACGAAATCATGAAAAAATATGCTTTGCTTCTCCTTACGGTACTAATCTTTTCGTTGTTGGGTGGAAACGTTTTTGCTCTATCTAACGCCAATCTGTACAGCCTATTTAACGACAGTATTTACTATAACGGCTCACAGGGACAAACGTCTTGTAGTGGGTCTGCATCCGGTTCTGCGTCGGGAGTATTAACCTCAGGCCAGAACATCTATATATTAGGTGACTCTATTACGGAGCTTGCCTCAAGCACCTACTCATCCTCTTTCCAGGCACTTAATATAGCGTCTACAATTGACGCTCAAGCTGGTCGCAGTTTAACCTCGCCGGGGATCGACGGCACCAATACTACGGGAATGCAAGCCATATCCAATGATCAATCAAGCATAAAGTCCGCTAACGCCATAGTTATTGCTTTAGGAACTAACGGTGGAGATACTCCTCAGACAATCGATGCAGCAATTAAGGCCATCAGGGCGGATAACGCTACTGCTCCGATTTACTGGATAGATACAATCGTAATTAACCGGCCGAGCTATACTCCAATAATTCAAGCCCAGAATCAGGCAATATATGAAGAAGCTAGTAAAGACGGATACTCGGTAATCAGTTGGTTTAAGCTGGTTGATCCAAGCGGCAACCCTATCCAGATGACCGGGCAGGAAACTGACACCAATGGTTATATCAGTCTGGCAGACGGACTAAATGTCCACCCTACAGTTCCTAAGGGAGTCAACGCTCTGGTTAACCTGGTTGTCGGAGCAACAACCGGAGGCAACCCCAGCACCGGGCAAACACTCGCCTGCTGTAATGGTGGCTCAACTTTATTGACGGGCAGCAACGTAATCGAGCAGGCATTTAACTTCTTTATTCAAAAAGGGCTAACTGATACCGAGGCCGCTGGCATAGTTGGAAACTTGGTCGCTGAATCCGGTATTAATCCAACAGAGATAAGCGGAGGAGGCTACTCCAGCACCCCAAGCGGTGATGGGTGGGGAATTGTGCAGTGGACCCCTTCCAGTAACGCTCAAGCTCTATATAATCAGCTCGGGCTTAGTACTCCAATAGGCGATCTTTCCACTCAGCTTAATATGTTGTGGGCTCAACTAAACGGCCAAACTCAGTTTGCTGAAGGCCAGGCATTAACTGATATCGAGGCTGCTCCTAACGTAATAATGACCACTTTGGCGTTTCAGGGAAATATGAACCCGCCAAATAATCCAAAATATCCTCCATATGATGGTAGTGCTGGCCCGTATGACCCGTCTGCGGTCGGCCATCAATATATAGGTTATGAAAGGCCGGCAGATGAATATGGTAGTTTTGCGGCGACTAGACTTCCTGAGGCCCAAAGAATTCTGGCCGGTTTCACTGTTGGAGGAAATCCTCTGACAACCACATCCTGTAACCCTAATCCGGGAGCGGCAACCCAAAGCTCTAGCCAGGGATCCACCGCATCAACTGCCGGCTATAACAATCCTCTCAGGGGAATATCCAATCTTGTCCCGGAGAGAATAGACCAAGGAGTTGATTATTCAGGAACTGGACCGATATATGCCATAGGTAACGGCACGATCGATAAAGTATCTAGCGATTGGTATACGCCTAAAAATGGTTTGCCTGAACCCTATTTAGCATATACGCTAACCAGTGGGCCAGCCAAAGGTTTGGAGGTATATGTAGCTGAATGCATAAACCATTATGTGTCCAGTATTGGTCAGTCCGTAAATTCCAATACAGTAATAGCTCAAATGTACGACTGCGGCAGCGGTATTGAGACGGGTTGGGGCAATCCTAATTCTAACGATGAATCCATGGCATATAATTGCTGGAATAATGCACCTCCCGTAGGGACACCACCAAACCAAATCAAACTATCTTCAACTTTTGGAATTAACTTTTCTCAATTTCTTCAAAGTCTTGGGGCTCCCGGCGGTTTAGTTCAAGGATCATCAGCGGTTTGTACGTTGCCACAGGGTTGGCCGGCATGGTAATCATAATATGAGAAAGCAGTAAAGATGCAAAGGAATAATCGCTTACTTAAATTACTGTTAAGGCTTGGGGTGTTTTTAGTATTTATATCCATCTTTGTTGGCGTTGGTATTTGGATATATGATTACCTCCACACGACAACCATTACTGTTATTTCGGCAAGCTCAAATAGTTATGTGTCAATTACACCGATTAAAAACGGCGAGCTAGTAAGCTCTGAAACAATAAGCGCCAAACATAAGCTGTCTGAGTCTGTGCGTTTTGGTACTTACCAACTTGCTGCTTTCAGCGGCACGGACCATTTAACTCGTACTGTTAATATCGGTAGTGGCGGACAGAAGCTTTTCAACCTAGTTTTGAGTGGTTTTTCTTCGACCCCTTATCCGGTATATGGAGGCAGCGTCGAAGATGTTAGCGCGAGTTCGTCTAGTATAGTTTTTATAAATTCTTCGTCTTCCTTATTGAGCATAAACAGCAACAACTCCATAAATAAAATCTTTGGTGGGGCAGTTAGCTCTATAGATTGGGCTAGCCCCACTCAGGGTGTCTTAAGAACTAGTGGTGGGTTTTATTCGGATAATAACGGGGTGTTTTCTTTGCTTAATTTGCCTTTTAAATACAGTTCAGCCCCAGTGGTTAACTATGCGGTAGCCGGCAATGGAGCCGTATTTATTAGCAATGGTTCAGTTTTGTATAAGGGAAGTATTTCTGGTGGCTTTCAAAAAATATACTCATCTTCAAATACCATCCTGCAAATATCTGCGAGCACAAATAGCGTAGCTTTAATTATTGGTTCAAGAAAGTCCAATCCTGATTTGGTTGGTACGCTAACTATTATTAAAGGCTCTGGGGTAACAAATACGAATATAGCTGCAAGCTCAATTGGGATATCGCCTAATGGAAACTATACGGCGGTAATGTCGAATTACGACATTAGTATATATAGCAGCTCAATGGACCGAGTGGATGAAATTGCCGGAAATGGCTCTATTAGTTCACTAGCGTGGGGGACAAACGGTAACTTATTCTATTCTAGTGGTGGTACCCTTTGGCAAAGCTCAATTTCTAAAAACGAGTCGTTTCAAATATCTCAAACTTCCGGACAATCACCAATTCAAGGAATATACCCGGACACGGAAGGGAATTATGTTTATATAAGTGTTGCTAACTCTCCTACTATTAATAATCAGGCTAGCGGCTCACAACTTTATAGGGTAGCGCTACATGCTCAACCCCAGAATTATAACTTCGGTGTTTTTAGTGTGATATTCCCCCAGGTATTGCAGGGAGAGTGCTCAGTAAACTATGTTAACTTTACTCTGCCCACTTTATATATTGTTTACCCGGGAAATGTCGGTCAGCAGATATGTACTTCTTCGGTTGACTCTTTGTTAGCTCAATATGGAATAAGCCAGGCGGGCGTAACTATGGTATTTCAACCCCAGCCAGTAAATTAGGCTCTCTTGTGCGTTTTAATAACATTCGTGTTCTGCTTGGTCTTTAGTGGATTGTTGCTGTTTGTCGAGGTTATAATAACCTGGCTATTGCTTAAGAGGCTGGTTAGTTTGTCTTTTCTGCTATTGTCTAGTTCGCTGAAAATATCATCCAGGAGAATGATTGGTTTTTTATCTAGCTTCCTTCTAATGATTTTTGCCTCTATAGTCTTAAGGGACAAAACAATCGTTCTAGCTTCCCCCCTAGAAGCTGCCTGAAGCGGTGATTTTTTATTTATAAGTACTTCCATGTCTTCCCGGTGTGGACCATATGAAGTAAAGCCCCTTATTAGATCTAGGTCCATCGCTTGCTCAAGCTTGTTTATGAGTTGGCTCTCGTAAGTATTTAAGTCCGCACTTGGCTTATATTTCAATAAAATCTGTTCTTTGCCGTCAGATACTCTCCTGTAGGCGTCTGTAATGTCTTCGTTTAACTCGTCAATCAGCTCAGACCTTAGCGAGGCTATAATACCCCCCAAATGGCTTAAGCGGACATTCCAAGGAAACAATTCGATCATACTAGCCCGTCCGCTCTTTAATAGGGCGTTGCGCTGCCTAAGTGTTTTAAGATAATCGGTTCTGGTCTTTTTATACCCCGGCTTTATATAGTCTAATATTCCGTCAAGATAGTTGCGTCGCAGCTCGGGAGAACCGGAAAGCATTAATAGATGGTTTGGCTCAAACAATACTACCGGTAATTGCACATTACTACTAAGCCTCTTGTATGGCTTGTTGTTTATGGTGAATTCTTTGCTGGTATGGCTGAGTTTGAGCGATCTTTGCCCTTGATCGGTATTAGAGTCAATTCTTGCCCATTCTTTGTTGTGCATAATCAGCTCGCTGTCGGGAGCCCGGAAAGACCCTCCTTTGCAGATTACCAACACAGATTCGAGTAGGTTTGTTTTTCCGCTGGCATTAGGTCCTACAACAACATTTAGCTCCGGCGAGAGTTTAAATGTTTTATCTGGGTATGAGCGGTATTGTTGCAGCCGGATTTCGGCAATCATATATGAAGTTTAGCTTTTTAGGGGCATAATCACATGTTTATAGGTTGGGTCTTTAGGGTCTTTTAGGATGGTTGGCTCTAGCTTTCCGTTAAACCCGAAGTAAACCTCATCCCCGCTTAGTACTCCCAGAGCGTCAAGCAGATATCTGG
>JAJZNT010000026.1 GCA_021811685.1 bacterium
TGTTAGCTTTGATTTTTGAGCTTAGCCTAGCTAATCAGGACACGATGACTGCGTATGGAAAAAAACTATTTTATGTAAATAAACCGTTAATTGAAGACAAAACCTCGTTTTTTAAAGCCTGTCCTAACAGTTCTAGCGGATCATATGTTATTGGTTGTTACCACCAAGGAGATAACGGCATCTTTTTACTTAGTGTTAATCAGCCTCAGTTAAAAGGTATTGTTCAAGTAACGGCGGCGTATGAGATGTTACATGCAGGCTATGCTAGGCTAAGCTCAAAAATCAAAGCTAACATTAACGCTCAAATGTGGAACTTTTATAATAGCCATAGTCTAGGGCATCAAATAAGGTCTCAGATGGCTACTTATAGGGCTACGGAACCCAACGCGTTGTCTGACGAGCTTTATTCGGTCTTGGGTACCGAGGTGGCCGATCTTCCTTCCAGTCTAAGCAAGCACTATTTAATGTATTTCGCGAATCGCGAAAAAATAGTTTCGATGTATACGACATATGAAGCTGCATTTACAGAAAGGATTACGCAGATCAAACAAGATCAAAATCAACTTACCTTACTGAATCAACAAATAAATAATGGCAGAAGCCAGCTGGCTAATATGCAAAGCGGTTTAAATGCTCAGCTTCAATCGCTTAATGCACTAAAAGCTTCCGGTAATTATATTGCATATAATAATTTGGTTAATAGCTATAACGATAGGGTTGCCAGCTATAACGCGTATGCATCCAATATAAGAACCGATATCAGCGAGTATAATCAATTAGTTAGTCAGATCAATAACTTAGCAGTAGAGCAAAATCAGCTCGTCAGTGCAATAGACTCTAGTCCCAAGCTGACAACTACAAGATGAGTTATTATAGGCAATATGCAAAAGAAAAGCGTTTCTGCAACTAAAAACGCCGGCTACGAATGTAGTTCTTGCGGAGCTTATTCTAGTAGTTGGGCCGGAAGATGTAATCAATGCGGCGAATGGAATACTTTGGAAGTGCTAACATCAGCTGCTGATTCTTTTGATCCAAAACGCGTTTTAGAGATATCTTCGGTTAAAGACAGTGCCTCTAAAGACGAGGAGAGGATTAGATGCAATCTAGCTAGTTTAGATCAAATTTTTGGAGGAGGTATTGTAGAGGGAAGTGTAGTCCTAATAAGTGGTGAACCGGGAATGGGTAAAAGCACGCTTTTAATGCAACTAGCTTCATCTGTGTCTAAAAGCTACAAAGCTCTTTATGTCAGTGGCGAAGAATCATTACATCAAATTGCCCTAAGAGCTAAACGCTTAGCACTAGAACAGGATAATTTACAAATTGCTTCAAGTATATCTGCTGAAGATATAACTAATGAAATAGCTAGTGCTAATTATAAGTTAGTTGTAATCGATTCAATTCAAACCATAAGGAGTGAGAAAATAGGTACTAGCGCCGGCAGTGTGGCTCAAGTGTCAAACTGTACTGCTTTATTAAGTCAGGCGGCAAAACAAAGTAACACCGCACTTATAATTGTCGGCCATGTTACAAAAGAGGGCAATATAGCCGGTCCTAAGCACCTGGAACATATAGTTGATGTCGTGTTGACTTTAGAGGGGGACAGCAGGGGCGGTTTAAAATTACTTAGAAGCAGCAAGAATCGTTTTGGCTCTACTAGTGAAACGGAAATATTTGAAATGAAAAATAATGGTTTATTAACGCCTGTGACTAATCCTTCGGCAATCTTACTGAACGAGCGGAAAATAACCGACGGGTCGGTAGTTTTAGCTGCCATGGAAGGCAGTAGGCCACTTCTGCTAGAAGTTCAAGCCCTGGTTAACCGTAGCAGCTATGGTTATCCGAAAAGAGCTGTCAGCGGTTTATCTTTATCCAGACTTAATTTACTTATAGCAATGCTGGAAAGACGTTCTTCTATCTCCTTAGGCGATAAAGACGTTTATTTAAATGTCGTCGGAGGAATTACTACCCGCGAACCAGCCGCAGATTTAGCGGTCGTAATGGCTTTGGCCTCAGCGGCAAAAGGAGTTAAGCTAAAAGCTAATGCGGTCGTATTCGGCGAGGTTGGTCTTTCAGGAGAAGTTCGGCACGTGCCGTTTATAGCTAAAAGAGTGCTTGAAGCTAAAAAATTAGGCTTTGAATTGGCAATAGGACCAAAAGCTCCGACGATAAAGTTTCTAGTTTACTGAGACCCGTAAGTGATATAAATCAAGCTATCAAGCACTTTCTAAATTAAGCACTAGTAGTTGGTAACTACGGCGAGCTTGTTGTAGTACCACCGTTGCCGGTGTTACTGGTTGTCCCGCTGTTTGTGCCTTGCTGGCTATTGTTATTGGTACTCGGTTGAGTGTAACTAGTATTGATTTGGGCTGAACTAGTAGTTTGGTATAGTACGCTATCCGTTACTGTCGCCGATACGGTCACTGTTCCAGTCGACGTCGGCAGATAATAATATACCAGAGTTGCGGGAGAGTTTGTGACGGTGTATGTTTTAACCACCTGGTTATTTATACTTATACTGACTGTTCCTCCAAAGCTGCCACCCCCTAACGGATGAGTGCCTTGAGTGGCGGTAACCACAATAGCACATCCTTGACCGTTATTATCCGTATTAGAACATACTCCATTATTGGTAGCAGGTGTAGTCAAAACAATTGAGGGGGGCTGGTCACTGCATAAGTGTACGTTGTCATATGTAGTAGGTATTGATACTTTTGAGTTGGAGTTATTACTTTGATTAATCGGCCAGAATTGGTCGGCTGACATTGAGTTTGCGTCAGCCCCTCCTACTGTCTCTTTAGCGTCTGGTGGTGTACAGGAAGTAGCCAATAACCCAGATACTTTGTCTATCGTTTGAGTACCAGTCGATCCTTTACCGGTATACCACGACGGAAACAGATCCTTAGACGGCCCGGGTTCCTCGGAACCTACACCAACGTGTACTCGCTGAACGTAGGCCGGCAATACTTTAATATTCGATGGCTGTACCCAGTTAACTGGCTTTGTATGTAACATACTTAAAGCTCCCTGCATCCAGTATCGCGTCATCGGTTCGGTAATAATCTCCATAACTGCTCCAGGGAGTACTTTATCGACCGTGTGGTAGCCTGCCCATGAAATTGCCGTATACTGAGTATTCCAACCAGCCATTAAACCTGAATAGTTAGTGTTCTGAGTACCGGTTTTAATTGCAATGTCCCATCCGTTATAACGCTGCCATTTGTAGCCGAAGCTGCTAATTGGTGTACAGTTTGTTGCATTACAAGAACCCGGTAAATAGGTAGCTCTAGGGTCACTTAAGATATTATCAATAATATATGCCGTGTCCTGCTTTATAACCTGCGTACCCTGTGGCTGTTTCCATTGGTATATAACGTGCCCGGTAGAATCAGTAATCTTTAAGATATATGTTTGCGGAATTTCCTTACCTAGCCTTGCCAGGGTTGCCAGCCCGTTGACTGTTTGATCTAAGTGCAAGAAACCGGAACCGATGGCTGCTGAGCCGTAACACGGAACCTGCTGCGCTTTACCGGCGGTAAAAGTGTTAGCATTGGGACTGTAACACCTGTATGCGTCAGGGTATCCCATCATCTCACTAGCCGTCTTTTGCACGTTAGATATACCCGCCATTAACCCCGCTTTAACTGCCGGAACGTTTCTAGAGCCGGCAAGTGCGTACCTTACAGTTTCGGCTCCGGGAAAACGAAAATCATAATCCCAAAGACAGTTAGCCCCATTACTTCCATTATTATTTGGAATTACTTGATTAGTACATGGATATCCGGGGAGAGGCTGTTTAACGTCGTAAATTACCGATCCCGCTCCCACGTCGTTACTATTATTTATAAATGTAGAATAAACATACGGTTTAATGGTAGATCCAGGATTTATATTTATATCCGCGTAATTTATTTGACCGTCAACCGGATTATTAAAGTTTTCACCTCCGATATAGGCCACTACTTGGCCGGTCTGGGATTGTTCTGCTACAAAGGCTTCCTCGTCGGCTCCGTTTCTTGCAGCATTTGGTGCGTTAGCCTTAACTACGCTCTCAGCCAAGTTCTGCAAAGGAACCGACAAGCTGGTAATAACCTTCCATGTTCCGTGCTTAACCAGTTTCTGACCATAAGTGTCAATTAATTGCTGCTTAGCTGCTAAATCGAAATAAGGATATTTTATGTTGGAATACTCTGATTGAATTGGTTGAACTTGGGCTAATACGTTAACTTTTAGAGCGGCGTTGGCTTGAGACTGAGTAATCATGTGTTGCTGGACCATTAACTGCAGTACATAGTGGGCCCTATCAGTCAATCCTACCGAATCGAAGTAATTAGAGGATAAAGCTGGGTTATAAGTAGGACTTGAGTATGGTGAGTAGGCAGTAGGTGCTTGAGGTATAGAAGCTAGCATAGCTGATTGTGCTAGCGTTAGATTAGCGGCTGATGTGTGGAAATAGTCTTCAGCTGCTGCCTCAATTCCGTAATCTATATTTCCATACGGCGCTATATTAAGGTAGGCGTTTAATATCTGGCTCTTGCTATAATCTCGGGCTAAAACTATAGACAGGCCAATTTCCTCAATCTTCTCTTTAATGGATAGTGGGTCCGGCCAGCCTTTATTTAACTTGACGACCTGTTCAGTAATTGTTGATGCGCCCTGTAACCCCTGGCCGTGGTGAAGTATGTCGTGATAAGCTGAGCGAAGAATAGCCATGAAGTCAAAGCCACCTTCGTGATAAAAGTTCTTATCTTCAATGGCGACAGTAGCCTCTTTAATATACGGACTTATTTGATTATATGGAACAGGAATACGTTTAACAGAGTTATAGTCTTCCCAAAGCAGAACTTTGCCTGTCCGGTCGTAATAGGCAATACTTCCGCCCAAATTTGACCCTGAGATGTTATTAAAGGCTAAAATATCTTTTCTGAAGTAGGCAAACATTCCAACGATCAATAAAAAGCAAAATACTATAAATACTCCAATTATTTTTAGGGACATTATCGCGCCCTCTCGGGAGAACCAGTATTCTACAAGGTGCCTAGGTCTCAATCTGGCGGCAATTCTTTTCCATGGATCTTTAGGTAAACTAGCTAAATACTCCGCTTTTTTAGCGGCTCTAGCAGCTCTACGTTCTTTATGTCTAGAAGTCAGGCTGCGATTAAGATGTAGCGAATTTTGATTCTTTGCGGTACGACGCCGTCTACCGCTAGAGCGATTATTGCCCACTATATAGAATCCTTATGCCTATTTCATTAATTACTAGCATGAATTATATCAAACAAAACTGAGATAAAACCCATATAATAATAAACGCAGTAATATATATGATCTAATATATACTAGGCATAAATTAATCTTTCTAAAGGATAAGTAGTAATGAGCCTATCTGAAGAACTAGCTTGGCGCGGGTTTATAAATCAGACAACACTTAGCGATGTAAAAGAATTGCCGCCAGATTGAGA
>JAJZNT010000021.1 GCA_021811685.1 bacterium
GAGAGTGTCCGCGAAAATGCACGTGGCACCATCACCACCATAAACTTCTATCAGAAGATATTTGGCGAAAAAGCAGAATAAAAATAAAAGACTTTCGAAGAAGTCTTTCATAATGCTTATGCTATGGCTGAGCACACCGGTCAGGAACCTTTTCGGTCTTTGTTCGGACTAATCCGTAGCCCTCTACAACTGCGGATTCTCCCCTGAATTCATGCGCTCAACGGACAGTTTTGTAATATCCATGCTGCAACCCTGATATTCTTTGCAGTATGCTTCGCACTGTTTAGCTATTTGCTCGTCTTCATAATGTAATCCGCATTCTGAGCATTGGTATAAAACTTTATCTGCTATACCTATATTATACTCTGGGCCAGTAGTGTTATGATCTGCCAGCACCATTCCAGACTGGATTACCACTCAAATCCGTGATATATGAGCATTCCGGCCAGGAACATTTTCGCTCTTTG
This sequence comes from bacterium, assembly GCA_021811685.1. GTDB lineage: Bacteria > Patescibacteriota > Saccharimonadia > Saccharimonadales > UBA4665 > JAJZWH01. The sequence goes on from JAJZNT010000021.1 coordinate 468, forward strand.
TATTGGACTAGCCACCACTGGATAAGTTCATGGCTGCGAGTCAAATCATCTGAAACTTAGAATCCCGCTTAAAAAGCGGGACTTTGTGTGCTTTGTATCACAAATGGGTTGCTATTAAGGTCAATTATCCCACACACAATTACCATTGTCTGCTTAAACGTACATAATATCTGTACGATTTTCGTATTTATTACTTACACCACAAAGTAGTAGATGTTCTTATATGGCATAATATGAGATTAGGATTTTTACAAATATTGGCGCATACTAATGGGTAGCTAGACCTTTTGCAACACTAAATAACTCGTAGGGAGCAAACGTAAAGATTGTTATTGGCCTAACTCAATCAGCTAGTAACAATTTTTTACGAAAGGACATAAATATGTCAGTATTTGCACCCTTTAAGAACAAAGAACAACCTAAAGTTCCCAGCTCTCAGTATATAAAGACTGAAAACGAGCCGGACAAAGAAGATACCAAGCCTTCAGAGCAGCCGACAACTCCAACTCCATCAGAAGCTAAGTAGTAAACGCTAGCCTAGGGCTTCGTGTATCGGAGCCTTAGGCCATGTTTCATAGGACGCCGGAATGCCTAACATTGTTCCGACTAAGAAACGAAAATCATCATAAGCAGATAAGTATCGATGGCATCTCCGGGCAATACGGAGGAAAGAGATCGACTGCACAACAAAAACAACATATTCGATGATTCGAACAGGGCTGATAAAGCCATGATGAAGGAAGCCAAGCTCTACTTACATCGAAGTAAAATTGAATCTAAAAAGACAATTAAGAAGAATACTATGCCGAAAGATAAAGGTCGCAAAGCTGTTAAGAAACCTAAACAGGTTAAAAAATAGAATAATACATGCATAGGAAGCGTTGGTCCCTCATATTAGGCATGGCAATTATTGTTGCCGTACTTGTGTCGATATTGCTTTATTGCGCACATTTGTATGTATATAATCACGTCCTCAGCAATTACTTAGAGGATATTGCGGGGGCTATTACGGTCATAGTGTTGTCGGTGGCAACGTACGAAGAGTGGGAGAGGCGCGATGAGCTTGCGCGCTCAAAGACTGCCAGAGACATGGGCGTTAGGCGCATAAAAGATGAAGTATTCCAGCTTCTGTATGAGTATGCTTTCGTGTTAAATGTACGTTTAGATCCAAACTCAGAAACCATGAAAATCATAGATTCGTTGACCTCTGAGAATGGGTTCTCCCGTGCTACGACCGAACTTCATGCCAAGACGGCGAAGCATATTTCCCAGGAAGATGTGACAATTAGCAGTAAACTTTTTGCGATAACTCGCCAGGCGCTTTCAGATATCCAGTTATCAGAGCAAACCTATGGAGATATGAACGAATTGATTGGGCAAGCTGAAAGTGCTTTGGAAAAGATTGATAGGGCGCTTGCTATATATGGCAATTCATTTACTCCAGAAGTCCACGAGTGGGCTTTAGACGTCAGAGAAAATCTGAGCCGATGTATTGTCGGCAAACTACCTTTGCTAAGCATTCATCTAAGCGCAATCTCCGGCTCGGTGAGTACTAAGTTACGACTTGCGGACCAAAAGGGTATATCCGAACTGGTTTCAGAGCTTATAGAAGTAGGAATCAAGACAGATAAAATCGGGTCAAACAGAAGCACTAATTCGTTTTAGCCAATTAATAATAAGCAAAAGCAGCCAAAATTGACTCCAAAATTAATCAAGACGAAAACGAACTAAACAGTAACCCAGATACTTATTTGACTAACGTTCGAATTCATGCTGGCTGAGCAGTACGGTGTAGAACCTTTTCGTATTCCGTTCGAATCCAATGCAGCTGGACTTTAAGTACTTATATGCTGTAGTTAGTCATGGCTGGGGATCGTGAAGTGGGTTAGGACTGAATTACTCTTGCAGCCTATCATCTAACTCAGTGTATAAAGAAAACCGAACCTCCTTTGATATGCCATAGGCGGATATTATAATATAGGCCATGATAGCAAAGTGGAAATATATTGGTCGCAAAGTCCTGTTCGACCACCCCCGGATGAAGATAGTGGAAGATGATGTCCAGCTTCCAAATGGTAAACAAATCACTTACATTCGCGAAGCACCCTCCGACAAACACAGTGTGGCGGTTATCGCCATCAATGCCAAGAACGAGATCTTACTCCAGAAAGAGTATAGCTATCCACCCAACGAGGTACTGTACCAATTGCCCGGCGGCACCGCCAACGACTCTGAAGAAGTCATTGCGACCGCTAATAGAGAGCTAAGTGAAGAATCTGGTTGTATCGGCAAGGATTGCAAAGTAATCGGCTATTTTTATCTGAATAATCGACGGTCAGACCGTAAGCAGTACATTGTTTTGTGCAGGGACCTTGTCGCGCAGAAGCAAGCGCAGGACGAGGAGGAATTTATTGAGAGCATCTGGATGCCGCTCGATGAAGTCAACCAGCTCATCAAGGATAACGAGATTACAAACGTTGGACTTTTGGCGGCGCTACGCTTGCTGGAGGCGCAGTAAACTCACGACTTCTAGGCCACGCAAGTAACATGCACACTACCGTCGTTGGACGCAGTCACAATGCTGTCTTTGATATCATATTCCTCCCCAAGAGCGGCGTTTGCCAGTACGACACACCTGTTTAGTACAGCCTCTTCGGCAATCTCTGCTCGGCTATCAATAACATTTCTGTTGCCGCTTAGTCGCATATTGCTTCTCAAGTAACGTTTGAGAGTTCCAGTATCTTCCCAGAATCCCTCCCCAGCTCCAACGAAAAAGTGGCTTACAGTTGTCGAACCAACAGCCGGACAAACAATGTCTTTGTATATGTTGAGCGAGGTTTCGTTACTGCGGCGCAGTCTTTGCAATACATCTAAAATGTATTTGTTTCGAAACATATAGGTGCCCGTTGTGCTGACATCATGAGCGGACGGTACTTTTTCAATACCGAGGGCCAATTCACCATCCACTTTCAAATATTCGCCGTATGATTTCTGTGGAACGGTCATCAAAGTCATGTCTGCACCTGATTGTCTGTGTACTGCCAGATATTTTTCAATACTGAAATCACCGTCGTATATATGATCACTGGGCAAAACCAATAGATTGCCGTCACTTTCAAGTTCGGAGAACTGCTCGTAGTGTTCGATGAGGGAGCCACCACTTCCAAGTGTGCCACTATCTCTTATGGTGGTAATCTTTTGTTGACCAGCAAGATACTCTTCAATTTGGTCGGCCATATAATCTGTACTTACCCATATGCGTTCGCTGGGCTCTGTACAAATAGCAAGAGGACCGTCTATGATCCTTCTGTACGGTGCGCCCATTAGTAATAGCGGCTTTGGTACTTCTAAAGTGTGCGGGAGGAGCCGCGAACCAAGTCCTCCGGCGGGAATAAATGTCGTTAGGCTTTCACTCACTGTTGTTGTCCTGCGACTAGTGTTTTGTAAGTATCTTCAATGTCCGAAATGTGTTTATCGAGAGAAAATTTTTGAACTGTTTTCTTCGCTTCTTTTGTCATTGCGGATATGTCAACTTTACGTTCAAGAATCATAAGCATGGCGTTGGCCATCGACTCGCTATCACGCGGCTTAAAGGTTAAGCCATTCATCCCATCTTCGACGATTTCATTCAATCCCGTCGTATCCGAAACAGCTAGAGGAGCCCCCAAATATTGCGCCTCAATGGCAGCTAGACCGAGGCCTTCAAACCATGACGGGATGACCACTAACTCTGCTCCCTTGAAAAAGGCTGCTAGATTTTCTCTGTCAATTTGCTTATCCGGGGCGAGGAGATGGTCCTTTACCCCAAGCTCATCGGCTTTTTTCCATACAATGTCTGCATATGCGGGGTCAAATGGGGAGGTCATTCCTGTGAGAAGCAGCTTGAAGCTCTTGCCAGTTCTGCTATTAATGATGGACAGTGCCTCGACGGCTTCGATGATGCCTTTTTGTTCGGTAATGCGTGAAGGCAACAATATGTAGGGTTCTATTTGTGTGCTTTTAGAAAAGAATGTATCAATGGCGGCTCCAGTATTCATTTCGAAAGACATAATGTCCGGTGCCAGATATGAAAGTTTGAGCTTCTCGGGGTGAGCGCCTAGTATACGTGCTGTTTCTACATAATGCGCACTTCCTAGTATGAGCATGTCATATGCGTCCGATTTGATGATGAATGAACCTAGGTTGGTGTCGAGAATGGGATCAGGGAAGTAGCCAATGGTCCTGCTACCTATAACTGGGGTGTTAAAGAAAGTAAAGACGACCGGACAATCTACTTCCGAGTGAATCATTGAAAGCAGCAACATGGGCAAGAAATTACAAACGTGGACGATGTCTGGATCTAGCGCTTTGATGTTGCTGTATAAATCGCCTAGGGCGTCACGGAAGCCAGCATGGCCCATGGCAAAATCCTCAAGAGATTTTATGTATCTTACGGAAAAATTTAACTTTGCGTGGCTTGCTTCACCCCGCAACGATTCGTCGGTTAAAACAGTAATCTGATGACCTCGTTCATGTAGCTCTTTGGCGATAACATATGCCGCAGTGCCACTACCAACTAATTGTGGGTAAAAGCGTGAACTTACGATACATATGTTCATTGACAATATAATAATATCTAGAATAGAAATAACAAATAATGGTAGGCGTATAGAATAAAGAAAAAGAACTTATATGGTCTAAGGTCTATACTGCTTATGCTTGGCTGGGACTATGGTCCGATTTTCGAACTTTGACTCTTACTATTGACCCTACGTCAATGGCTAGAGTGAAGGCTCTGTTGAAGTAACTTTGTCTCCTCTAAAAATCCACTGAACGCCGTACTTATCATAAAAATGTCCGTATAATCCAAATGGCATTTCGTGTAACTCTTGTAGTCTTTCGTTATTGTCGCCGTCCTTGAGCTTGTCGAAAGCCGTCTTTAGCGCATCGTCCGCCGGGCCAGTAACGAAAATAGCGAATGTATTGCCTTGCTTCGGGTCAAAGTCGGGAGAGGCCATCCAGTCTGTAGCCGACACTTCAATGTTGCCGCTTTTTAGCTGGGCGTTAATGATCCTGTTGTGCTTTTCAGGTGGCAGCGTATCCTTCATTGGAGTATCGCCTAACTTGGTGAGTGTTAGCTCTCCGCCAAGGCACTTATGATAAAACGTCATTGCTTCGGCACAGTTACCGTCAAATAGTAAAAATGGAGTGCAATGTAGCATGACTGAATTGTATCAAAAGACAGTAATGTCTAGCCAGTATAAGGAGTTATTGTGGTTGTATATTACCAAAATTGGCTGGGGATGAGGGATTCGAACCCCCGATCCTGGGACCAGAACCCAGTGCCTTACCGCTTGGCCAATCCCCAATAGCTTCGGAAGATTATAGACAATCTTCTTGTTAAATTCTAGGAAAGCATTACAGTAAATTTAACTTACGTGCTTATTATGGATGGGTATAAAGTAGGTGTAGATGTTAAGTAATAAGGAGGCTGTAATGACTGAATATATAACTACAGAGGGAATACCGGTATATATCTCTAGGCCAGATAAAGATATAAAAGCCGGCTTGATTATTATTCACGAGGTGTGGGGTTTAAATGACCATACACGTAATGTAGCCGACAGATACGCAAAAGAAGGCTACTTGGTATATGCCCCAGATTTACTTAGCGGATCTGGCATGGAAGAGAAAGCTACTACTCAGCTGCAGCACGATTTGTTCAATCCCGAGAAAAGGAATGCTGTTCAGCCAAAACTACGGGAATTTATGGCGCCGATTCAATCACCGGAGTTTGCCGTAAAGACAGTACAATCCCTTAAGAAGGTTTTTAATAAGATCTATGCGGAGCCTTCTGTTAAGGAGAAAGTTGCCGTGTTGGGCTTTTGTTTTGGAGGGACTTACAGTTATAGCCTTGCAGTCGCTGAGCCAAGGTTAATAGCTGTAGTACCGTTTTACGGGCATGCAAACCAGGGGGTAGAAGAGCTTGCAAAGATTCAAGCACCAATTTTGGCATTTTATGGCGAAAAGGACGAAGGCTTAATATCCGCATTGCCTGATTTAGAAAATAAGATGCATGAAGCTAAGGTAGATTATAGCTATAGAGTATATGCGGATTGCGGACACGCATTCTTTAACGACACCAATCCATATTCATATAATGAGCAGGCTGCAAGCGATGCCTGGAAACGATCCCTGGACTTTTTAGCAAAAGCCGCTAGTCAATAAAAATCTCTAGATTCTGTATTTCCGGAGGAAGGTTGCCTTTCTCGTGTTTAAATCCTGCTTGCCATTTATACTTCTCGTTATAACCCAGATCTTTCATTAGTTTTGTGGGGGCATTTCTAAGGTGCAATGGCACTGGAAGGTTAGGGTATTGCTCAGCTGCACTTATTGCCCGGCTCATCGCATCCGCAACCTGTCTGGATTTTGGCGCTTTAGCAAGTACTGCAGCGCAATTAAATAGGTTGTATCGGCACTCCGGTAAGCCTATTCTCTCAACTGCCAAAAATGTGGAGACTGCTATGTTTAAGGCGGCGGGAGCAGCCATGCCTATATCTTCGCTGGCAAATACTATCATTCTCCGGGCAACAAACTTGGGGTCATCCCCAGCCTGCAGCAGGCGGGCCATATAGTAAAAGCAGGCGCTTACATCACCCGCCCTAAGACTTTTAATGAAAGCGCTAATTAAGTTATAGTGAGATTCTCCTGCTTTATCGTGTAGAGGAAACTGTTTTTGGGCTGCCGAAAAAATAGTTTCAGGTGTAATTGTCTTATGCGGAGATAGTTGCAAGGCAATCTCTAGAAGATTAAGTGCCCCTCGCCCGTCACCGCCGCTTAAATCGGCTATAAGTTCAATTATGTTATTAGGCAGTACTTTATCTGTAAGCTTAAGGGCGCTGGCCGCGTTCTTAATAATCGAGATTACTGAGCTGTTAGATAAGGGCTCGAGCACTATTACCCTGCAGCGGCTTAGCAGGGCGGATATAACCTCAAAGCTTGGATTTTCGGTAGTTGCGCCTATAAGAGTAATAGTCCCGTTTTCGACATACGGCAAAAACGCATCTTGCTGGGCCTTATTAAAACGGTGAATCTCGTCAACGAATAATATCGTGGGCCTATTTAGCTCGCGGTTTAATTTAGCAGCTTCGATAATTTTCATTACCTCTTTTTTGCCACTGTTGACAGCCGACAATTCAACAAACTCAGCTTTAGCTTCAGATGCGATTATTCTTGCCAAAGTAGTTTTGCCGCTACCGGGAGGGCCCCAGAAAATCATACTTACCAGGAAAGAGCCTTTGAGTAACTTATCAAGCAGTTTGCCTTTGCCGGTTATGTTCTCATGTCCGATTACCTGACTCAGGCTGACGGGCCGTAATCTATCTGCTAAAGGTGTTAACTCCTTATCCATGTTCCTTTAAGTATAAACCCGAAGTTTATATATTATATTGCTATGTACAGCGATAACTTGATTGAAAAACTTACCTCACTAAATGCGGTTGACGCAGCTAAATTTTTAATCGGCTGTGAGCTAATTAGCTTTACATCCGAAGGAGGCTGCTCGGGTATGATAGTTGAGACCGAGGCATATGACATGCGGGATAAGGCTAGCCATAGTTTTAAGGGCATGACTGTCAGAAACTCAGCCATGTTTGGCCCGGCAGGAACGGCCTACGTTTATTTTACCTATGGCATGCACTTTTGTATGAATATAGTTGTGGGAAAAGAAGGATTTGGAGCGGCGGTTTTAATAAGAGCGCTCGAACCACTGACTGGCCTAGAATTAATGTCTAAGCGGCGCAATGTATCTAATAAACATAATCTAGCTAGCGGCCCTGCTAAACTGACCCAGGCGTTATATATAACTAGGCCTTTAAATGGGCATAGGCTTAATGGGCCGCCCTTGATTCTTAAGAGAGGAACTAAATTTAACGACGTGGATTTGGTGCTAACTAAACGCATTGGAATTAGTGAGAAAAAGGACTTTGGATTAAAGCGCAGAGTTTGTCTTAAAGGCTCAGAATTTCTGTCCCGACCCCTATAAGAAGGCTATTGCAATCATAAGCTAAAAGACCTAAGCTAAAAATAGGAAGTGTGAGGCTTCCTAATCGACCCGGGTTTTACCCCGGGTCTTTTAGTGCCCTAATTTGCTACAACCTTACTTAGGTGGCCTTGATGGTTACTGCCGTACCTATCTTCGCCCAACTATATAGCCAGGCGGCAGAGGCTAGGGGCATTTCTACGCATCCGTGAGAAGCGTTTGGTGAGGCGGTGCTGATGTGACCGAATTGGTTCGGTGTACGCCAGGTTGCATCATGAAAACCGTAAGCACCGTATTGGTTAAATAAGAAAGGCATCCAATAACTGACCGGGTCGTTCCAGCTAGTTACTCCGTCATTACCTTTTAGATCAACGTTTTGCTCTTTGGCATAAATATAGTAAGTGCCAGTTGGTGTAACGTCGGCCGGGTTGCCGGTATATCCCGTAACTACATCAGAACTCATCTCTATCTGGGTATAAGAACAGGCCCATGCGTGCTGTTCGCTTAGGATAACAATAACCTCTTGAGATAGTTTATTGCCAGAGCAGGCGTCAGGTAGACTCGGTTTAGAGTTTACTTTTGCAATGCTTGAGCCGGCATTCTTAGATTGATATGTAGAAGTGCTTGACTTGTTCTTAACTCCGTAAAAGACACCTCCGCCGATAGCTAAAACTATAAAAATAATCATTAACCGCTTAGTAAAGCTCAAGCGTTTTTGTTTGCTCGGGACGGCTTTCTGTTGAGTGCTCATGTTCCATCCGGGGCGGTACACATTATATTGGCGGTTTTGGTTCCGACTCATGTCTTGTAAATATAGTTTATCATCGCTTAATCTTAGGAACCGTTTTCTGCTACGCTACTAAGATATAATAAAGCGCATGCTAGAAGCTCTAATTATTTTAGGCGTAGTGGTTATAGTCCTGGCGGCGCTTCTTATTAAGAAACCTGGAGAGCGGGAATCCTCCTTATTGCTTAAACAGGATCTGGACAGGCTTAGCGGAGATATTATAAAGCTTAAAGACAGCTTAAACACTCAAATTGGCGAACGTTTGGATAAAAACCAAACTTTAATGGTTAATTCCCTGCAAAAGCAATTCAGCGAAAGCAGCAAATTAATTGAACAGGTTACGAAGAACCTGGTGGAGCTAAAAGAATCCAATAAGCAGGTAGTAAGCATAACCGATGAGTTAAAAACCCTGCAAAACGTTCTGCAGAATCCTAAGCAGCGAGGAGTACTAGGCGAATATTACCTCGAGACGGTATTAGAAAACGTACTTCCTCCGGATAGATATAAACTACAGCAACCTATAGGTAAAAGCGACGAAGGTTCAGAGCTTATTCCCGATGCGGTGATTCTGTTAGATAAAGGAGTTATGTTGCCCGTAGATGCAAAGTTTTCGCTTGAGAACTACAATCGGCTGATCGAAGAGAAAAATCCGACTAGACGCGATGTTTTGGCAAAACAGTTTAAATCAGACTTAAAAGGGCGTATTGATGAAACATCTAGGTATATTAGACCAGAGAACGGGACGATGGATTTCGCGTTTATGTTCATACCCAGCGAAGCAATTTATTATGACCTCCTAGTTAATAAAGTCGGTTCTTCGAGTGTTGCCGCGCGTGATTTAATTGAATATGCCTTTAGAGAAAAGAGCGTAATTATTGTCAGCCCAACAAGTTTTCTGGCGTATCTACAAACCGTGCTGCAAGGGCTAAGGAGTCTACATATAGAGGAGCAGGCAAAACAAATCCAGCACAGGGTTGGAGATTTGGGCAGGCACATTAATTCATACCAGATGCTTATGGTTAAGCTGGGCAACGCGCTGGGGGTTACTGTAGGCCATTTTAATAATGCTCATAAGGAACTGGCCAAAGTAGATAAGGACGTGCTTAAAATTGCCGCAAACGAAAAACGCGGTCCACTTGAGCCGCTTAGCATAGACCGCCCGACTATGGATGATTAGAAGAAACAGCTATAGGATTAAGCATTAAATCGATTCCCAGTGCTGCGGTCCAGGAAAAATTTGGAGTTCCGATGCCGGTGCCGTCAACCGGATTAAAATACTCATAACAACCCTGATTAGTTATCATGTTAAGAGTTAATTCTCTGATCTTTGCTGCCTCTTTTAAGAACCCATAGCGTTTTAATCCGTCAATAATCAACCAGTTAATATTTACCCAGGAGGGTCCTTGCCAGTAGTTATCGGCTCTGAACCACTCGGAGTTTAAGGGGACCGTAGGTATCGGGTATCTGCTTGCATACTGCGCTTGGGCGGCTAAGCTTTTTAAAAGAACCTTAGCCCGATCGGGCGGGACTGCACCGCTATATAACGCCAGCATACTGCTAATTGAAGGTTGTTTAAGCAGACGGTGGGTAATAAAGTCTCGGCTGTAGTAGCTGCCGTTTTCCTGGTCCCACAGCTGCTCAAACGCAGAGGAGGATTGTTTCATGCTTTCCTCTAAATCGCCCGGTAGCTTCTCTTTTATGGACTTGGCTATTTGGGCAAGAAGGGTGTTATTTCGAACTAGTATTGAGTTAAAGGCTACGTCTTCAATTGCAAACATTGAGTGGTCCAGGATGCGTTCAATGTCATAGTTTTTTCGTCTGAGGCGGCGTTCAATATCAAAAAGCGCCAATACTTCAATCGTGTCAAACCTTTCCTTAAGTGGTACTTTTCGGGTATCGCGTCTGAACAGGTCGATTAATTTATCGCCATGAACTTGTTTAATTGATCGAATCCACCAGCTTAATTGATGATCTTGTAGTTCCGCCATCCACGGGGGAGTATTGTCCATGCCTACTTCCCACGGGTGTATCAGTAGTACCAACCCTTCTTTGTGCGGGTCGCGCTCACGGTAAAGCCACGAGTGGTATTTTAGCAGTGCCGGGTAGACTCTCTTGTACCATTCCCGCCTATCGTCTGGTTTAAGCAGCTCACCAATACGAACAATTGCTTCAGCCAACAGCGGCGGTTGAGTTATGCCCGTTGTGGACACGCCGGTTGGTGACAGCGGACTTACTTGGCTGCGCCACAAGTTACGATCTCTTTCGTAGCGGTCTTCGTCTGAAAAAATAATATTTGGCAGCATTCCGTTATGCCACTGCCCTCTAAGCAGACTAAGCACTTCCTGCTGTGCTCTTTGTATGTTCCTGTGCCTAAGACCGATTGCAATAAAACAAGAGTCCCAGAGCCATTGATGGGGATACAGCTCGGCTGCCGGTTGCGTATAATCCATACGGTCGTTGGCGTCGAGTACGGCGTATGCTTCACTTATAAGGTCGGTTACGGGCTGCATTAATTTCTTATAGTATAACCCTTATCCTTATGGTCCGACAAACTATTATTAACAGATGTTATACTTAAGACTGACTTATGAAAGAAAAGCTAGAAAAAGAAGTTTCCAGCGTCAGGGAAACGCTGACAAAAAAACTGTCAGAGATTCAAGATAAACGGTCCATTCTGCGTGCGCCCGAGCTAAGGGCTCTTTATGATCGAATTTCAGACCTAGAGCCTCAAGACAAAGCAGCGTTTGGCCAAGCGGTCAATGCTTTAAAGAACGAACTAACATCTTTAGTAAACTCGGATGAGCAGGAAACGCTTGAACCGATAGATGTAACTGCCCCGTTTGGAGTTAATGTAAAAGAGGCAAACAGGCATAAACTCCTTAGTCCATCTCTTGGCAGCATCCATCCAATTAGCAGCGAGCTGAAACTGATCAGTGAAATCTTTTTAAGCATGGGTTTTAATGTAGTTGAGTCAAGAGAAATAGACGACGACTTTCATATGTTCAGTTCCCTTAACTTTCCCGAGGGCCACCCAGCAAGAGACGATTACGACACCTTTATGCTTGATCAGAAGGATGATGCAGGACGTCCGCTAATTGCTCCAGCTCATACTTCTACTATGCAGAACCGTATTCTCCACCAATATAGTAATAATTTAGAGAAAGGTATGCCGATTGCCGCGGTCATACCGGGCCGGGTGTTTCGTAACGAAGACCTTGACGCGCGGCACGAGCATACTTTCTACCAGGTGGAGGGTATTTATGTCAGCGAATCGGTAAGTATCGGTAATTTGATAGCTACACTTAAGACTTTTCTGATGAGCTACTTCGGTAAAGATAGCTTGGAAGTAAAAACTCAGCCGTTTTATTTTCCATTTACTGAGCCCTCTCTAGAGTTTAGTATGAGTTGCCCGTTTTGTGACAATAAGGGCTGCAGGATTTGCTCGTACTCGGGATGGATAGAGTTGCTTGGCTGCGGCGTGATTCATCCGAACGTTCTTAAAGCCGCGAATATTGATTCCGCTCGTTATTCGGGTTACGCGTGGGGTATGGGCGTAGATAGATTGATTATGATGAAAAAAGGAGTCGAAGATGTACGCCTGTTTCATAGCGGAAGATTAGAATTTTTGCGGCAATTCAGTCCGGGGGATTCTAAATAATGAAAGTATCGCTTAATTTATTAAAGCAGTTCATAGCGGACGCCTCTTTCCTTAATAATAAGCAGGAAGTGATTGATCTTATAGGTTCACAGTTAGGTGCTGTTGAATCTAGTCTAGACCTTAAACCCTTTTACCGGCAAGCCTTGGTCGTTAAAGTGATTAGCTCTAAACCCATAGAGGGCAGCGACCATTTAAGTGTTTGTTTGATTGACGACAAAGGTATGAATTCTGATGTAGAACGAGATCAAGACAAGTTAGTTCAGGTAGTATGCGGCGCACCTAACGTTAATAATGAGCAGATAGCTATATGGTTACCCCCGGGTAGTGTCGTACCGGCGACTGCTGGAAGTGAGCCGTTAAGGATCGGAATAAGGATGATCCTGGGAAACAGCAGTAACGGTATGTTGGCCAGTGCGGCAGAACTGAACATCGGCAATGACCATAGCGGGATAGTGGTACTTCCTAAAGATACCAATTGGGGAGTTAGCTTGCTGGACTATTTACACCTTGATGACCAGATAATTGACATTGAGAACAAGATGTTTACCCATCGGCCGGATTTGTTTGGGCAATTGGGAATAGCAAGGGAAGTAAGTGCTATCTTCAAGAGGCAGTTTATTAGTCCCGAGTGGTATAGAGAGGACAATACTCCAAAAAGCCAGGTTAGTCGCAGTGGACTTAGTGTAGAGAATAGGTTGCTCGATGAAGGATGTCCCAGGTTTATGGCGGTATCTATCGGCAATATCAAGATTGAACCGAGTCCCTTATGGTTGGCCAGTTATTTGTCCCGTTGCGGCATCAGACCAGTAAATAATATAGTCGATGTAACGAATTATGTGATGTTAATCACTGCTCAGCCGCTTCATGCTTATGACTTAAATAAAGTAGGCAGTGGTTCAGAAGCAAAACTTATAGTAAGAAACGCGGCTGAAGCGGAGGAGCTGACGCTAATAGACGGGAGCAGCCTTAAATTATCTGCTAAGGACATTGTAGTAGCGTCAGATAAAGGGGTGCTTGGTTTGGCGGGAATCATGGGGGGCCGAGAGTCTGAAGTTGGTGAATCAACTAACTCAATAGTTCTAGAATGCGCTAACTTCGATATGTATAAAATTAGACACAGCTCAATGGAGCACGGAATCTTTTCTGAGGCGGTAACCCGCTTCAATAAAGGCCAGTCACCAAGACAATGCCCCCCTGTTCTTGCCTACGCGCTGCAGTTAATAAAGCAGGTTTGCCCTTCTGCCGAGCAAATATCCGAAGTTGTCGACAGCTTTAATCGAAAGTCGATTCAATCAGTAGAGATCGAGGTAGACCTATCTTTAATTCAATCATACTTAGGACTAAGCAGCTTATCTTCTGAGGAAGTTAGCTCGCTACTGTCTAGTGCCGAAATTCCCGTCAGGGCTGATCAAAATAAAATATATGTAAAGTCTCCTTTTTGGCGCACCGACCTAATTGATCCCGTTGATGTTATTGAGGAAGTTGGAAGGTTATACGGATTCGATAAGCTTCCTTCTGAGCTGCCGCTCAGACCGGCAAATCCCTCTAAAGAGACTGGACTGTTGAAGATTAAGCAGCAGATACGTTTAAGTTTATCCTCTTGTGGCGCTAACGAGTTGCTTAACTATAGCTTTACTGACAGTAAATTGTTTGAAAACTGCGGTTTGGACATTAATGATGCGTTTACTCTTAGTAATGCCCTGCGCCCCGAGCTAAAATATTATAGAATAAGCATTGTTCCGAGTTTGTTGGTTAATGTTCATCCGAATCACAAGGCCGGGTATGAAAGCTTTGCCCTGTTCGAGATAGGTAAAACTCACGACCTAAATCAAATTAATGAAGAGAACCTGCCTCAAGAGGCGGAGCGGCTTGGTCTGGTTGTGTCTAGACTTAAAGCCGGCAAAGCGCCGAGTGAACCGGCCTATTACCAGGCCAGGGAATTCCTTAACTATCTTCTTGGCTCTCTTAATATCTCTACCTCAAGTCTACAATTCTTGCCTGAGCCTCTCAAAAACGATAATGATTTTATTAAATCTTTCGCTACATACGACAAGGACAGATCCGCATTTATTGTTCTTGATGATACGACAATAGGCATAATCGGTGAGTTTAGTTATTCTACCCGCAAGAAACTAAAGCTTAGCGACTTTTGTGCGGGCTTTGAGTTGGATATTAAGTTGTTGGATAAATTAACAAAAACCTGTTCTCGGGAATATGCTGCTCTTGGAAAATTCCCTAAAGTTATTCAGGACATCACGCTTAACTCTAAGGGAAAAAGCTTTAGTGAGCTGTCTATACAAATTAATAACCTTCTTAATGATCTAATTACCGAGGATATGCGTTACAGCCTGACCCCTATAGATGCTTATTCTCCCGGAGACTATACAAGAGATGTTAATTGGACCTTTAGGCTTAGCGTGGAAAGCCTTAAGCGGACACTTACAGACCAGGAAATAACCCATATACTAGATAAACTGCAAGTCTAATGCTTTAGAGTCGATTTAGTTAAAATGCACTAGTTTTAAACTTTAAGTTCGTCTGGGCCCAATCATGGGTTATAATGGTGCCTTAAGATGGCCACAAAATCGGGTAGAGCATTTGCAGGGTTTGGTGCAGCGCTGTTTTTAGTAACCAGTTCGGCGCTGACTATTGTAGTAGTCTTATCCCTAACCCATAGCAATAGCCCGAGCTCAACTGCAAGCACAAAACTGAACACAACAGTTAATTGTCCGAGCCAATACGGAGTAGCTAACGGCAGCAAGCTTGCCGGCTTCACACCCCTAACTAAGCCCGTTTCTCATCTATCGGTAAATAATATTTCTAACGGTAAAGGTGCAGCCGTAAAATCTGGAGCAACCGTTTCTGCTTGCTATGTAGGAGCACTAGCTGACAGTGGCGTTGTCTTCGGCTCTTCCGGTGCGCAGTCTCAAACGTTTTCTTTAAGCCAGGTTATTGCCGGTTGGCAGATTGGCATACCCGGCATGAAGGTTGGCGGCACCAGAGAGTTGCTTATTCCCGCATCGATGGGGTACGGAGCTAATAAGCAGGGAAGTATTCCCGCAAATTCTGACCTGGTGTTTATCGTAACAATTGAATCCGCTCAAGGTTAGCGTAAAAAACACAATATATAGTGTCTTGACCAAAAAGACGACGCTACCTATAATTAAATCACTAAGACCTGAAATACTAAAACAAACACATTTTTGGCCTTAAGAGAAAAACAATAATACTAATATCTTCAAAAGGAGACCTTAAAGTCATGGTTAAGGATATTACCATCTTCACTACCGGCACTTGCGCTTACTGCGGCAATGTCAAAACTTATCTTAAGGCAAAAGGTGTTGGTTACAAGGAAGTAAATCTTGATCTTGAGCCCGAGAGAAGAGCTGAGGCGCATCAAATCAGCGGCGCCTTGACCGTTCCGGTTACAGTTGTCACTAAAACTGATGACAGTCGTGAAGTAATTGTGGGTTATAACCTGGCAAAGCTGGCTCCGGCAATTAACTGACCCCTAAATAGACTTAGTAAACATCATAATGTTATTTTAATATGGTAAGCTAGGACTAAATTTTCTTTATTATGAGCGAGATTCCTAAGCACGATATTGTAATGGTTGGAGCAGGACCGGCGGCCCTGACTGCGGCTATCTATACTACAAGAGAGGATATTGATACATTGCTGTTTGAGCGCGGAGTAATCGGCGGTTTGGCTGCGGTTACGGACGTTATAGATAATTATCCCGGCTTTAGCACGGGCATATCCGGGCTAGAGCTGGCCGACTCACTGCGCAAACAGGCCGAGAGGTTTGGCGCGGTGATCGAATTGGGAGAAGTAACAGCTCTGAATGATGAGGGTAAATATAAGCGGCTGCAAACTACCAGCGGCGAAATATTAGCAAGAGCAGTCTTAGTTGCAACGGGCAGCGATTATAACCGGACCGGAATACCGGGAGAGCAGGAATACTACGCTAAAGGAGTGCACTTCTGCGCAACTTGCGACGGGGCTTTCTATAGAGATAAGCGTCTGGTGGTTATAGGCGGCGGCAACTCCGCCGTACAGGAAACCATATTCTTGACCCGCTACGCTTCACATATAGATATCCTGGCACGCTCGACAATCAAAGCCAGCAGCGTGCTAGTAAAAGAGCTGCAGCCTTTTATTGATCAAGGTAAGGTCAGTGTTAACCTTGGCATAAAACCCTTAGAGATTGCCGGGGATGCCAATGGAGTCAATAAAGTTCTGGCGACCAATAAGGAAGGTAAAAAAGTCACATTTAATACCGACGGAGTATTCGTTTTTATTGGGCTTAAGCCTAACAGTGATTTTCTAAGAGGATCAGGCGTAAAGCTATCCGACTTAGGCTTTGTATTAACCGATGATAATTTAGAAACTAATGTTCCGGGAGTGTTTGCAGCCGGAGATATTAGAAGCGGAGCAACTATGCAAATAGCCAGCGCTTCAGGAGAAGGAGCGACCGCGGCACTTAAGATCCGGGAATACCTAGAAGGACGCTTACACAGCACAAAAGTTCATCAGCTGGAAGTAATCCCATAGCTTGCAACGGCGCTATAATACGAACTAATTACGGAAAGGAGTTATTTTGAAAGATGCCAGACTATAATCAAGTACTAACACCAGGAGATATTGAAGACGGTAAACTGAATGCGGTCATTGAAATACCTGAAGGCAGCCACCTGAAAATAGAATATGACCGAAAGCGTGCCTGTTTTATGGTGGACCGCGTAGAACCCAGCATCTATGCGAAGCCGGTAAACTACGGGTTTATTCCGGCTACCAAAGACGATGACGGTGATGAGCTAGACGTGTTAGTGGTAACCAGCGAACCTATTCCCACCGGAGTCTGGCTGGAGTGCCGATATATAGGGGTACTCAAATTCGAAGATGATGGAGAGGGCGACCATAAAATTGTTGCAGTGCCGTCAGATGATAGGGACGGCGGTGACGCAATAAGTTCACTTAAAGACCTAGGTGAGCGTTGGCAGCAAAAGCTAGTCGAACATTTCACCCACTATAAGGACCTTAAAAAGCCTGGTAGTACTAAAGTATTGGGTTGGGGCGATGTAGCTGAGGCCAAACAAGTAATCGAGGAATCAATACTGCGCTATAAAACATGATTTTCACTTCCGGGGTCTTTATTTAGGTAAAACATAACTGCTATAGTAAAAAAGTAAATATAAACATTAAACTGAAATAAAAGGAGGTATAGATGAAAACAAGAGTGGCGATTAACGGATTTGGCCGAATCGGACGGATTGCTTTTCGTATAGCTAACGACCGCGAAGACATCGAGGTTGTAGCGCTTAATGATCTAGTGGACACTAAAACGCTAGCTTATCTGCTAGCTCATGATACAAATTACGGTAACTACCACCACAAGGTGGAGTATGATGAAAAAGGCATTATTGTTGATTCACGCCACATACCGGTATTTGCCGAAAAGGACCCGACTCAGTTGCCCTGGGGTGATCTCAGTGTCGATGTAGTTATTGAGTCGACGGGAAGATTTACAAAAAGTGAAACCGCCAGCACTCACCTTAAGGCCGGAGCTAAGCGGGTAGTAATTTCCGCGCCCACAAAAAGCGATGACGTAAAAACTATTGTTATAGGTGCTAACGACGATGAGCTAAAAGATGCAGGCGAGATAATTTCGAATGCTTCGTGTACTACAAATAGTGTAGCGGCAATCATGGATATACTGGACCGTGAATTCGGCATCGAAAAAGCGATGCTAACTACGGTGCATAGCGATACCGCCAGCCAGACACTAACAGATGGTCCGGCCAAAGATTTAAGGGAAGGCCGATCTGCTCCGCACAATATAGTGCCGACAACAACCGGCGCAGCTATAGCTGTAGCAAAAACCGTACCTAATCTCGTGTCTAAGTTTGACGGTTTAAGCGTGCGCGTACCTACTCCTGTCGTAAGCCTAAGCGACGTAACCATGTTACTTAGACAGAATGTTTCAAAGGAGCAGATAAATGATGTTCTGACTAAGGCTTCTCAAGATCCGTATTACCAAGGAATCATAGCTGTTAGCAGCGAACCTTTAGTCTCAAGTGACTATATAGGGAATTCTAACTCGGGAATTGTCGACCTTGAGCTTACTAATGTAGTAGATAATAACTTAGTGAAGGTAGTCGTATGGTACGACAACGAATGGGGCTACTCAAACCGCTTAGTTGAGTTGGTTGCTGATGTGGGCAAAATGCTCAATAAGGATTGAGAAGTAAGTATATGAAGATTTTCTTAGGGTCCGACCATGCTGGAATGGATCTGAAGCGTCAGGTAAAAGACTTTCTTCATAGATCGGGGCATGAAGTAATCGACGAAGGTGATGATCGCCTAAATCCCCAAGACGATTTCCCGGTTTTTGCTGCAAGGGTTGTAAACGGCATGAAATCTAGTGATGATGCTGAGCCTCTAGGGATATTGATTTGCGGCAGCGGCCAGGGCATGTGTATGGCGGCAAATCGTTTTAAGGGTATTAGGGCGGCGCTTTGCTGGAACGTTCGCGAAGCTCATGCCGCCCGTAACGACGATAACTGTAACATTTTGTGTTTATCCGGCCGCTCCACGTCTCTCAAAGAGGCTGAGGCGATTATTAGCACCTGGCTTAATACGCCTTTTGCCGGCGCGAGCAGATTTGTCCGACGACTAAAAGAACTTGATGAAATAACTTAAGTATGGACTCGGGTTAAGCAACGTGTGGATTTGTCCTACTATTACAGCCGAGACTAAAGAGGTCTTCAGTAAACAGCTTAAAACTGCCTCTAAGCTAGCTAAACGGATTCATTTTGATGTTTCGGATGCTTCATTAGCTCCGAATAAGTTACTTAGTCTTAAAAGTATGAGCTGGGGAAAGCAAGTACTCGCAGATATTCATGTTATGAGCACTCACCCCCATCCAGAGCTATTACTAGCCCTGAAACTTAAACCGCACCTGGTAATCATTCATGCCGAAGCGGACATTGATTTAATAGCTTCAGCCAGAAGCTTAAGACAGAATGATATAAAAGCCGGCGTAGCCTTACTTCAGAAAACTCCACTTAATCTAATCGGCCAATATCTTTTAGAATTTGATCATGTCTTAGTTTTTTCCGGGAACTTAGGGTACCAAGGCGGCTCAACTGCGAACCTTAATTTAATAGAAAAAGTTAAAGCTATAAAAAATATTAACCGAGAGATAGAAATAGGCTGGGACGGCGGGGTTAATGACACTAACATTTCTTCGTTAGTTGCTTCCGGTGTGGGTGTTGTTAATGTAGGAGGATTTATTCAGCACTCAAAAAACCCGTTTAAGGCTTATGCTAAACTGGAGTTAGCACTTAATTCATATAAAAACTATGCCCCATAATTATTCAATTGAACAATTAGATATTATTGCCAACGATATCCGGGAAGATATTATTCGGATGTTAGAGCACGCAGGAAGCGGTCATTCTGCCGGGCCCCTGGGACTAGCAGACATTTTTACCGCACTATATTTTGAAGTCCTAAAACATAATCCTAAAGACCCAGACTGGGAAGAGCGTGACATCCTTATATTATCTAACGGTCACTGTGTACCGGTACGTTATGCCACTATGTCCAGAGCCGGATATTTTGATCGCGATGAGTTAATGACACTAAGAAAATTGGGCTCAAGGCTTCAAGGACACCCCGAGCGTCAACGTTTGCCCGGGCTTGAGACTACTTCAGGTCCATTGGGGTGCGGCCTATCCCAGGCCTGCGGTATAAGATTAGCCCATAAGATGGATAATATTTCGCACCGTTGGATTTATGTGGTTATTGGTGACGGTGAAACTGATGAGGGTAATGTCTGGGAGGCAGCCATGTTTGCCGGCAGCAATCGTCTTAGTAATATAATTGCCATCATTGATCGCAATAATATACAAATTGATGGACCGACGGAAAGCGTACTGCCTCTCGAAGATTATCGGGCTAAATGGGAAGCATTCGGTTGGCATGTTATTGAGATAGATGGAAACAATATTGAAGAAGTTATTGATGCCTGCGCAATGGCTAAAGCGATTGTCGAGAAACCGGTGGCCATAATAGCTCATACCGTTCCCGGTAAGGGGGTGGACTTTATGGAGTATGACTTTCACTGGCACGGTTCACCGCCGAATCACCAGCAAGCAATAAAAGCCTTAAAAGAGCTAAGGACGTTAGGGGGAAAAATAAGGAGCGAGCATGAATAACGAGCTTCATCTGGTGGATATAAGTAAGGGTGAGGTTGAGCGCGCGCCAATCAGGGACGGATTTGGTAAGGGACTTAAGCGTGCAGGAGAAATTGATGTAAATGTAGTAGCTGCCTGTGCAGACCTGACCGAGTCTACTAGGATGCAGTTATTTGCCGAGGCCTTTCCTGAGCGGTTCGTGGAGATCGGTATTGCCGAGCAGAATTTAGTTACTATTGGCGCAGGTCTGGCAGCAGCCGGTAAGATACCGTTTGTTAGCAGTTATGCGGCTTTTAGCCCCGGACGGAATTGGGAGCAGATAAGAACCACAGTATGTTTAAATAATCAACCAGTAAAGATAGTCGGATCACACGCCGGAATAAGCGTTGGTCCGGACGGTGCCACCCATCAAATGCTTGAAGATGTTGCCTTGATGCGGGTTCTGCCGAATATGGTTGTAATTGCTCCTTGTGATAGTGTTGAGGCAGAAAAGGCAACACTAGCCATGGCTAAGGATCCTAGGCCTAATTATATCCGTCTTGCCCGTGAAGCTACTCCGGTTATTACAACTTCAGATACGCCGTTTAGTATTGGTAAGGCTTTAGTTTTAGTAACCGGCGTTGATGTTACCTTGATTTCTACTGGAACGATGACCTACCAGGCTCTTCTCGCGGCAGACAGGTTATATAAGGAAGGAATAGGCGCGGAAGTAATTCATATAGCGACAATCAAGCCGCTTGACGAGCAAACAATCCTAAAAAGTGTAAATAAAACCGGGGCTGTTGTAACTGCTGAAGAGGGTCAGATTATAGGCGGATTGGGCGGAGCAATAGCTGAACTTATCAGCGAGAATACTAAAGCGATAATGAGGCGAGTAGGAATGAGGGATAGGTTCGGTGAATCAGGATCACCAGATGAGCTACTTAAGAACTTTGGCTTAGATGCTGAACATATTCGTTTAAGCGCTCATGAGGTTGTTACTAAGAAAGGAGACAACTAATTGCCATTAACACTACAAGAAATAAGAAGGAATTGTGCTATTGCCAGACAGCGCATGGAGGCTGCCAGGAATGATCACTGGGCTTTTGGTGCGTTTAATTTAGATGACGAGCCAACCCTGCTAGCGGTGGCCAGAGCGGCTAAGAAACTGAACGCACCGGTCTTAGTAGAAGTCAGCCACGGAGAAGTAGGCGATATAGGACTTAACAATATACGCGATCTTGTGGATAACACTAAAGCCGAGTACGGCATAGAAATGTATGTAAACCTAGATCATAGCCCTAGTGTACAGGCGGCCAAGGCAGGAATTGAAGCGGGTTTTGAATTTATCCATATAGATGTATCTCAGGCTGATCATAACGCTTCAGATGAGACTATTATTGCCGCCACTAAAGAGGTAGTAGAATATGCCAAATTAACCGGCGCATTAGTTGAAAGTGAACCCCATTACTTTGGGGGGAGCTCTAACTTGCACACAGAAACAATCGATTATGAAGAAATTAAGAAAACTTTTTCTACGCCAGACGGCGCAAAGGCTTTTGTTGAGGAAACCGGTATTGACACGTTTGCTGCGGCGATTGGCAACCTGCACGGTAAGTACCCCGTACCTAAAGTATTAGATCTAGAGCTTTTAGGACGGATAAGAGAGTCCTTGTCTTGCAATATTAGTCTTCATGGGGGCAGCGGTACACCGGGACATTACTTTAAAGATGCGGTAAAAATTGGTGTTAGTAAGATAAATATTAACTCAGATATGCGCATTGCCTATAGAACTACCCTCGAGAAAGCACTTAAAGATGATCCCAATGAGTACTCCGTAGCTAAACTCATAAACGCTCATGTTATAGATGCCGTTCAGGCAGTAGTAGAAAGCAAAATCGCCGACTTTAACTCAACAGATAAAGCCACCCTTACTTACTAATACATAGCTATATACTCTGTTGGCTATACTTTAATTGGTGCTTCTGTGATAAGTCCTGCTAACTCATAACTCAACGTTTTATTTATCTACTTTCGTCCTTTTGGACTCATCAGCATGAACGCGCATTCACGGAGTAGATGGAAAGCAGGTTTGGGATTGAGCGGAGAATAGAGGTCAGAAGAAAAGGGATCGTAGATGACGATCAACCAATTCGACCTCCTGGTCAATCCGCACGCACCTTTGCCCGCTCTCCATCTACCACGCGTCGACTGAAACTATATCCTCTCGGACCGTTGCACAAGCCAGTACAGTTGTCCGAAGCGACGATGGGGGCGACATACGCCGAGGGATATCAGTCGATACCGCGACTTTCCGTCTCAAGCATCGTAGGCGCCTAAGTGCAACGCGACGTTGCAGTTAGACTATCGAAATGCCCCTTAAGGGTATTATGACGGGGGCGCCCTCTCCAGTCGGAAGGAACCGATTTCGATTTTGCTGTTCAAGCAAATCTCCTTTCATTGTCGGTTCCGGACTCAGCCCGCGAAGTTGAAGTTGTTGTTCTCGGAGTTAGGTGCGTTTACGTAAACGCAAAGGAAAACCTTTCTGCTGAAGTAATGTAA